>QCNM01000007.1 GCA_003210115.1 SAR116 cluster bacterium AG-426-A06 | reverse complement strand
TTGGTGGAGGAAGGGCAGCTGTTCTCGCCTACACTATGCCCGTTTGGGCTACAATATCAGCTGGACTAATTGGTTATGAAAAAATCAATTTATCAGTAACTCTTGCTTTAATTTTTGGAATGATTGGAATTTTTTCATTATCGATAGGAATCGGTGTTTTAGATAATATTTTAGGATTGTTTTTAACATTATCAGCAGGTTTATCTTGGGGCATTGGTACTATGATAGTTAAATATGGTGGGTTCAAATCAGATGGTATGTTGGTAGCTGGTTGGCAACAACTTATTGGTGTATTACCATTAATTCCCTTTGTTCTTTATTTTGACTTAAATAACTTTGGAAATCCTAATTATATTCATTACCTAATAATTTTTTATGCAATATTTTTTTCAAGTGCATATACCTATTGGGCTTATTTTACTGTGTTACAAAAATTTTCAGTTAATATTACATCTATTTCTGTTATGATGGTTCCTGTTTTAGCAATCTTAATAGATTATTTTTTCATGGGAGTGTTTTTAACAAATTTTGATGTAGTTGCTGTCATATTCATTGTTTCAAGTATTTTTATAGCAGCTACAAAACCATTTAATAAAAAATTAGACTAATATTTTTCCAATAAAATTATGCAAAAAAAAAATTTAATAAAATTCTGTAAAAACATTTTAATAAAATTAAATATGGATTATGGTAAAGCTCATGCTACCTCTGAGATATTAGTTGAAGCTGATATGATGGGACATAGCACGCACGGTGTTAGACTCTTACCGAACTATGTTAGTGATATTGAAAAAGGGATAATGAATGTCAATGGAAATTACAAAATAATTTCAGAAAAAAAATCAAATGTAAGAATAGATGGAAAATTACTACCAGGAATTTGGCTTACCCAAGAGGGATTAAAAATTGGAATTGAGAAAGCTAAAGACTTTGGTGTCTCAACTGTAACAATTGGAAATAGTCATCACAATGGAGCACTTGCAGCATATTTAAAAAATATTGTTGATGAAGGTTTTATTGCAATTATAAAAAGTTCTGTTCCTTCAAATTCAACAGTTGCACCTTTCGGTGGCACTGAACCTCTTTTTACTCCAAATCCAATGGCAATAGGTTTCCCAACAAATAATTTGCCCGTAATTATTGATATAAGTGCGTCTATAACAACAAATAATATGATTGCAGAAAAAATTGCAAATAAACAAAAATTTGATTTCAATTGCTTATTAACATCTGAAGGAATTCCAAGTAATGATCCTTTAGAAGTTAGAGATAAAAGCGGAACAGTTCTTCCTGTTGGAGGGATGGAGTATGGGCATAAAGGATATGGCTTAGCACTGGGAATTGAAGCCTTATCTCAAGGTTTGTCTGGATTTGGAAGAGTAGATAATCCTAAAAGCATGAATTTATCAACCTTTATACAAATTATAGATCCTGAATTTTTCTCAGGGTTAGATGAATTTAAAAAACAAATGTCGTATACTATTTCAAAAGCAAAAGCAAATAAACCCATTCCTGGAAAAACTATATATATTCCAGGAGAGCGAGCTTTAACGAAAAGACAAGAAGCTCTAAATAATGGAATTTTTTTAAGTGAGGTAACTAAATCTTCAATGAAAAAGTTAAGCACAAGATTTGATGAAAAATTTTAATTTTTTATCTGGATCTCCAGTCAATTACCTCAGTGAGTAGGTTAAGTATTTTATTAATTTTATCCTCACCATATCTTTTTTGAATTGATTTCAAAATCGCAAGATATTCAGGTTTGATGGATTCTAGTTTTAATTTACCTTCATCTGAAATCTCAAGAATAATTTTTCTTTTATCTAATTTATCTTCTTTTTTTGTGATGAAATTATTTTCGATAAGTGTATTAATGATCCTAGATAAACTTGGTGATAAAATACAAGCTTCAGTAGCTAATTGACCTGCATCGCAGGGTCCCCTTTCTCCTAAAACTCTTAAGACTCTCCATTGCTGTTCAGTAAAATTGTGCTTTGCTAACATCGGCCGGAATGACATCATTAAAGATTCACGGGCTCTTAGTAAAGTGATAGTTAAGGATTTTTTAGTTTCAAATAGAGAAATTAAACTATCTGAATTTTTATTTTCCTCTTTCATAGATTAATTTTATTAAAAATATGAAAATCGTGCAAATATTAAATAAATTTGCTTGATATGAAAGCTTAACTGTATAAGATTTTTTTTGTGGAGGAATTGAGATGAAGCTTCAAAATATTACAAAATCAAAAATACTGAATAAAGAAATATCTTTTGGTGTTGGTATTAGGCAAGCACGAACAGTTGATATTGGAAAAATCATGAAAACATGTGGATACGATTGGCTGTTTATTGATTTAGAGCATAATAGTATGGATATTGACATGGCAACTCAGATTTCTATGGCCGCACAAGATACTGGCATTACTCCTATTGTAAGAGTGCCTGATTTTGCTCATCATCATGCAACAAGAGTTTTAGATTGTGGTTCACAAGGTATAGTTTTTCCTCATGTAGACGACAAAGAAACAGCAGAACGTTTAGTCTCTAATTGTCTTTTCCCTCCAAAAGGCCATAGATCAATGACAGGATTACTGCCTCAGTTAGATTTTAAAAAATATCCTGTTGGTGAAGTGTCCAAAATAATCAACGACGATATAATTATTGTAGTAATGCTGGAGACACCTAAAGCAATTAAAAATGTAGAAGAAATTGCATCTGTCTCTGGAATAGATGTATTACTAGTAGGAACAAATGACCTATGTATGGAAATGGGAATTCCAGGTGAATTTAATCACAATGATGTAAAAGAAGCATTTAAAAAAGTCATTCAAGCTTGTAACAATAACAATATTTTACCAGGAATGGGTGGCGTCTATGATGAGATTTTGATGCATGAATACATCGATCTAGGAATGAAATTTATATTATCTGGATCAGATTTATCTTTTTTGGTTAAAGGCGCTGAAGAACGTTTAAAAAATTTAAAAAGTAAAGGTTAGATATATGATAGAATCGAATTTATTTTCAGCTTTTAGTCTAAATAATAAAATTTTTAGAAATAGAATTATTTTATCACCAATGTGTCAGTATAAAGCATATAATGGTTTTATAGATGAATGGCATTTACAACATTATTCTAGATTTGCTTTCTCTGGTTTGGGAGGCGCGTTTATTGAAGCAACAGCAGTCTCACCTGAAGGTAGAATAGGTTATGGTTGTACAGGTTTATGGAATGATGACCATATTGAAGGATTAAAAAATATAACCAAAATTTTTAGAGAACATAATTGTAGAAGCGGAATACAATTGGCTCATGCAGGTAGAAAAGCAAGTTTTTTAAGACCATGGGATGGAGCTAAACCAATTGAAACAAATGATGGTGATGAAAGTAAATGGCAGACAATTGGACCTAGTGCTATTGCAGTGAATGCTGATACTCCAACACCTTTGGAAATGAGTTTGGACGATATCAATAGAGTTAAAGAAGATTTTAAAAATTCAGCTATAAGATCTATTAAAGCTGGCTTTGATATGATAGAAATTCATGGTGCGCATGGATATTTATTACATTCATTTTTCTCTCCATTATCAAATAAAAGAACTGATAACTATGGAGGAAGCCTTGAAAATAGAATGCGTTTTGGATTAGAGGTTGTAAAAATAATAAAGTCAATTTTACCTGATGATATTCCATTATTTTTTAGATTATCCTCTGTAGATGGTGCTGAAAATGGAACAAAGTTTGAAGAAAATATATCTTACGCAAAAGAACTTAAAAAAGCTGGTGTTGATATTATCGACTGTTCTTCAGGGGGTATCGGAGGCTCACCTGTTTTAACAAAAACTAAAATTATTCCAGGCTTTCAAGTGCCTTATTCAGAAAGAATTAAAAAAGAAGCAAATATTAATACCATGGCAGTTGGAGCAATAATTGAACCAGATCAAGCTGAAGACATAATAACTAATGGTAGAGCTGATTTAATAGCAATAGGACGAGAACTTCTTGCTGACACGCAATGGGTTTATAAAGCAGCTACGAAGTTTGGTTTATCTAACTCTAAAGATTTTTTGCCTGATAGTTATTCTTTTTTCTTAAGTAGAAGAGATGATTACCTCGACAGATCTGCAAAACCAGCTTAATCAGTTATTAGGGTTTTTAAAATCATAAAAATCAACAGTTTTTACTAGCTTATTTTTTTGAGATTCTAATGCTTCTAACTTAGCACTTTCTTGTGTATAATTAATCCAATCTGGATCTAACCACATTTGCGCTCTCTTCTTTTCTCTGTCATCTGCATTTTTATAAACCCAAATATGAGTATACTCATTAGGATCACCTGTTTCACATACTGCAAACAATAGGGGTTGTCCTAGATTTCTTGATTGTGGCTTTTTTCCCATTTTTTCATAAAGTTCTAAATGTTTTTTTATAGTTCCTGGTTTGCATCTATAAGTTCTAATATCTAAAAGCATTGTATCCTTAAAAATTAATTATATACTAATTATTTATATATCATTACTTATTATATGGAAATTATAAAAATTAATACTATTGAAAAACTAACAATTGATTCTTCTAATACAACCAGATACCTAGGTTATCCAAGAAAAGTTCCTCTATGGAAGTTAGAGTTCAGTCTTCCAGAATTGTGTTCCCTGGTAAGAGGAGAAGATAATTCTGACATAAGTTTTGAAATAGAACATTCTAGTGGCGTTGCATTTGTACCATCTTTATCAAATAAAGAGGCAGAGTATAGGTTAAAAAAAATGTTCCCAGATGTTTTGAAAATTAAAAGTTGTTTAAGAGCATAAAAACATATAAAAAAATTGCATATTTAAGTTTAATTTTATATTTTAAATATATACTAAATTATATAGAGAATATCTCTATGAGACTAACTTGCTCAAGTTTTTGTTCAAACTAGTCTTAAGTTTAGCATAAACATATAAAGGAGTTTTTATGCCTAACGGTACAGTAAAATGGTTTAACAAAAAAAAAGGTTATGGTTTTATAGAACCTGAAACTGAAAATGAAAAAGATGTATTTGTTCATATTTCAGCAGTTAAGGAAGCTGGATTATTTAATTTAGATGAAGGTGACAAATTGACTTATGAGCTTGAAACTGGTGAAAATGGTAAAATATCAGCTGTAAAGTTAAGCAAGGCTTAAAACTCAAGTATGAAGGCCTATTGGGTAGCTAGATCTAAAATTATAAATAAAGTTAATTATAAAAAATATACAGATTTAGTTCCTGATATAATTGAAAAATATAACGGTAAAATCTTAGCCCGTGGTGGTAACTTTAAAGTTCTAGAAGGCACCGATCGATTCCATAGATTTGTGATTATAGAATTCCTTTCACTTGAGGATGGGAAAAGATGTTGGTCATCAAAAGAATATCAGAAAGCTTCATCGTTTAGAAAAAATGGATCTGGATTAGTTGATTTGATTTTAGTTGAATCTGGAGATGCAACTAAATAATGAAACTACACCCAAAATTGAAGTCTGAGTTTATAAATGTTCCCGATAGGGGTTTTGGCAAGTCAAAAATTTATACAAGCCATGGTGGGAATGGTCCACCTCTATTACTAATTCATGGCAACCCAATGTGCCAACTAACATGGCACAAGATTTTACCAGATCTTATAAAAAATTTTTATATTGTAGCCGTGGATATTCGTGGTTATGGCGATAGTGAAGGCCCAAAAGCAGGTGGGGAAAACCATATTAATTATTCTTTTAGAGCTATGGGTGATGACTTTAAATTTATCATGGGAAAACTAGGGTTCGATAAATTCTACGTGGCTGGTCATGATAGAGGCGCCCGGGTGACTCATAGATTATGTTTAGATTATAAAAATAATATAACTAAAGCTGCAGTCATTGACATATTGCCAAATCGACATTTATGGAAACATGTAAATAAAGATTGGTCAATAGCTTATTGGCACTGGGTTTTTATGTTGCAACCTTATGATTTTCCTGAAAAGTTAATGAGCAGTGTTTCACCCTCCTATTTTATGAAAAAAAAATTATCAAAGCCTGGGGTTGGTTTAGATTTCTGTAAAAAAACATTTAAGGAATATGTGAGATGTTTTAACTGGAAAACTATATGTGCTTCATGTGAGGATTATAGAGCTTCACCAACTTGCGATTTAGATATGGAGAATAAGGATTTTGAAAATAATAACCACGTTGATTGTCCTTTGCTAGTTTTGTGGGGTAAGAAAAGTCATACAGAAGTTTCTGATGGCAATGTTTTAGAAACTTGGAGAAAATATTGTACTAATAAAGTTGTTGGAAGTAGTATAAATGGAGGCCATTACATTCAAGAAGAAAACCCAAAAGAAATTATAAAATGGTTTGAACATTTTTTTAGGAGGTAAATTTATGAAGACACTTAAAATTTCAAAAGAAGAAATGTTAAAAAGAGTATCTGTTTTTAAGGACTTAAAGCCTTTGCCGATACAACTTGATAAAAATATTCCTCAAGAAGGTAAAGATATTGTTTATGCAAGAGAATTACTTTCAATAATTGGCTTAGAGAATAACTCACACAATACGCCAATTAATAAAAATGCTCCGATAACAGGAGCTGCTGGAATTACAATGACGATTGCTAAATGTCCACCTAATCAAGGGCCAGGTTTACATAATCATCAAGCTACTTTTGAAACTTTTACAGTTTTAAAAGGTAAATTTTTAATTGCTTGGAATGACGATGGGTCAGAAGAAATTATATTAAATAAATTAGACACAATTTCAATTCCTCCTGGTGTTTGCAGATCTTTTAAAAATATTTCAGATGAAGAGGGGTTGCTTCAAGTTATAATTTCTGGAGGTGTTCACGATATGAACGATATAGCTTTTACAAAAGTTGCAAAAGATCAAATGGAAAAAATTGAATCAAATTTGTCTAAAAAATTTGAAGATGTTGGTTTTAAATTTAATGCAGGATTAAATAATTAATTAGATATATTTTTTAACTTTGTAAGATAATATCCTGAAGCAACTATCAGTATAGATCCTAGAATTGTTGATTTTTCTGGAACTTCATTATAAATTACATATCCCCAAAATGCAGCTAGTATAAGGGTTATATTTACAAATGGTGAAGCAACTGAGGCGTTTATATATGTTAATGATTTAATAAAGAAAAAATGTCCTAAAGTAACTAAGACTCCCATAAGTATCATTAAACAAAGATCAAAAAAAGAAGGGATTTCAAAAAAATAAATCCCAAAAGGGATTGCTAAAAAAGATCCTGAAATTGCTGTATAAATTAAAGTAGTGGATGACTTATCATTTTTATTTAAGTGTTTTGTTGAAATTGTAAATAATGCAAAAAATAATGCTGCTAAAAAAGGAAAAATTATATATAGATTAAAAATTTTAGAACCAGGATTTGCAATAACTATAGCTCCAACTAAACCTATAATAATCAGAAATATTTGTTTGTTTGAAACTTTTTCTTTTAAAAAAATAATTGCTAGGATCATAGTCAATATTGGTCCTATCATATAAATTGCTATGTGATCTGCAAAAGGAAGAGTTGCTAATCCAGCAAACATACAACATGTTGTTAGCATTAAAAGAGCACCTCTGCCTAGTTGTAATTTAGGCATGTCTGATTTTAATAATTTACTAAAATCTTTATTAAATAATAATATTAAAAAAATTAACTGTGATACATATCTTGTGAATACAATATAAAGAGGATCATAACGTTGACCTAAGTCTTTAGCTATAAGTTCCATAATTGAAAAAATGAAGTATGTAGATATTATTAAAAAGAAACCTTTTGATCTATTTGATGAAACTTCAAACAATTTGATAATAGAATTCATTTAATAAAATTATATTTATTTATGTTGAATGCAATAAAAAAGGGTGAAATTAATCACCCTTTTTGTATTTAATCTAGATAAGAAGAGGAGGAGGAATATATATCTAGAAAAAAATTTTGTATTTAAGCAGCTTCAGCTTTTGTAGATTTAATTCTACTTATCTTCTTAGTTGGAAAATTTGTAACTTCTTTGTAATTGTAAAAATCGCCTGTATCTAAAGAAGTTCTAGTAATTCCCATTGCTTCAAGCTCATTGTCTGATAAGAATGCCAAAGCTTGTCTTGTTCTATTAATCGCAATTTTTTCGAAAATAGAAGTTATAGTATTTATAAATTTATTATTAGTCATTATTTGTTCCTTTTTAATACTTTAAATATATAATTGTTTCTTATTTAAAAGATAATACACAAAAATAGAAAATAATTATTTCTATTTTGGAAACTATTTATAAATATTAAATATATTATTTCTAATTTAGAAACAATAGTATTTGGGAAAATATTAATCAAAATTTAATATACTCACTTTGAAATTATTTTAACGCTTGTTTAATTGGACTGTTAGATGTTGTAATGTATATGATGATAAGGAGAATTTAATGAAAATAACAAAACCATTTTTATTGTGGTGGATACAAGTTGTTACCATTTCTTTTGCATCCTTTTTTATATATACTTTTAACTGGTTTGAAGCACTTTATGATGCAGATCAAACAAAAATAAGTTTTTTAATAATAATTGTATTTATCGGAGCTACTTTAACTGTAGGTGTTTTAAGCTACAAAAACCTATCTAATAGAAATGTTCTGTCTAACTATGTTTGGTTTTCTTCTGAAACCATGGTTACTTTAGGTTTGATTGGAACCGTTGCTGGTTTTCTTTTAATGTTAAGTTCAGCTTTTGATAATCTTGATGTTAAAAATGTTGAGAATGTTCAAGAAGTTATTACAGATATGTCTTTAGGAATGAGTACAGCTTTGTGTACTACTCTCGTTGGTCTTGTATCAAGTGTATTAACAAAAATACAAATGGTAATCTTAGAGAATAACAACCATGAATGACCCAAGATATAGATCATCTTTTGGATTTATAGATTTATTATTTAATCTTCTTATAGGATTTGTTTTTTTGTTCATGTTAGCTTTCATGTTAATAAATCCAGTAGCAAAAAAAGAAACAATTAAACCTAAAGCAGAATACTTTATAATATTAGAATGGGATGGTGAGAAACCTTATGATTTAGATTTGTGGGTAAAAGATAATTTAGGACATGTTGTTAGTTTTAGACGACCAGATGATGCTTTAATTCATCTAGAGAGAGATGATTTGGGTACGATTAATGACACTTATTATGATGCTGATGGTAAATTAGTTTATTTAAAAGAAAATAGAGAAACTGTTGCTATTAGGACTAATGATCCTAGATCTTACCTTGTTACAGTTCACTTCTACAATGCTAGAAAAAATCCTGCACCCTTAATTCATGCATCTGTAAAGCTTATAAAAATTAACCCTTATAGAGAAGAGTTCCACAAAAAACTTTTTTTCAGTCAAGAGGGACAAGAATTGCCTGCAATGACATTTAGAATAGATTATAATCAAAGTGTTCATGTTAAACCAACTGAAGAATTGATAATTAAAGATGAAATTATTAGGAAAGAGGGTGCCTAATTGTTAGATTTTTCAATTAGTGGCGGGCAGTTAATGTTAATATGGGCATTTGCTGGAGCTATTTGTTGTCTTCCTTTTTTTATTAAAAAAAGATGGCAATATTTTGTAACTGTTCCAATTATATTTTTATCAATATATATAAGTTTCATAACAAATTATGAATTTATTGGAAAACCACTTTATGAGAGACCTCCTTCAAAATTTGTTTACCAGTATCATAGTGTAATTTACGAAAAAGGTGAAAGATGGATTATATTATGGGCACTTCAAAATAAAGAAAATAGATTATACAAATTTCCATGGACTGAAGAAAACGAAGATAGTTTAGATCAGGCTAGAAGAAATCAAGAACAATTTGGTATTCCTCAAATGGGTGAAGTAATTCCAAAAAAAGAAGGTGATAGAGATAAGCGTTCTAGAAATAATGAGTTTACTTTAAAAACCTACAAATTTCCATTTCAAGAAATTATGCCAAAATAAAATTATTCAGCCGCTTGGAGAGTTTTTAGATTTTTAATGTAGTTATCTAATTTAGGCCTAATATTTTCAGACATTTGCAATAATGTATTAGACCATAATTCTTTCCAACCATAATGATCATGACCGGTAAGAAGTAATGTTCCAAAAGGTCCAACAATATCAATAAAGTTTATAAGTTTGTCTAAAACTTCTTTTTCAGTGCCAATAATTATCAAATCCTTTGCCTTTAGAATTGACGCTTGTTTTTCTTCTTCAATATTGATTTCATTTTTTGAAATTCCTGAAGCAAGTTTTCCTACAGTATTTAGGTATAAAAAATAGTCTGTAAAAATACCTTCAGGGTCATTTAAGATTTCGTTAGCTTGTTGTGATGTTTCAGTGATAAGAACACTTCTTCCAACTCTCCATGAATCATAATCACCTTTTTTTCCACTTTCTCTAGCGCCTTCAAGATATGTTGGCCAGTGCGTTGCAATATCTTCAGCAGGAACAAAATTTCCAGAAATAGGAATCCATCCCTTTTTACCAGCAAATTTAGCTGTCATTGAATTTGCATTTTTTAGAGAAACTGCGATAGGTGGATGAGGTTTTTGAAATGGTTTTATAAATGTTCCAATTCCAAGTTCTGGAATATAGTTATTTTCAACTTTAAAGTTTATAAAATCACTCTTATAATTGAGTGCTTCATTACTGTTCCATATACTTAAAATTGCATCTATGCTGTCTAGCATTGTAAGAGCCCTTGTTTTTCCATCAAGATTATCAAAAAGTTCCCAGTCACTTACTAATCCTCCTGCTCCTACACCAAACAAAAATCTTCCTTTTGATAGATTATCAAATAAAGCTGCATGTCCAGCTAAAATAGCTGGATGTTGTTGAGGAAGTGAAATAACACCTGTTCCAAACTTAATTTGTTTTGTTTCTGAAATTAAACTTGCATTAAATATAAATGGTGATGGTACTGGTTCACCTGAGGAGCTATAATGTTCTCCCATCCAAGCTTCAGAATAATTTAATTTATCTGCCTTTATCACTAGATTTCTATCTTCTTCTAAACAATCAACTAAATTTTTATTAGCTGGATGTATTGGCATCATAAAAATTCCAAGTTTTAACATTAATTCACTATCTCAAATTGATTATAATTTTACCAACGCTTTTTCTTTGTTCAAGTTCAATATGCGCTTTTTGAATTTCATCAAAGTTATATTCTTTATGTATTTGAATTTTAATTTTTGATTCATGAACAAGATCAAATAAATCATTAGCATTTTTTTGATATTCATCTATATTTTTTGTATATTCAAGAAGACCCCCAGTAGCAATTGACGCAGATATTGGTCTTAACTTATTGATATCTATTGGATCAATTTTACCAGAGGATATTCCATAACTGACTATTCGTCCACGCTTTGCAAGGCACTTTAATCCTTTTTCAAAAGTATCTTTTCCTACGGCATCATAAATTACATCAGCACCATAGTTATTAGTATATTCTTTTACTTTACTGTCAAAGTTTTCATTTGAATAATTTATCACAAAATCACAACCATTATTTTTTGCAATTGAAGCTTTATAATCATTTCCAACTGTTCCTATTACAGTTGCTCCTATAATTTTAGACCATTGCGTTAAAATTTGCCCTACTCCTCCAGAGGCGGCATGAATAAGAACATAATCTTGATTTTTTACTTCCCATGATTTTTGAGTTAAATATTGAACAGTCAAACCTTGTAATGTTGATGCAGCAGCAAGTTTTAAATCAATATTGTTTTTAAGTTTAACCAGACGATTTTCATTTAGAACAAAATATTCAGTGAATGAACCTAAATTCATACAATGTGTAATTTTATCACCAACTTTAAATCTTTTAACATCCTTTCCCACTTCTTCGATTATACCTGAAGCTTCCATACCAACATTGGTTGGTAACTCTTTAATTTTATAAGAGCCATTTCTTTGATTTATATCTATGTAATTTAGACCTAAATAATGATGTTTGATTAACACTTCATTTGATTTTAGGATTGGTATATTTGTTTCTTCAATTTTTAAAACATCATATGAACCCTGTTCATATATTCTTATTGATTTAGTTTTCATATTGAAATTTTAAGTTAATTTTAGAAAATTTAAAATTATTTTTTTTCCACCTTCTGTTGCAAAAGACTCTGGATGATACTGAATTCCAAAAATTGGTTTACTCTCATGTTCAACTGCCATGATTTCATCTTCATTTGGGTTAAAATCTTTTAATGTGAAGTAACTGTCTTCGTTTTTACAAAAAGCAGTGACTTTTAAACTTTTGGGTAGTTTTAAACAATCGACAATTAATGAATGATATCTCATGATTTCAATTCTTTGAGGAATCTCAGCATGAATTCCCTCTTCATTGTGAATTAGAAAAGAAGATTTTCCATGCATCGGAGATTTAGCATGTATAATTTCACCTCCTAAAACATGAACTATTCCTTGCATTCCAAGACATATCCCTAAAATAGGAATATTTTCATTTCCAAGTTCTTTTATTACTTCTTTACAAATTCCAAAATAACTGTCATCAACTGGTGATCCAGGACCTGGTGAAATAATTATTTTATCGAAATTATTTTTTTTAATTTCAGATAAACTAACTTCATCATTTCTTATTACAATAATGCTGTTTATCTCATTAGAAAATTCTTCATACAAAACTTCACCAGTGAGTTGATAAAGATTAAAAGTGAATGAATCATAATTATCAATTATTAATACTTTCATGTTAAAAACTCTCTAGAACTGATTTCATTGCAGCAAGTTTTCTTTCAATTTCAAGTAGTTCATTTTCAGGAATAGAATCATGGACTATACCACCACATGTTTGAATAAAACCATTTTTTCCTTTAATGAAAATTGATCTTATAGGAATTGCAAAAGTACAATCACCATTGAAACCAAATTGACCAATGGCACCTCCATATGGACCTCGACCAGAAGTTTCAATTTCATTGATAATCTTCATGGCTTCAATTTTTGGTGCACCAGTTAAAGTTCCAGCTGGAAAATTTGATGCTAATGCTGAAAACATATCATTTTTATCATCAATAATTCCAACAATTTCAGAAGATATATGTTGAACATGAGAATAACGTTTTATATCCATTAAATTTCTAACTTTTACAGTTCCAAACTTAGCAACTTTTCCGATATCATTTCTATGGAGATCAACAAGCATGTTATGCTCTGCAATCTCTTTAGGGTCATTGAGCAATTCACGTGCAAGCTGGGTATCCTCTCGTGAATTCTTCCCTCTTTTAGTTGTTCCCGCTAATGGATAGGTTTCCATTTCGCCATTTTTTAATCTAAATAAAAGTTCAGGAGAAGCACCAATAATTTTTTGATCTTTAAATTTCAGATAATACATATGTGGAGATGGATTAACAATTCTAAGTTTTTCATAAATTTTAGTAGTGTCTCCATTCACTTCATAAAAACTTTTAAATCCAACTTCACATTGAAATATATAGCCATCAATGATTTTTTCTTTAACTTGTTGTACATGTTTCTTATGTTCATCATTAGTCATTGAGTTGTTTAGAAAGCTACAAGACAATTTTGAATTATCTTCAAAGTTTTCATTTAAAATTTTTTCAATCAGATCAAATCTGTCTTCATCATAATAATAGTAAAATATCTCACCTGTAACTTGATCATATACAAGGCCATCTAAAAAAACTCCAAATTTAAATGATTCGAAGTCATTATTATTTTTTATACTTAAACTTGGTTCAAAATAATTAACGCAATCATAACCTAAGTAACCGATTAATCCTCCAGCATATTTTTTTGAAATAATATTACTCGGGATTACATCTCTAATTTTATAGTAAGGGTTTTTACATTGTATTTTATCAATCTTACCATTTTTATTTTCTATAATTAGATTTTCATGAGTTGGATAAATTATGTATTTAGGGTCAAATCCTAAAATATGATATCTTGAAATATAACTTTCTTCCCCAAGCGATTCAAAGAGAAAACAAGTATCAAATTTTTTTTCAATTTTTTTAAAAAGCCTAAAAAAATTATAGTCTTCAGTTAATTTTTTGTAATTCGGCTTACCAATTAGCTCGATTTTATCCATAGTATTTTTTACTGTAAATATTCTTTTTCTCTTGCTGAAATGATTTTACTAACAACCGAATTGTAAGGTGTTTTAACATTTAACTCTTTTCCTAAAGTTACAACCATTCCATTGATGGAGCTAAGTTCGCATTTTCTTTTTGCTTCAACATCTTGAAGCATTGAAGGTTTAGATAAAGGCATTTTATTTCCAAAATCGATAATATATTTTTCAGTATTATCAAATGAAAAATTAATTTTTTTAATATCACCTAATTTTCTTGCTTCAAGTGCACATTGAATTGATACTTCTGCCATGTCATTATCATTTAAAATTTCACCAATGGTTTTTTTAAAAACAGAACAAGGTCCACTATAAGCTACATTACAAATAAATTTTTCCCAAATTAATTGTTGAATATCTTCAAATCCTTTAGAAGTAAAACCCGCTTCTTCCCAGGCATTAACTATTGTTGTCAATCTATCGGTTAAACCACCGTTTATTTCTCCTATTCTAATCATGCTCATTCCGTTATGATGAGCATGACCAGGACCTTTGATTGATGCGCCAAAACCCTGAGCAACTCCTAAGAGAACATTTTCAGTTGGCATGAATTTTTCTATTCTTTCAGCTGCACCTAAGCCATTTTGTATTGTCAAAACAATAGCACTACTTAAATCAATGTCAGCAAGTTTTGAGGCTACTGATCCAACTGCGTCACCTTTTGTAGCTATAATATAAAGGTCTCTGTCCTTGAGTTCGTTAAAATTGGTTGTTGCTCTAATTTTTTTTTCAGTATGATCTCCACTTATGCCAGAAACTCTTAAACCTTTATTGTTTATGGCATCAACATGTTCATCCCAAACATCATAACATAAGACATCAAAATTATTTTTAGCAAAAAAGGATCCATAAATAGATCCCATTGCACCAGTGCCTATCACGCTAACTTTCATGTCATTCTCCTAATTATTTTTTAATAAAAGTCCCATTGTTGAGTTCTTTCATTGCTTGCATTAATTCTTCATTTGTATTCATAACAATTGGTCCGTGCCAAGCAACTGGTTCTTGTATAGGTGTACCTCCAATAAGAAGGAAACGAACACCATCACTAGAGGTTTTAATTTTAATTTCATCGCCTCTATCAAAATTAATCAAAGTTCTGTTTCCAGTCATATCTTGTATGTTAACTTCCTGTCCATTAATCATTTTTTCAACCATTACTCCTTGTGGTTTTGATGCATATTCAAAATTTGCCGAACCTTCAAAGATATAGGCAAGTACATTTTTATTAACTTCAATAGGAATAGTTTTAATTTTATTTGCTGGAATAAAAATATCTAAATAAATTGGGTCAGATGATATTCCTTTTACAGGTCCAGAATATCCTCTGTAATTTCCAATTATAATTCTAATTATTGAACCATCATCATCATGAATTTCCATAATTTCATTAGAGGGAATATCTTGGTAATTAGGTGATGTCATCTTTAATGAAGATGGAAGATTAGCCCATAATTGAAATCCATGCATTTCACCTTTTTCATTCCCTTTTGGCATCTCTTGATGAAGAATACCTGAGCCAGCAGTCATCCACTGAACGTCTCCAGTTTTTAAAGTTCCTACATTTCCTAGACTATCGCCGTGTTCAACATTACCTTTTAAAATATATGTTATTGTCTCTATTCCTCTATGGGGATGCCACGGAAAACCATTTATATAATCTTCTTTTTTATTATTTCTAAAATCATCTAGCAGTAAAAAAGGATCTGAATGAGATGTATCTCCAAATCCAAATACTCTATTCAGTTTAACTCCTGCGCCCTCAATTTTTGGTTGAGAAATTGAAGTTTGCTTAATTGGTCTTATGGTCATACTTTTTTATATAGAATAAATAAAACAAATTAAATATAAATAAATTTTTATGATGGAAATTTTTTTAGAAAATTTATTTATAACTTATTCTAACTTTGATTATTCAATCTTATTTTATTTGATTGCATTTTTATCTGTATCAGTTGTAGCTATATCTAAGTCTGGGTTTGGAGGAGGCTTAGGAGGATTGGGTGTGCCTATAATGTTGTTTATACTTCCTGCAAAAATAGTTTTAGCTGTATTTTTACCTCTTATTGTTTTGATGGATTTATGGGTAATTTATGTTTGGCGAAAATTTCCAATTTATAAAATTATTTTAGTAATGTGTCTTGGAGGGTTCATTGGACAAATCGCTGGTTGGTATTTTTTTAAATATTTAGATGATCAAACCATCTTATATATAATTGCATCATTAGCCATAATCACATCATTAAGATATTTTAAAAATCTATATAAAAAAAAGGTCACTAATGAAACAAAAGTGAACGTTAATTATAAGAAAGGTGTTGCTTGGTCTTCGTTATCAGGCTTTTCAAGTTTTATTGCGTTATCAGGTGCAATACCTGCCCATATTTTTTTACTACCCTTAAAATTAAAGAGAGAGAATTTTGTAAGCATAATGAGTTTTTATTTCTTTTTTGTGAATTTTACTAAAATCCCATTTTTTTGGGAATTAGATATATTTACATTAGAGACAATTGCTATAACTATTTTGTTAATTCCTATAATTCCCATTGGAATTTTTTTTGGCAAATGGTTAAATTCAAAGTTATCAGATAAAATATTTTATCATGTTACGCACATAGCGTTATTCTTATGTGGTATAAATTTATTTATTAAAGGATATTTTTAGGAGAAAATTATGAATAGTGAAATGTTTAATAAAGGCCTTAGTAAAAGAAGAAAAGTTCTTGGTGACGAATATGTTGATAAGGCTCTTTCTACAGCTGACGATTTTGGAGCAGATCTTCAAAAATTAATTACTGAATATGCATGGGGAGAAGTTTGGAATAAAGAAGCATTGTCAGATAAAGAAAGATCAATGATTAACTTAGGAATGATTTCAGCTTTAAATAGACCACATGAGTTAGAATTACATATCAAAGGTGCTTTAAATAATGGACTGACTAAAGAGCAAATAAAAGATATTTTTCTACAAGTTACTGTATATTGTGGTGCACCTGCAGGTATTGATTCAATGAGAATAGCTAGAAAAGTATTTAAAGAATTAAATATTTAAATTCTGATTGTCTTTTTTTTAACAATTTTTAGAGTTAAGGAAATGAAATAGTCAATGTGATTTAAATCTTTTTTAGGAGAGTTATGTCTGTTCAAAACGAAAATGATGTTTCAACAATAGATTCATCTAAAGAAGATAGTATTAATAATCTTTTTGGACTAACCTCTGAAGTAGAAACAGAAATAAAATTCTGTATTAAAAATAATCATAAAAAAAGACTTCTTTTTCTTTTTGATTTGTTACATCCAGCTGATCAAGCAGACATGCTTGAAAGGCTTTCAAAAGATCAACTTGATAATTGTTTAAGGCTATTATCAAAGAGACTTGATCCGGAAACTTTAGTGTATCTTGAAGATACAGTTCAAGAGGATGTCATTAAAGGAATAGGTCCTAATGCAATTGCCAAGGCTTTACCAGAATTAAATACTGATGACGAAGTCGAAATTTTAGAAAATCTTCAAGAAGATCAAAGAGACACAATCATTAAGAAATTACCAAAAGCTGACAGAATACTTGTTGAAGAAGCATTTACATATCCAGAAAATTCTGCTGGACGTTTGATGCAGAGAGAGTTTTTATCTTTTCCTGAGTTTTGGACTGTTGGACAAACAATAGATTATATGAGGAATAAAGAATTTGTTGAGGATGAAAATTTTTATTCAATATTTATAATCGACCCAGGACAAAGATTATTAGGGGTATTATCTCTTAGTAAATTACTTTCAAATAAAAGGTCTATTAGATTAAAAGATATAATGAACAATAATTTCCAATCAGTTGATGTTGAGCTAGACCAAGAAGAAATAGCTTTGTTATTTCAGCAATATGCTCTTGTCGACTTGGCTGTCACAGACAAAGCAAATAGAATTATTGGTGTAATAATATTTGATGATATTGTTGATGTTATCAATGAAGAAGCCGAAGAAGATTTTTTTGGGTTAGGAGGAGTTAGCGATGGCTCTATACGCACATCTATATATAAAACATTAAAAGATAGGTTTTCTTGGTTATCAATAAATTTAGTAACTGCTATAATAGCCTCTATGGTTATCGGGTTATTTCAAGAAGAAATTGAAAAAATTGTAGCATTAGCTGTTTTGATGCCAATAGTAGCTTCAATGGGTGGTAATGCTGGCACCCAAACTGTAACTGTAGCTGTAAGAGCTTTGGCTACTAGGCAGTTAAGTTACATTAATTTACAAAGATTTGTATTAAGAGAGTCATGGGTTGGAATGTTTAATGGTGTTCTTTTTGCAATATTTTCTTCTATCTTGGCTTTTCTTTGGTTTAATGATTTTAAAATCGCAATAATTATGTCTGCATCTATGATAATAAATCTTTTGTTTGCAGGTGTTTTAGGAACATTGATACCTCTTTCTTTATATAAGTTTAGAATTGATCCGGCAATATCAAGCACAGTTTTGCTTACTACTGCAACAGATGTGATAGGTTTTTTTACATTTTTAGGTCTTGCAGCTTGGGTAATTTTGTAGATTGATTATATATATTGTCAGTGAAAAAAAATGAGTATAGTGAATCTAAAAAAATTGGCAGTGGGCATGAGATCAATTGAAGATCTTGAAATGAGATTAAAGTTCAATATAGAAAAAAATGGCGAACTTATTCACATTACAAGGAACAAACCAAAAAGATCAGAAGAATTGTGTAATGGAGGATCTTTGTTTTGGGTCATTAACAGAAGAGTTTTAGTAAGGCAAAAGATTTTAAATATTAAACAAATAATTGGAGACAATAATAAATTTTTTGCTGCCATTTTACTTGAAAATAAAATAATTAAGGTAAGACCTACTCCAATGAAACCTTTTCAAGGTTGGAGGTATTATGAAAATAAAGATGTTCCACCTGACTTAACCGATGATGGATTTAATGATGAATTTAACAATGAACTGAGCAAATTAGGACTTTATTGATGCTTTATTGGCTTAAAAAAAATACATTTAAAATAATAATCATTATTGTTGTACTAATCATTATTTTTATAATTAATTCATATTTGCAAATGACAAAACCAGTACCTAAGGTAAAAGTTCAAAAAGAAAATGAAATAGCTGTTAATTCATTAATAGCAAAAGTTCAAGATCATGAGCCTTTTCTTTCAGCTTTTGGACGAGTAAAAACCCAAAGGATAGGTAATCTAAGTTTTGGAGTGTCAGGAACAATTTCTTATTTATCAGAAAAATTTGTCAATGGTGGAAAGGTTAAAATGGGTGAGATTTTAGGTAAATTAGACGAAGAAAAATTTCTATTAATTGTTAAGAGACTTCAAACAGATATTAAAGAATTAGCAAAACAAATTAAATTGAGAAAAAAACAACTAGATAGAAATAAAATAATGCTTGAAAAAAAAGTTATTAGTCCATCTGTTTATGATGAAGAGTTAATTAAATATTCAAAAAGTCAACAAATGTTAAATAATTCAAAAATAAATCTTGGGTTAGCAAAAAAAGATTTGAAGGACGCAACATTAATTGCAAAAAGCAATGGAATTATATCAAATGTTAATGCTCACGAAGGTTTGCTTGTTTCAAGTAATTCAATGTTGGGAACTTTTAGATCCCTAGATCATGTTGAAATTGAATTTATTGTACCTGCAAAAATTTTTTCTATATCAGAAAAATTAATTGGAAAAAAAATTGAAGTCTATTGGGAAACAGGTAGTGAAAAATTGGTTAGAAAAATTGCAATTATAACTAGGTTTCAAGGTATAATTCATGATGACAGTGGAGGAGGTAAAATATTTGCAAAATTTAGTGATGATAATAATGATTTAATTCCCCTTGATAGCTTTGTCAAAATTATATACCCATTAGAAAAATTTGAGTCAGTTATAAAAATTCCTGAGTCAGCTTTGTTTAATAA
Organism: SAR116 cluster bacterium AG-426-A06; assembly: GCA_003210115.1. GTDB lineage: Bacteria > Pseudomonadota > Alphaproteobacteria > Puniceispirillales > Marisalimonadaceae > TMED54. The sequence continues at coordinate 15,623 of QCNM01000007.1, read as the reverse complement.
ACAATTTATATTTGTAATTAAAAACGGAAGAGCAAAAAAAATTAAAGTAAATGTTCTTCATTCTAATACAGGATATTATTTATTAAAGAATGATAATTTGGATGGATTAGAAATAATTTTGAATAGATTTTCTTCAAATGTTGAAGGAACCAAAATAAAACAATACTAATTTTTAAACGAGTAAAATTTGATTAAATTTCCTAAATCTTCAATTTTAGCTTTTTTTGTTAAACACAAAACTGCAGCAAATATAATTATGTTTTTAATGTTACTAGCTGGTTTTTTGTCAATAAATAAATTAAATAGACAATTTTTTCCAAATTTTGATGTTGAAACAATATCAGTTTCCGTTGAATGGCCTGGTGCAACTGCAGAAGAAGTTGATAACAATATTGTTCAATTATTAGAACCTGACTTACGTCCAATATCCGGTGTTAAAAAAGTGAAATCTAAATCTGTTGAAGGGCTTGGTTATTCAATAATAGAATTTAACTTTGGCACAGATATGCAGAAAGCAATGTCTGATGTGGAAAACGCAATTTCAAGAATTGATTTTCCCGATGACACAAAAAAACCTAAAATTACTAAAGCAGAGTTTTATGACACGGTTACTAGAATAGTTTTGTCAGGTGATCTAGATTTATCCCAATTAAGAAGCGAAGCAAAAACATTTAAAGAAAAGTTATTAAATGCTGGAGTTGATAAAGTTGATTTAATTGGGTTGCCAGATGAAGAGATACTCATTCAGATTCCACAAAGTGAGATATCAAAATTTAAATTATCTTTAAATGAAATTTCAAAATTGATTTCTGTAGAATCTAAAGATATTCCTGGAGGAAGTTTTGCAGATGGTTCATTACGTATTAGAACTTCAGGTGATAAAACGTTAGTAGAACATTTTGAAAATCTGCAAATTAAAAGTTTTAATGATGGTGGAAAAATAATTTTAAAAGATATTGCAGAAATTCAGGAAACTTATGATGATTCAAGTATATTACAATATGTGAATGGAAATCCAGCTGTAGAAATTTCAGTTCGTAGAAGTAAAACAAGTGATGCTCTTAATACTGCAGCAATCGTTGAAGAAGAATTAATAAAATTTAAGAAAGAGAAGTCCAATTTTATAGAGGTAATGACTTATAATACAGCCTCAAATCTAATTAAAGAGAGGATATCTTTATTAGTAAAAAATGGAATTTCAGGATTAATTATTGTTTTAATTGTTTTATTTGTATTTCTTGCTTGGAAAACTGCTATATGGGTAGCACTGGGTATACCAATCGCTTTTTTAGCAACATTTGGTGTCATGTTTTTTTCTGGACAGTCAATAAATATGATTTCATTATTTGGCTTAATAATGGCTTTAGGTATAGTAGTCGACGATGCAATTGTAGTAGGCGAACATTCAAATTATCTAAGAGAAAATAGAAATCTTAATTACAATGATGCACCCATAGTAGCAGCAACTAGAATGTCTGCTCCAGTAATTTGTGCTATGTTAACTACTGTAGGTGCGTTCCTACCTTTATTCTTAATTAAAGGAATAATAGGTCAAATAATCATTGCAATTCCTATGGTGATTTGTGCTGTTTTGATAGCAAGTTTGATTGAATGTTTTTTGGTTTTACCCGCACATTTAGCTCATTTTGATAAAGGCAGTTATTCTCCTGGAAAATTCAGAATTTGGTTTGATAATAAGTTTAAAAATTTTCAAGATGGTATTTTTAAAAATATAATTACTTACTGTTATGACTATAGATATTTAACTATGGTAACTGTTTTTGGCATGTTTTTTATTTCTATAGGAATGATGAAAAGTAGTAGGGTACAGTTTAGTTTTTTTCCTACACCAGAATCTGACTTAATTATAGCAAATTTTGAAATGTCTCCGGGATCAAAAAAGAAACAAACTTATGAAATGATTGATAGCTTAGAAAAAGGTCTTCAACTTACAAAACTACATTTCAAAAATGATCCAAAGTTAGTCAATTTTAGTATGAGTAATTTTGGAAAATCAACCTCATTTGCGACTGATCAAACAGTTAATAAAAAGGGAAATTATCTTAAGGGTTCGATGGTAGTTGAATTGATAACTGCAGACAAAAGAAAGGTTAGAACAAATGAATTTATTAAAGTTTGGAAAGAAAATGTAGAGAAAGTTTCTGGGTTAGATAAACTTATTATTCGAGCTCCACGTGGTGGGCCCCCAGGAAGAGATGTTGATGTAAGGTTAAAAGGAAATGATTTAAAAACTTTAAAAAATGCATCTAGTGATTTGTTGAAAATTGTAAATACAATTCCAAGCATAAGTGCTGTAAATGATAATTTTGAAGTTGGTGTTCAAGAAAGAGTAATTGTTTTAAATAATAGAGGTAGAGCCTTAGGTTTTTCTATATCAGAAATAGGATCTCAAATTAGAACAGCAATAAATGGGAAAATTGTTTCAACATTTCCTAGAGGTGATGAAGAGGTTATTGTAAGAGTTAAATTAGATCAAGATGACGTAATTAATGGCAATTTAGAAAATCTAAGGTTAGTTGGTTCCAAAAATAATGTTGTAATGTTGAACGAAATAGCAGTAATCGAAAATAAAATTCCTTTTTCTTCAATATCTCGTCAAGATGGATTTAGAGAAGTTACCATATCAGGTGATTTAAACTCTTCTGTAGTTAATACAACACAAGCAAGAAACTTCTTATTACAGAATGGACTAGTGGAATTAGCAAAAAAATATAATCTTGATTATCGTTTTGCAGGAAAAGACCTGGAGCAAAAAGAAACTTTTGCAGATATGTTTATTGGCTCAATAATTGGGTTAATAATTATTTATATTGTTTTAACTTGGGTTTTTAAATCATGGTTAAGGCCATTTACAATTATGATAATGATTCCTCTATCATTTATAGGTGCAGTTTTTGGGCATTATTTTTTAAATTTGACTATGTCAATTCTTTCTATGTTCGCATTGTTAGCTCTTGCTGGGATAGTAGTAAACAACTCAATAATATTAGTTTCAACAATTGAAAGAAGATTAGATGAATTGATTAAGGGAAATACAATTAATTATGAGATATTTAAGCAGGCAGTTATATCTGGAGTTATAAATAGACTTAGACCAGTTTTACTTACTTCACTTACAACAATCGGTGGCTTGTCTGCTCTAATGTTTGAAAAATCTCTACAGGCACAATTTCTTATACCAATGGCTGCAACTATTGTATTTGGCTTAGGCATTACAGCAATATTAGTTTTAGTTGTAATTCCATCTATGATGGGTATTGGAAAAGATCTATCATTGTTAATAAAAGGTAGTAAAATACATTAGAGAAAAAAATGAACTTTGATATTGAAAATTTAAATTTTAACTCATCTGGTTTAATTCCTGCAATTGCGCAATGTTCAGAGACTAAAGATGTTTTAATGATGGCATGGATGAATAAAGAGTCTATAAGGTTAACAATTGAAACTAAAAATGTAACTTATTTTTCTAGATCAAGAAATAAATTATGGGTTAAGGGTGAAACGAGTGGAAATTATCAATATCTCAAAAAAATAAAATCAGATTGTGATAATGATACAATTTTACTAACTGTGAAACAAATAGGTCCTGCTTGTCATCTTGGAACAAAAACTTGTTTTGACAATGAGTAATTTTGTTAAAAATTTATTACCTTCAAATAGAGGTAAAAAACAAAAAATCAGAAAATCTAATAAGCGTAAATTATCAAGTACAAATTGGATAAAAAGACAAATTAATGATCCATATGTTATTGAAGCAAATAAATTAGGTTACAAATCGAGGGCAGCGTTTAAACTACTTCAAATTGATGAAAAGTATAATTTTTTAAAGCCTAATAGAAAAGTCATTGATCTAGGTTGTGCACCAGGTGGGTGGTTGCAAGTTGCAGTTCAAAAAGTACGTTCAACAGAAAATGAAGTAAGGGTGATAGGTGTTGATATTTTGCCTGTTGAAAAAATTCTAGGATCTAAGACATTTATAGGAGATGTAAATGATACTGAAATCGACAATAAGTTAATTGATTTTTTAGGTGATTATCCAGATATAATTTTGTCTGATATGGCAGCAAATGTTATTGGTCATAAGCAAACAGATCATTTAAGAACAACACAATTAATTGAAATAGCACTTGATTTCACTTTAAAAAACTTAAAAAAAAATGGAACATTTTTAGTAAAAACTTTTAAAGGTGGATCTGAATCTGAATTGTTAAATATCATGAAAAAAAAATTCAATTACGTAAAGAATATAAAGCCTCCCGCTAGCAGGCCAGAATCTGTAGAAAGTTATACGGTTTGCTTAGATTTTAAAGGTTGAAATTAGGTTCAAAATATCCTATTAAATTTTATGATTGAAGAAGCACTAACTTTTGATGATGTTTTATTGCAGCCAGCAGAAAGCTCAATAGGTCCTGGCGATGCTGATGTAAAAACTCAGCTTACTAAAAAAATTCAACTTAACATTCCACTTATCTCCTCTGCTATGGATACAGTTACTGAACATAAACTTGCTATAGCAATTGCACAATTAGGCGGTATTGGTGTAATTCATAAAAATTTTTCAGTAGACAGTCAAGCAAAAGAGGTCGAAAAAGTAAAAAAGTTTGAATCAGGAATGGTCATTAATCCAATTACAATTTCTCCAGAAAGATCAATTGAAGACGCTTTTGCTTTAATGGATAAGCATAAAATTAGTGGTATACCAGTTGTTGATAGTGTTACAAAAAAATTAAATGGTATTTTAACAAATAGAGACTTAAGGTTTTCACAAAATCATAATGCAAAAGTCACAAGTTTAATGACAAAAAATGTTGTTACTGTTAAGAAAAATGTTTCGCCTGATCAAGCTAAAGAATTACTTCATAAGCACAGGATTGAAAAGTTAATTGTTGTTGATCAAAAAAATAAATGTATCGGATTGATAACAGTAAAAGATATTGAAAAATCGCAAAAGTTTCCAAATTCTTGTAAAGACAATGATGGAAGATTAAGAGTTGCCGCAGCTATAGGGGTAGGGTTAAGTGGTTTAAAAAGAGCCGAAAAATTAATTGAATCTGGAGTTGACTTATTAGTTGTTGATACAGCTCATGGACATAGTAAAAAGGTATTAAATACAATTAAAGAATTATCAAGATTTAGTAACTCTGTAGATATTCTTGGGGGTAATGTTGCAACTCCAGATGGAACGAAAGCTCTTATAGATTCTGGAGCTGATGTAGTCAAAATCGGTATTGGTCCGGGTTCAATTTGCACTACAAGAATGATTGCTGGCGTAGGTTTACCTCAACTTACGGCTATCATGGAATGTAGTAAAATTGCTAACCAAAATAAAATTCCTGTTATTGCAGATGGTGGAATTAAATATTCAGGAGATATAGCAAAAGCAATTGCGGCAGGAGCCAATGGGGCAATGGTGGGATCACTTTTTGCTGGAACAGATGAAGCACCTGGTGAAGTTTTCTTATATCAGGGAAGGTCATACAAATCTTATAGAGGAATGGGTTCATTGGGAGCGATGGCAAGGGGTTCAGCTGATAGATATTTTCAAGAAGAAATAGAAAAATTAAAATTAGTACCGGAAGGAATTGAAGGACAAGTTCCTTACAAAGGCCCAATAGAAAATGTCATTCATCAGTTAGTAGGTGGGTTGAAATCAGCTATGGGTTATACTGGTAATGCTGATATAGAAAGCATGAAAAAAAATTGTGTTTTTAGAAAAATTACAAATGCTGGGTTAAAAGAGAGTCATGTACATGATGTTATGATTACAAGAGAATCACCTAATTATCGACAATGACTAAACAAAACAAAGCACTTAAAGATGACATTAATGAATGTCTACTTGTTATTGACTTTGGAAGTCAAGTAACACAATTAATTGCAAGAAGACTAAGAGAACTTAACGTATATTCTAAGATACACCCTTTTCAAAATATTAATCAAAAACTTTTAAAAGAATTATCGCCAAAAGCTATTATTTTTTCTGGTGGGCCGAGGAGTGTTCTAGACAAAAATAGTCCTAAAATTTCCAAAATCATTTATAAACTTGGTGTTCCAATTTTAGGAATATGTTATGGGCAACAACTTTTAATGTTTCAATTAGGTGGAAAAATTAATTCAAAAGAAAAAAAATCAGAATTTGGAAGAGCTTACATTAAACAAAAAAGAAAATCTAAATTGTTAGATGGTTGGTTTGATAAGAACTTTGAAGAAGTATGGATGAGCCATGGTGATCACGTAAGTGAAATGGCAATAAATTTTAAAGTGTTAGCAACTTCAAAAAATGCACCTTTTGCAGTCGTTGCAGATGAAAAAAGAAATTTCTATGGTGTTCAGTTTCATCCTGAGGTTTATCATACTCCCAAAGGAAAAATTTTATTAGATAATTTTTTAAAAATCTCTGGTTTTAGAAGAGATTGGACGATGCAATCGTTTTATCAGGATGCTATCAAAAACATAAGAAAAAAAATTGGAAATAATAAAGTGATTTGTGCACTTTCAGGAGGTGTTGATAGCTCTGTGACGGCCATTCTTTTACATAAAGCGATTGGAAATAACTTAACATGTATTTTTGTGAATCATGGATTGCTCAGAAAAAATGAACATTTTGAAGTTTTAAAAATGTTTAAAGACAACTATAAAATACCTTTAATATATGCTAATGAAAGCAAACTATTCTTATCTAAGCTAAAAGGGATTACAAGTCCAGAAAAGAAAAGAAAAATCATAGGAAATTTGTTTGTAAAAGTTTTTCAAGATTATGCAAAAAAAATGGATGATATAAAATTTTTAGCACAAGGCACACTATATCCAGATGTAATAGAGAGTATTTCAGTAAACGATGGTCCATCTGTAACTATAAAATCTCATCATAATGTCGGCGGATTACCTAAAAAAATGGGGTTGAAATTAATTGAACCTCTAAGAAACCTTTTCAAAGATGAGGTTAGAAAATTAGGAAATGAATTAAATTTACCTAATACTTTTATAAAAAGACATCCATTTCCAGGCCCTGGGCTAGCTATAAGATGTCCAGGAGAAGTAACAATAAAAAAAATTAAAATTTTACAGAACATTGATGAGATATTTATTGACCAAATTAAAAAATATAATCTTTATAATGAAATTTGGCAGGCTTTTTCTGTATTATTACCTACTAGGTCTGTGGGAGTGATGGGCGATAAACGAACTTACGACTATGCTTGTGTATTAAGAGCTGTAACATCTGTAGATGGCATGACAGCTGATTATTTCAAATTTGATCAAAATTTTCTTTCTGATACATCAACAAGAATCATAAATGAGGTAAGTGGTGTTAATAGAGTAACATATGACATTACCTCAAAACCACCAGGCACTATTGAGTGGGAGTAGTTTTTCTATTGTAAATTATTGATTTAATTGTATTATTGACTTACACATTACTTTCACACTAAAAAATCAATCGTTGATTTCCTTAGTCTTTTTTCATACAGTTACACAAAATGTTGCACAAACGTGTGACTACTGAAACTCGTAGTAACTTAGAGACTAAGATTTGGCACTGAAGAAACAGCAATTTGCTGAAGGCGAAATAGCAATATTTGACGAAGCTTGTATCTACAAGCGAGGTGAGTATTGGCAGTTTCGCATGTGGTTACCAAAAGAAAACAAGTACGCACGTAAAAGCCTTCGTACACGCAGTGAAGCCACTGCAATAGAAAAGGGTAAAGCTGCGTATTTAGAGATTTACGCTAATCTACAACAAGGCAAATCATACTTCTCCATAACCACAAAAGAAGGTGTGGAGAAGTATCTTAGCTTTCGACAGCGTGACGTTGAACTTGGACAAATAGTCAAAGGACGACACACAACAATCGCAACGCATCTACAGCACTTTCTTAGCTTCATTGGCAAAGATACTAAGCTGAAAGAACTAGAACGTACTGACTGCGAAAACTACTTCTACCATCGCCACAAAGCCACCAACGGGAACGTCAAACAAGTCACTGTGCAAAACGAACAAAGCACAATTAATGCGTTGATGAAGTGGCTGCATAAGAATGGTGAAACACACATTGATGGCTTCGACTTTAAGAAGTTGCCACGCTTGGATAAAGGCAATGAAGCTATTCGTCGTGCAACACTTACTAATGACGAATACGAAGCACTGTATCGCGCTATGCGTACCTACACTGCCAAACATAACAAGCTAGATGATGCAGAACTTAAAGTGCGAAAAATCGTGCAGCATTACGTTCTAATCGCAGCTAATAGTGGTTTACGAGTTGGTGAACAGCGACAGCTACGTTGGAGTGACGTGCAGATTGAACAGCACAAAGTGAATGGCGAGGAACAAAAGCTAGCGCGTATCCACGTTCGCGCAGAGACGAGTAAAGTGCGCACAAGTCGTACCTTCTTGTGTCGTAATGGACAGTACTTTGAACGCTTACGCGAAATCTCTAAGCCTAAAAGTGCTGACGAACTAATCTTTACAGTGGATAACGAGAACGAACTAAGCAAGCGTACGCTGCTATACCACTGGCACAAGATGATTGAGTTAGCAGATATTGTAGATAGGGAAGTACGTGACTTAGTACCCTACAGCTTGCGTCACTTTATGATTACGCAGCGTATTATGAGTGGCTTAACGTTTAGACAAATAGCAGATATGTGTGGCACTAGCGTGGCGCAAATTGAAAAGACGTATTACCACTTGAATGACGAAATTCGCTTAACCAACGCTGTAGCTGACTACAGACGTAGAGATGATGGCACTATTGAAGTGTTATAGAAAGGTAAGTAAATGAAAAAAGCCACACGTATTTTTGTCAATTGGTTAAACGATGAAAAAGTAAAATCTGTTGAAGTAAAACCGATGAAGTTTGAATATGCTAAGCCAAATGAGTGTTTTCAGAACATGATGATGTTCCTTGATTATCATAGTGATTGGACAATGCATAGTGGAGGGTTAATTGGAGACTATTTAGGTGAACGCGGTACAGCAATCATCCCACATTTCTGGGTAGTGGATGCTCAACGTAAGCATTTCGATATAACACCAAGAAATAGCAAAGATACCCAAACCTATGAGTACGTAAGTGATTACAATATCGCTCAATTCATTTCTAAAGAAGTTCAACTACCCGTTCCATTAAAGCTAAACTCAAATGGAGAATTTTCTGCTCTACGTAAGGACGGAACATTCGAGTTGGTTGAGAAGCTAGACTATGGATACCTTTTTAGCTTATCTACACAATGAGTTCTGCTGCGTTACGCTTCATCTCATCGTTCACAGTAACGTAACGCTGCGTTGTCTGAATGCTCGCATGTCCAGCCATGTCAGCTAGCACAAACACACTTACTCCTTTCTGACTTAACGTAGTTAACCAAGAACGTCTGCCACTGTGTGACGTAGCGCCAGCAATCCCAGCACGTGCATACAAGCGTTGTAGATGCTGTGTAGCAGTGTTTGCACTAAACCTTGCACTCTTTTGCGTAGCGAACAAATAACCGTGCTGTGGACGCTTCGCTACGCTGCTAACGTATGCTTGTAGTTGACGTTGCATCTGCTTTGGCAGAAATATCTTACGTGCTCGTTTGGACTTGGTACGTGCTGCATCAAGTGTCATTTCGTCTCGCACTGTGTCGTTTGCATCAAGTACGTCATCAAAGCGTAGTGCAGCTACTTCTCCAACACGTAAACCGCACAAGTGCGTAAACAACAGCATCGTAGTGTCACGCAGTGGATAACGACTGCATGAATTTGTTACGTCTAGCAGTTGCTTGAGTTCTGTTTTGTTAAGTGTCTTTGCTTGTGCCATATGCCACCACCTAAATGTAATGTTTTCGTGCATATAGCGTATTTTCTGAGGTTCTATTTGAGCAACCAATAAGTGCTCATATAATTCCTTCCATACATCAAAGACTTACGTAGAAATGTAAGATAATTGTACTTTTCTTACTTATTTGAAGTGCTGTTTGAGTGTCAGCTTCGCTAACACTACTTGTGCTGTTTGTTCTTTCGCATTCGCTCAATCACATACAGCACAACGTGATTTTCTTTGATTGAATAGTTATCTCTTACTCATTTACTAGGAAGAACAAGTCAAAGCCTACTTTTAGGCAATGACTGTAGTTCTTCACTCATTTACTGAGGATTACACAACTGGGCTTACACAACTCTTAACGAGGAAGGTAGGTTTTGCTATCACCTATTACGTGCTGTCTTACGCAAGTCATTGCTACGCGCCAGCCAGAAGCAGCGTAGCGACTTTGTTGGTTTAATGACAGTTCCAACTCACTTTACAATAGGCGTTCCTATTCAACCATTCCGACAATGCAAAATCGTTAATCACACTTAGGTGTGTCGTTTAAGGCATCCCAGCATCACTGGGGTAGTGCATTGAAGCAGACAATGAGCAGTCCGTTTGCTTGTCCTCTCACATCAGAAGGCATCAGCAGTACTATTTCAATCGGCGTACCAACCTTAATCTCATTTGTAACTAGCAACACGTGCTAAATACACAGTAACACTTACAAGCTTTGCATATTGTTATTTATCAACTGAGGAAAAAAGGATGCAGAAAACGGTTCTAAACGACGTATTTGAGTTATTGGTGCAAATTGGCGCTGTAAGCAGCGAAAGCGAGTTCAGCAAAGATTGGCTGTGTAGAAGCGAGTGCTATATGCGTACGCTGCGTTTTAAGCGTGTTAAACCCAGTGTGGGTACATTGGCTATATGTGCAAGCAAATTACAGCACTACGGACGCTGTATGACGGCTACAGAACAGCATACGCAGCTTGGCAAGCGTTTTATTGAACTGAGCGAACAGTGTCACAAGCAGATTAATACGGATGCTGTGGGTGGTGGAAAGAAGAGTTGAGGGTTTGACAAGTAACACTGTAGCTTCACGTCAACAACCTCGTCATCCGAAATTGGGTTTTAAGCGTGAAATTTTCGTGCTGCAGTTTTCTGTGGTGGAGTACTTACAGAAGTTAGGTGGTGATTTGGCATCACCCCAGTCTGCTAGTTGCTAAATAACTATATGAACAAGAGTGCCCTACAAGACATACAGCAAGCATTGAATGTGATACGTGGTGAGATTGAACGTGTTGATGACGAAACAAAGTGGGCAGCACTTGAATTGATGCTAGGCACAAGCAGTAGTGTAGTAGCACTAGCTAAGAAGATGGCAAAGCCAGAAACAAAGACAGTCACACGCACTGTAGCTATTCCAAAGACAAAGATAGTCACGCAGCAACCACAGCAACAAACCGCATCAAAAGACACAGAACAAACAGACTTCACACCTATCCGTCCACAACCACCGTTACCAAATCAACAAGACAGCAGAGAAAAACGCTGAAAACACGCTTAAAGTGCACGGTTTGAAGCTATTTGACTGAATGGTTGACACAGTGAAAGACTGGCATAGTGAGACGCTGTGCAAATACTTTTGTCAAAATACAACACGTTACAGCAAGCGTCGATAAAACGTGCTTTTCATCCTCTCAACAAATCTATAATGTAAGACTGACACATAACCAACGGAGGTGTGAGATGAAGTCTTATGACGAATTGAAAGCTGAAATGGAAGCAATTCAGCAGCAGATGGTTGAAGCTAAGAAGAACGAACGTGCTAACGCACTGAAAGAAGTAAAGCGTCTTTGCAAAGAGTTTGGCTTTACGGCTGGCATGTTGAAAGGCTCACTTGCAGAAGGACGGGGGAGAAAATGAGTAGAGCTCTCGATTATGAACAATTTTGGGATAATTTAAATTCCATTGATGATCTCTCACTCCAAAGCAGTGAAGAGTTTTTAAAGGCAGAAAATCGTTCATCAACAATCTTCCCAGTTTTTAAGAGTTCTGGCATTACCACCTCTATTCAATTTTTATCTTATTGGTTAAAAAAACACGGAAATAGCGTAATTATTTGCTTGACCTTACGTGGCATAGATGGAAAGCAGTTTGATAAAAAATACAAAATAATCATCGAATATAACTCTTACGAACTGCAAATTTCAGATTATTTTTCTGATCTGGAAAATGGGTTTTGTGGGTCTGTTGAGGTTGAGGTTTATTCTAAAAATAAGCCTCTTTACACTTTTCCTGCTATAACGGTTTGCTATGAGGGCAATGGATCGAGTTCGTTAGTGCACAGTGGTATTCGAACATATAATAAATCTGAAACAGTAAATGACTACGCAATTATGTATCCGCAAACTGGATTTGATACTTACCTTAGTAATCAAACTAAAAATTTCATATGCTTCTTTGGTGGCCATTCTTCAACTTACAATCTTTGTATTGAGCTCGTTGAGGATGACTTTTCGAGGAGCTATAATCTAGAATTAACTAATAATTCATACGGCCAAATGCATATCATATGGCTGGAAGACCTTATAAACAGTTCAGATACTGGGTTGTTAAAGAATCCAAAGTGTTCAATTAATCACGACTTACAAGATGTTTTCCCTCGTTTTTACGTTGGTATTCTAAACAAGGATTGTCCGCCTACATTGACCCATACATTCTACGACACTTCCAAAGCAGAGGAGGTGCTAAACGCCAATGTGTTGAGTTTAAGGGCAAGCAATAAGAATCATCATCGCTATTTCGACTCTGCTTTTACAGCTCCAATTTTTCCCTCAAATTCTTTCGATACGGCGCTACGAACTTACGGACAAAACCTATCTTTTGCTGGGGACGCGCTTTTGACTATCTATACAATGCGAGGAGAAGGTATCTATTCGAGAAGTCTTTCCCAAGCGGAAATGTTTAATTTCAATGGATCAGGTAAGTTGGACCTTTCTAAGATTTTAAGATCAGCCAATGCTGAAACAGATCAATTCTATAGCTTAAAGCTTGCCTTTGTGAGTAAAGAACACCCCTTCCCTAAGCGCTTTAAAATGGGTCTTAATGTTAAAAGGAAAACTCAAAACCTTGGAACAAACATATGTTTTACCCCATTAGTTGTCTCTGAGAACACCTTTACTAAACCTTTCAATAGGCGATGGTTTCCAGTAGGTGGATCAAGAAATTATGTCGCGACAGTTCACAATACTTCGTTAGAATTAGCTGAGCTTAGTACCAACACCGAGTGTGACTTTGAGTTTGTTAACCATCACGGCGAGACTTTGGTGAAGCACATTAATGTCAAGAGCAATGGGAGTGTTCTCCTTGATGTCAAGCAAGACAATGAATTAAATGACTTCTTAGGAAAGCACGGTGGATGGTGTATGGTCACATCTAGGTCGTATTTAACCGATGCATATTACTTCTCTGTGATGGACAAGCAGATTGGTGGAGACCACGCATATTAAGTAGCAAGTGAAGCAGAGGTTGCTGATGTGCTAGCTAAGGTGCGTGAAGCTGCTGAACATGGTGAGTTAGATGCGCTTATAGAGAGGCAAGCACAGTTTGGCAGACGAGTGACAAAAAAGAACAAATGACAAGTTAAATGGAGAACGTGTTTGGTGAAAGCACGTTCTTCGTCTTACAATGTGTAACAAAGAATTGCGTAAACTATTGAATTGCAATAGTTACACAAACGTAGATAAAACCTGCAAAGTGGATAGTGAGTTACACACTAGTTGCACACTAACTATTGCTAGGTAGTAAATGATTGATATTAAAATAGAAAAATTTTAACGTTACTACTGAGTGGGAATGATTTTCAAAAATAAAAGTCAATAATATCAATGATTTGTTTTCTTATCAAAAGTATTTTTAAAATAAATATGATTATTATAATTAGCCCTATATAATCTAGATTCTTAGTCGTAACTTTAGTAATGGAGTAAATAATGACTGTACATATTGACAATGAAAATACATGTTGTAAAAACACTTGTTGTACAAATGGTTGTTGTAGTGACGGTTGTAATACTGGAGAGTGCAGTAGTTCTTGTTGTAATGAAGGATGTTGCAGTGAAAAAGATAACTGTTGCAACTAAAAAACTTTAGTAATAGAGATTTTATTAATCCTATTTTACTATAACTAATGTTCTTATAAATTAAGCTACCAGATTTATTACTTTAAGTATGATATAGTACAAAAACAGTAAGGATTTGTAGGTTGTATGAGTTACTAAGTCAAAATGATATAGCTTTATCAATGCTTTATAGTTTAGACACTATTGAGTTTAAGTAGTTTATAGAGAGATGTTAATTTACATTTTTTTTAACTAAGTATTTTTGAGTCCCCTTAAATACTAAATCTTTATTTTGATTAAATATTGTTGCTTCCATCTCAATAACACCTGTAGTTTTTTGAGAAACTAAATTAATTATTTTAAGTTCTGGATATAAAGTATCATTTTTATATACTGGCTTTAGAAACTTGCCACTAATTTCGATCATTCCTAATAAACTTTGTCTAACTTCTGATGGAAAACTTCCTGCACCAGCAGCTGTTTGAGACATAACTTGGATTCCATGAGCAAGCATATCTTTATGACCTTTTTGTTTGCAAAATTCTACATCATAGTGAATTGGGTCGTTATCTCCTGATACACCCTGAAACATTGAAAAAATACCACTTGTTTGAGTTCTTGAAGGAAGTATGTATTTTTCACCAAGATTAAAATCTTCAAAATATTTATTTTTGATCATATCAAAGCAGTTAATATAAAATTTAAAAATTTATAAATTTGTATCATTTTTTGTAATTGAGAATTTTTTCATTTTCTCAATTAGTGTAGTTCTTCTTAGCTTTAAAATGTCTGCTGCGTTGGCAATTTTCCCATTAGTTTTTTCTAAAGCTGCTTCTATTAATATTATCTCAATATCTTGTAAATGACGCCGAACATCAATTTCATCATAAAAAGTAAACCAGTCTTTATAATTATTTGGATGAGGAAGATTATCAATCTTATTTTCTTCATGATCATCATCAAATTCGACTTCATCAATTAACTCTGATGTTACATCCCAAATCTCATTTTGTTCTTCAATTGTATTTGGAGCTTTTAACCTTAAGAGGTTTTCAGTAACATTTGTACTTGTAACTTCTTGACCTTGAAAAAGTATGCACGCTCTTTCAATTAAATTTTTTAATTCTCTTACGTTACCAGGCCAATTATGTCTTCTAAGTGCTGTGATTGCATCAGTTGTAAATTTTGGCTTAAATTCATCTTCGGCATCTACATTTTTTAGCAGATTTAATACTAAGTCAGGTATATCATCCCTTCTTTCAGAAAGTGATGGAACCTGTATAGGTAATACATTTATTCTAAAAAAAAGATCAGCTCTAAATTCACCATTTTCAACTTTTTTTTCTAAATCTCTATGAGTTGCACATATAAGTCTAAGATCAATTTTAATATCTGCAGATCCTCCAACTCTTTGAATTGTCTTATTTTCAATTGCTCTTAATAATTTTGCTTGGAGTGCCAATGGCATATCACCTATCTCGTCAAGGAACATTGAACCACCACTTGATTGTTCAAACTTACCTTTTCTTAATTTATCAGCACCAGTAAATGATCCTTTTTCATGTCCAAAAAGTTCTGATTCCAATAATTCTGATGGAATAGCTGCGCAATTTACAGTTATTAAAGGTCCATTTCTTAGAGAGGAGTTATGAATTGCTCTTGCAATTACGTCTTTACCAGTTCCAGTT
>QCNM01000006.1 GCA_003210115.1 SAR116 cluster bacterium AG-426-A06 | reverse complement strand
TTTCAAAACCTTTGCTCAAAATAAATTATTTACAATCTTTATCCAGAGACTTTTCTTTTTTAATTAACAATGAATTAAATGTTGAGAATCTAATAAATGAAATAAAATTAGTTGACAAAATGTTAATTCAAAAAATTTCAGTTTTTGATATTTATCAAGGAAATAATATTCCAAATGATAAAAAATCTGTTTCATTATCTATAATAATTCAACCTATAGAAAAATCATTAACAGATGATGATTTAGAGAAATTAAGTTCAAAAATTATTGAAAGTGTATTTGAAAAATTTGGAGCTGAGATAAGATCTCAATAAAATTTTTTTAGTTATGGTGCCGCCAACTGGATTTGAACCAGTGACCTCGTCATTACCAATGACGCGCTCTACCGCTGGAGCTATGGCGGCTTATTTTGAGTTGATCTAGACATAAATCCAGAACTAAATTATCATATAGTAAATTATTATCAATTATGTCAAAAAATACTATCAATAAAAATAAAAATCTTTCTTCTGCATTAAGAGAAAATTTAAAACTTAGAAAAATACAAATTAATCAACGTGATGAAAAAAAAATTACTGGAAAAAGACTTTTAAAAGTTGGATATTCTAGTCTACTTCATGAAAAAGTAAAAAATGAGTAATGATAGATTAATTATACAAGGAGGTAAGCCTCTCTTTGGTGATGTTAAAATCAGTGGTGCAAAAAACTCAGTTTTACCTCTTATTTCTATCTCTTTGATGATTGATAAAAGTTTTACTCTGAAAAATGTACCTGATTTAGCAGATACAAGATTAATGATAAAATTAATAAATGCTTTAGGTATAATGACAAAATTTTATAATGGTGTTATTGATTTTCATGGTAAACCACAAAACATTGAAGCGCCAAAAGAATTAGTATCAAAAATGAGAGCTTCATTTTTAGTACTTGCTCCCCTTTTGTCTAAAAGACACAATGCTCTAATTCCGATGCCTGGAGGCTGTGAAATTGGAGAACGTCCAATCAATCTTCATATTGATGCACTTAAAAAACTTGGAGCTGAAACTCTTTTTGAAAATGGTTTTTTAAGAGCTACCTTACCTCAAGAGAAATTTATAGGAAATGAGATTAAATTTCCTCAAGTGTCTGTTGGAGCCACAGAATGTGCTATCATGGCGGCAACTTTAGCAATTGGCAAAACAAAAATTTTTAATGCTGCTCAAGAGCCTGAAATTGTTGATTTAGGTAACTGTCTAAATTTGGCAGGAGCAAATATTAAAGGTTTAGGTAAAGATATAATTGAAATAGAAGGTGTTTCAAAATTAAATCCTATCACATATTCAGTTATACCTGATAGAATTGAAGCAGGTTCATTTGCCATAATTGCAGGAATTACAAAAGGTGAGTTAAACTTACTTAATTCAAATCCAAAAGATTTAAAAGCTTTTTTTAAAAAATTAAAACAAACAAATGTTAAAGTTGAAGTTTACAATGATACTGTAAAAATAAAAGGCGTTAGTGAAATTGTTCCAATTAATATTCAAACTGAACCTCATCCTGGTTTTCCAACAGATTTACAAGCTCAGTTTATGAGTTTAATGTGTATAGCAAATGGAAAATCAGTAATTGAAGAAAATATATTTGAAAATAGATTTATGCACATCCCTGAGTTGTCTAAAATGAAGGCATCTATTAAAATTGATGGAAATAAAGCTATTGTTGATGGAGTAAAGCAATTACAAGGTGCTTCGGTTAAAGCTACTGATCTGAGAGCTTCTATGTCCCTAATAGCAGCAAGTCTAAATGCAAATGGTGAGAGTGTTGTTAATGATTTATCTCATTTAAAAAGGGGATACGAAAATTTTGAAGAAAAATTATTTAATATAGGGGCAAATATAAGATAATCATGAAATCTAAAAATAAAAAAAATATTTCCGATCATCTCAATGATTATGACTTTAAAAAATTAAAAATAAAATTTTTAGATAAAGATGAAATAAAAATTTTTTCTTCATTATGTCAAGACGGAATATTTTCCATTGATGAAATTATTTATAATAAGAGTGATAAAATTTTGATTGCAACTTTTTCAAGGTTTTGCTGGGAATTTGTAGGAAAAAAAATAAAAGGCGAAACATATTATCGAGTTGTTTCTGGAACAAGAATTTGTAATGTAAATAAGATAACTTATACAAATAAAGACAAAATCAATTCTTCAAAATTTATAAATTTACTATCAGTCGATTATGATAAAAATCAAATAACATTTAATTTTTCTTTAGATATAACAATTAAACTTTTTATAGAAAAAATAGAAATTTATCTAGATGATCTTGACATGCCATGGCCAACTGGTAAAAAACCAATGCATAAATAGACCAATTAATATGAACGATAAAGATATAATTATAGCTCTTCCTAAAGGAAGGATATTAAAACAAGTTTTACCAATTTTTGAAAAGGTTGGTATTATTCCAGAAAAATCTTTTTTTAACGAGAAAGATAGAAAATTAAAGTTTGAAACTAATATTCCTAATATAAAATTAATTATTGTTAGATCATTTGATGTAGCAACATTTCTAATTTATGGGGCGGCACATATAGCTATAATTGGTAGTGATGTTTTAGAAGAATTTAATCATTCTGAAATTTACTCACCTATTGATCTTAAAATTGGTTTATGTAGATTAGTAGTAGCTACCACTCAAGAAATTTTAAGTGATGAAGATCCCCTGACTTGGAGTTATGTTAGAGTGGCAACAAAATATCCAAACTTAACAAGTGAGCATTTTAAAAAAAGGGGTGTCCATGCTGATTGTATAAAACTAAATGGTGCAATGGAACTGGCTCCATCTATGGGATTATGTAGAAGAATTGTTGACCTTTCTGAAAGTGGTGAAACATTAAAAGCTAATGGTTTAATTGAAATTGAAGAGATTATGAAAGTTTCTACAAGATTATCTGTAAATAGAAATGCATATAAAACAAATTTTAAGGAAATTAATAAAATTATAAAGAAGTTTGAAGGGCTTTTACATGATTAAAAATAAAGTTACATATCTTTATTCTAAGGAAGAAAATTTTGATCAAAAATTAAATGAATTTTTAAGAAGCAGAAACATTTCAGATATTAATGTTGAAAAAATTGTTTTTGATATAACTAGTCAAATTAAAACAAATGGTGATAATGCTCTAATTTCTATGATAAATAAATTTGATAATATTAGTTGTTCTAATTTAGATGATATTAGAATTGAAAATAAATTATTAAAAAAAGCTTTTGATGATCTTCCAATCAATTTGAAAAATGCTATGAAAATTGCATCTTCTAGAATCAAATCATTTCATGAAAAGCAAAAGCCAAGTGGATTTGACTATGAAGATGAGCTTGGTGTTAATTTAGGATTAAAATATTCTCCTATAAAAAGAGTTGGTTTTTATGCACCAGGAGGAAAAGCTCTTTATCCCTCTTCAGTTTTAATGAATGCGATACCAGCTTTAGTCGCTGGAGTTGAGGAAAGGGTGTTGGTATCACCAATTAATTTTGAAAAAAATTCAGAAATATTGTTAGCAGCTGCATATTTAGCAGAAGTAACAGAATTTTATAGGATGGGAGGAGCTCATGCTATAGCCGCATTAGCTTTTGGAACTAAAGATTTAAAAAAAGTTGATAAAATTGTTGGTCCAGGAAATGCTTATGTCGCGGAAGCTAAAAGACAATTATTTGGTAAAGTAGGAATTGATTCAGTTGCAGGTCCTTCAGAAGTTTTAATAGTTGCAGATAATAAAAATAATCCAGAGTGGATTGCTATAGACTTATTGTCTCAAGCTGAACACGACGAAAATGCTCAGTCTATTTTAGTTACCAATGATGAAAAATTTGCTAAGCATGTAGAAAATCAGATTGTTAAATTATTAGAGACATTACCTAGAAAACAAATTGCTTCAAGTTCTTGGTATAATAATGGATTAATATTAATAATTGAACATATAAATGAATGTATAGATCTAATCAATCAAATTGCTCCTGAGCATTTAGAGCTTTGTATAGAAAATCCTAAAATCTATTTAGATGACATTAATAATGCTGGATCAATTTTTTTAGGTGATTATACACCTGAAGCTATTGGAGATTATATTGCAGGTCCAAATCATGTTTTGCCAACAGAAGGAACAGCAAGGTTCTCTAGTGGACTTGGTACAAACGACTTTTTACGAAGAACAACTTTTGTTCAATGTAATGAAAATAATTTAAATGATCTTGGGAAACATGCAGAAATTTTAGCAGAAGCAGAAGGATTAGATGCACACAGAATGTCAATCTATGCTAGAAGAAAGGATGATTAAAGTTTAATTACTAAATTATTTAATTTTACAATTTATTATTTAAATTATATAACTGTGTTATGGCAAAAGAAGGTGTAATAGAATTTTCTGGGGTTGTTGAAGAGCTACTTCCAAATGCAATGTTTAGAGTAAAACTAGACAATGATCATGAAATATTAGCCCATACAAGTGGAAAAATGAGAAAAAATAGAATTAGAGTATTGTTGGGTGATAAAGTTACTGTAGAAATGACACCTTATGATCTAACTAAAGGCAGAATTACTTTTAGGTATAAATAGACCAACACAATAATGTTGTCTAATAACAAAAAGATGAAGTTTATTTTAGGTTCCTCTTCTCCAAGAAGACTAGAATTATTAAAACAGATAAATTTTTATCCAAACGAAATTTTTAAACCTGAAATTAATGAAAACCCTCACAAAAAAGAACTTCCAATTTTATATGTGAAAAGAATGGCTAAGGAGAAAATGGATGTGGTCAAAAAAAAATTTCCAAATGATTTGATTTTGACTGCAGATACAGTTGCATATGTTGGGAGAAGAATTATTGACAAAACTAACGAACAATCAAAAGCAATTAAATTCTTAGAGCTTTTATCAGGAAGAAGGCATAGAGTTTCAACAGCTTTTAATTTATATTGTAAAGATAAAATAGATTCTTTAAGAGTTGTAACTTCAATAGTAAAAATGAAAAGATTAACCGAAAATGAAATTAAATTTTACATCAAATCAAATGAATGGAAAGGAAAGGCTGGAGCATATGGGATTCAAGGATCTGCAGAAAAATTTATTCAGTTTATTTCTGGCTCATATACTAATATTGTTGGATTACCTTTAAATCAAGTTTATGGATCACTTAACTCATTCGGATATTTTAATGAAAAGTAGCTGTATTAATTGTAAAAAAGAAATTGATAAAAAAGATAAACATTTCCCATTTTGTTCAGATAAATGCAGTAAAATAGACTTATTTAAATGGTTGGATAATAAATATGTTATATCTAAAGACATAGATTTTGACAATTAATTCTTTTCTATAGTAGACAATTTAACTTGATATATGTATAGATTATTATAATGCCCAGGTAGCTCAGTAGGTAGAGCAGAGGACTGAAAATCCTCGTGTCGGTGGTTCGAATCCGCCCCTGGGCACCACTTCTTTTCAGGATAATTTTGTAGTATTTTTTATCTATTTGTAGTGCAAGTGATTTAATTTTTCTTGGCATAGTTATTGCTAAAAAATTATATACAATCTCAGAGGCTAAACACAATGTTAGAAAGAAAATCTCTTGATAATATTCTCACGAAAGCTAAATTTCACACTAAAAATGGAGAAATTACTGAAGCTATTGAATTGTATCAAAAAGTTCTACAAAATTTCTCTAAAAGTGAGAGCTTTCAAGAAAACATTTCTGATTTAGATTTGCTTAAACAGAATAAAACACCTCAACATTTGCTTGAAGAAATTATTAATAAATTGACAAACCTTTATAATCAAAGGCACTTTTCTGAGGTTGTTCAAGAAGCAGAAAATTTTTTAAAAAAATACCCTAATGAATTTATAGTTTGGAATATTATGGGTGCAGCAAATATAGGTTTAGGTCAATATGAAAAGGCATCTGAAGTTCTAAAAAAAGTTATAAGATTAAACCCCAATTATTTAAATGGTTTGAACAACTTAGGTGTAGTTTTAAAAGAACAAGGTAAATTAAAAGAAGCTATTGAAATTTTTGATAAAGTAATTTCACTTGAGCCAAATTGTGCTGCAACATATAATAATATGGGAAATATTTTTCACGATTTAGGTCAGTTTTCAGAATCTTTACATGCCTATAAAAAAGCAATTTCTTTAAATCCTAAATATGCTGATGCATATTACAACATGGGAGTTGTCTTTAAAGATAAAGGAGAATATGAACAGGCTGTAGTGTCTTACAATAAATCATTATTATTAAGACCTAATCATGCAAATACTTATTATAATTTGGGGAATGCTCTCCAAGATCAAGGTAAGTTAGAAGAGGCTATAAATGCTTTTAAAAAATCTATTTCACTTAAACCTGACAATGCTGAAGCACATCAAAATTTAGGTTTTGCATTTCTTAATAGTGGAAGACTAAAGGAAGGACTTAATGAACATGAATGGCGTTGGAAAACTAAAAAACTTTCTTTACGAAAACGAAATTTTTTACAACCTTGTTGGGACGGAAAAAAAAGATTGAATGGAAAAAAAATTCTTATTTGGTGTGAACAAGGGATTGGAGACACTATTAATTGGTCATCTTGCTTACCTTATATTTCTTCAAAAGTTGAGCATTGCATTTTTGAATGCCAAGACAAGTTAGTACCTTTGATGAAAAGATCATTTCAAAATATTGAGGTTAAGTCTCAAGACAGAAGTCAAGATTTAGAAAGAAAAGATTTTGATTTCCATTTACCAATGGGAAGTCTTTATAAATATTTTATTAAAGATATTTTATCAAATAAAAAATTATCCTCATTTCTTATTCCAGACCCAATGAGAGTAAATTTTTGGAAAAAGCGTTTGAATTCTCTTGGTAATGGTTATTACGTGGGAATTAGTTGGAAAAGTTCAGATATGTCAAGTAAAAGACTTCAAAATTATGCTAAATTATCTGAATTTTATCCATTATTTAAAATTCCAAACGTTATTTTTATAAATCTACAAAATAAAGATTTTTCTGAAGACTTATCTAAAATTGAAAATGAATTTGGAATATTAGTTCATAATTTTGACGACTTGGATCATTTTGATAATATAGATGATGTGGCAGCACTTTGCGGTGCTCTTGATGTTGTTGTTTCTACTAAAACTACAGTACCATTAATTTCTTCTTCGGTAGGGACATTGACTAAGCTTGCTAATTGGCGTCAAAGCCCATGGAGTAATATTTTGTATAACCCTGTCACTTCTTCAGCAGATATCTTCGAAAGAGATTTTTATGAATCTTGGGAAAACATATTTTGTAATATTGCAGAGGATGTATCTGAATTAGCAAAAAATTGGAGTTTTCGATGAGTAAAATTGCTGTAATACCTGTAAGATCTGGGAGCAAACGTTTGCCAAAAAAAAATTATAAGTCTTTTAATTCTAGAAACTTGGTTGAAGTTGCAAGAGATAAATGTTTAGCTTCTGATATTTTTGACGAAATTATTATAAGTAGCGATGATGCTTATTTTAAAGGACTAGTAAACTGTAATAAAGTAAAATTTTTATCTAGAACTCGTAATTTAGCAGGAGATAAAGCAACGACTGATGTAGTCGTCGACTATTTCTTTAAAGAATTTTCTTCTTGTGAATCTATTTTGTGGGTTAATAGTGTAAGTCCTTTACAATCAATTCAAGATATTAAAAACTGTGGTCTTAGATTGAATGAACAAGGAGTAGACTCCGTAATGGCAATAAATACTTTATATCAACATTGTTGCATTGAAAATAATCCTTTAAATTTTAATCGGAATAATCCTTTTGAAATGACACAAAATCTCACGCCTATACAAAGATATGTATACAGTTGCATGGGCTGGAAAAGAGAAACTTACGTTAAAAACAGAAATAAGGGTTTTAAAGGTTTGTTTCCAGGTAATATGGAATTAGTTGAGGTGAGTGCACTTGCAGGAATGTTAATAAAATATGAAGAAGATTTTATCATGTGTTCAAGAATTGAAGAAGCACTGGAATTAACTTCCAATATAAAAATTCCTGCCTATAAAACAGCTTAAATATAAATTTATTCATAATAAAAGGAATATTTAAGATCTTAAAATTAATTTTTCCCACATGCCATATCTTTTTCGAAAACTTGCTATTTTTTAATCACCGTTTTTACTAAGGTATGAATATTGAAATTTATAAAGTTATAAGATAGTGTTATGGTAGTGAAATTTTGTAGTGTAGCAGAAGACTGAAAATCCTTATGTGGGTTCAAAACAGTGCCCCTGGGTACCACTATTTTCATTATATAATTACAAATTCTTTAAAGGTGAAATTTTGATGCAAATTGATCAAGTAGAATGGTTAAGAAGAGAAAACTATTTTTTAAGAGAGCAAAATAAAAAGTTAAAAAACGAATTGAGTGAAACAAAAAAATATCTTGAAGAAATTTTAATCAAATTTAAAAAAACTCAAAAAAAAACTAATTTTTCTTAATAGTTAATTTATCAAGTTTATTTAGTTCTCTTCTCATAATTTTCCCAGAGCTTGTTTTGGGAACATCATCAACAAATATTACTTTTCTAGGACATTTATATGCTGCTAAGTGTTCACGACAAAAGTTAATTAATTCATCTTCACTGGCTTTAAAATTTTCTTTTAAAACTATATATGCTTTAGCTATTTCTCCTTTTAGTTTATCATCTTCTTTTCCTACAGCAGCTATTGATACACTTGGATGTTTAGCTAATACTCTTTCTATTTCTGCAGGATAAACATTGTAACCAGCAGTAAGTATCATATCTTTTTTTCTATCTACTATATAATAATAACCGTCTTCGTCCATTTTTGCTAGATCACCAGAATGAAGCCATCCATCATGTTCTAATGTTTCTTTTGTTCTTTTATTATCTCCAAAATATCCCATCATAGTTATAGGGCCTTTAACCATAAGTTCTCCTACTTCACCTATAGGCATAGTCTTTTTTACATTATCTACATCAACTATTTTAAGTTCACAAAATGGTAAAGCACAACCAATTGATCCATGCTTATTTTTTCCATAAAGTGGATGTGTTGAACCAAGACCAGCAATTTCTGTCATTCCCCACAATTCAATTAGAGGAACTTTAAATTTTTTTTCTACATTTTCCATGATTGCTACTGGCATTGTTTGCCCACCAACATAACACCTTGTTAAGCTTTTTAAATTTGCTTTTTCAAAATCAGGATGATCAATCATGTACATAAACATCGTTGGAACTCCATCAAAAATCGTTGCTTTATGTTTTTCAATATCTTTAAAGATTGAAGGGGCATCAAAAACTTTGTGAAGTACTAACTTTGTCCCAAACATCATCATACCTGTCATAACAACGTTTCCATAAACGTGAGGACAGGGTAAAGCACTTACGACAATGTCTTTTTCATTTCGCATATGCATCTGACTAGTCATAGATCCATTCAAAATCACGGCTCTATGAGATTGCATTGCTCCTTTTGGATGACCTGTTGTACCAGATGTATATCCTATTGTAGAAAGATCGTTTGATGATACATTAGGCATATCAATTTGAGACATATTGTTATTAATTAAATCGTTAAAAGATATTGATTCTTGGACAGTTTCACCAAAAGAAATTATAAAATTAATTTTACCTTCTTTTTTTAAATCAATTATCTGAGACACTTTTTCTGAAGAGGTTATAATAGCTTTTGCTTTACAATCATTAACTACATATTTTATTTCAGTTGGCGTTAACATCGTATTAACTGGGTTTATTACAGCGCCAACTCTTGCGACTCCAAAATAACTAATAATCCATTCCCAACAATTAGAAGCATATAATGTAATTACATCTTTTTCCTTTATTCTAAGATTTTTTAAATTCGATGCTAAATTTTCAACTAAAGAGTTTATTTCTAAAAAAGAAAATGAACGATTTTCAAAACTCAAAGCTTCCTTATTACCAAAATTTTTTGCAGCGAGACTTGGCAACTGTCCTAGATGATCAAGCATATCAACCTCATTCAATAAATATAATATTAAAAAAATTCTTATAAAATGACAATTAAAGTTTAAATTAAAAAAAACTTATTGAAATTTGAGATTATTTTTTTTTGAGAATTTCCTTTATCTCTTTAAGTTCATTTTCTATAGACAAAACTTTATTCTCTAAATTTAATTCAGAGTTTTGACTATTTTTATTTTTATCTTCAATTGTTTGATTTTGCATTGCATCAACAATTATGCCTATAAATAAGTTCAAAACTGCAAAAGTTGTTATTAATATAAATGGTACAAAAAAAGCCCAAGCATAAGGATATTCTTCCATTACAGGTCTAACAATTCCCATTGACCAGCTTTCTAGGGTCATAATTTGGAAAAGTGAGTACATTGAATCACCAATAGTTCCAAACCAATCTTCAAATTTGTTACCAAAAAAATTTGTAACAAGAACTGCTGATATATAGAAAATCAAAAGTATTATCGTACCTACTGAGGCAATGCCTGGTATAGCATAAAACATTGCTTGAATAACTTTTTTCATTGAAGGGATCATAGATAATAGTCGAAGAGCACGAAAAATTCTAAATGCTCTTAATATAGATAATGGACCTGAAGAAGGAATAAGAGCAATTGTCACAATGATAAAATCAAAAATATTCCAACCACTTTTAAAAAAATTTATTCTATATACAAATAATTTTATTGACAATTCAATTACAAAGATTGATAAGGCTATCTTATCTATATAAGCTAAAATAATACCAAATTTGGAAACTAATTTTTCACTTGTTTCAAGGCCGAGTGTTATTGCATTAATTAATATTACTAATGTTATGAAAACATTGATAATTTTCGATTCTATAAAGCTTTTTAATAATTTAGAAAATCGCATGATATTAACATCTTTATTTATAAAATTTTAAATTAATTAGTCAAAATAAAATAAAGTTTTAATTTAATTAATAGAATTTAAAATTAATTCTGAACCTTTTTCTGCTATCATATTCGTTGCTGCGTATGTATTTCCAGAGACCATTTCAGGCATTACAGATGCATCTATCACTCGAAGGTTTTTAATCCCTCTAACTTTTAGGTCAAGATCAACTACTGAATTAGCATCATTCCCCATTCTACAAGTGCCTATTGGATGGTAGACAGTGGATCCAAATTTCTTAGCGTAATCTATAATTTCATCATCAGTAGCAATATGTTTTCCTGGTATAGTTTCTTCTTCACAAAAATCAGAAAGTGGTTTTGAAGAATAAATTTTCCGAACTAATTTCACTCCATTTATTAATGTTTCCTTATCAAAATCGTTGTCTAAGTATTTGGGATTAATTATTGGTGGTTCATATATATTATTTGATTTAATTTCCACATATCCTTTACTACTTGGTCTAAGTTGAGTTATCCCACAAGTAATTCCATCTGATTTTTCAAGACCTGAAGTTCCAGCATTCTCATTTTCAAAACTTGCTGGTGCGAAAAGCATCTGTATATCTGGAAAGCTTAATTCTTTTTTTGTTTTTGCAAAAACACCAGCAGTGGAAACAGGATTTGTCAAAAGACCTTTTTTAAAAAAATAATAATTAAAAATTTCTTTTAAGAGACTTAAACCCTTTGACTCAGTATTAAATGTACTTACATTTTTGGTTCTCATAGCAATTCGTATCGCATAATGATCTTTTAAATTTTGTCCTACTTCGGGTATATTCTGTATACACTCAATGCCCAGTTCTTTTAATTTTAATTGATTGCCAATTCCATTGTTTTGTAATATTTGAGGTGTGTTTATTGCACCAGCAGAAAGGATCAACTCTTTGTTAATTACAATTTTTTTAAAATTTAAGCCTTGCTTAATTATTACACTTTCAATTTTTTTATTTTTAAAAATTATTTTATGAAGGTATGTTTTAATTAATAATTTAAAATTTTTTTTGAAAAGTATAGGTTTTAGATATGCATCTGAAGCGCTCCATCTCTTGCTATTTTTAATCATCGTTTGATACAGAAAAGATCCTTCTTGATCACCTGAGTTGTAATCCATATTTTTTTTTATACCTATAGAATGTGCTGTTTCAATAAATAATTTAGCAAGTGGGTGAGGGCTGGTTAGATCTGAAATATGAAGCGGGCCTTCTTTGCCTCTAAAATTTTTATTACCTTCAGGTCTGGTTTCAGCTTTCATGAAATAGGGTAAAACATCTGACCAACTCCATCCTAAGCATCCTTTTTGTGCCCATCCATCATAATCATTTGCTTGACCTCTTACATATAGATGCCCATTTATTGAACTAGAACCTCCTAAAACTTTACCTCTTGGAAATCTAATTTTTCGATTAGCAGTGTTGTCTGTTTCTTCTGTATAATACGGCCAGTTTATTTTATCATCATAAACAGTTTTCGAAAAACCAGCAGGTATCTTGATGTAAAAATTGTTATCTTTTCCACCTGCTTCAAGACATATAACACTATTATTTGGGTTATGTGACAGTCTGTTTGATACTACACATCCAGCAGCGCCTGCCCCTACAATTAAATAATCACAATTTAATTCTTTCACAGATTGTTTCCAATTTACAGGTAAGTGCCCGTTGACAATGTATCTGAAATTGTGGCTCTAACTAAATATCTTGGTTCAGTTATATCATAAGGTTGTCCTCTATGAACCATTGAACGATTATCCCAAACAATCAAATCATTATCATCCCATTTATGTGAATAAATATATTCTTCATTATTGATGAAATCGTTTAAATATTTAAGTAAGTTTGAACTTTCAACATCTTCTAAATTTTTAATTGATTTCGTATGCGATCCAAAATAAACAGCCTTCTTATGATTGACTGGATTGATTTTCACCATTGGATGAACCACTGGTGGAAATTTATCTAATTCAATTTGGCTTACCATAGTAGGATCAATTTTTGATCTGGAATGAGCAAAGTGATGAATTGCATCAAGATTATCAAGTTGTTTTTGGATAGATCGATCAAGTTTATTATATATGTTTCTCATACATATAAATTGGGTACCACCTCCAATTTTAGGTGTTGTTCTTCCATTAAGAATTGAAGCATGTGCAGGATGTATTTTAAAAGAACTATCACTATGCCATTGTTGATTAGCCCTATCATTTTTTGCTTGTTTATGCAAATGATCAACTACTTTACCATTTTCATCCATGTTGGTTAATATAACTAGATTAGAATTTGTACCTATTGTCCCTGGTTTTGTTACTTCTAATACACCAAAATTTTTAGCAAAATCAAGCTGTTCTTCATTAGTTATTTTTTGATTTTTAAAAACAATGAGTGAATGTTCCTCAAAAAGATTTAAAATTTTGTTTATATCCTTTTTATCTGCTTTATTAATTTTTATGTCTTTAATTTCAATTCCAAAATCTGGATGAACTTTTTTGAAATTCATTACTCTTTCCTTTTAAATTATTCATTAACCATATAATATTAAAGAAATTTATTTAAGGATGTCAATTTATGAGTTCAAATAAATATAAAGTTTTAGTCGTACAAGGTTTGCATGAACAAGGTTTAAAAATGCTAAAAAACAGAACGGATATTGAATTTAATGTTTTGATGAGTGATGACGAAAACGAGATATTAGAGGCTGCAAAAGATGTTAATGGCATTACCGTAAGGACAGCAAAAATTTCTAGTAGAATCATAGAAGCGGCAAATAAATTACAAGTAGTATCTAGACATGGTGTAGGTTATGATTCAATTGATTTAATGTCACTAAATAATAAAAAAATTCCACTCACTATAGCCGCACATTCAAATATGATTTCAGTTTCAGAACAAGCAATGTTTTTTTTATTAGCCTTAAGCAAAAATGTATTTTATTACGATGATTTTACTAGAAAAGGGGATTGGACCAATAGATGGGATGTTAAAGCTTGGGATTTGGCGCAAAAAAATATTTTAGTTATAGGTTTTGGCAGAATTGGATCAAACTTTGTAAAAAGAGCATTGGCTTTTGACATGAATGTCTATGTTTATGATCCATATGTTGAAAAAGAGAAAGTCAAGATCTCAGGTGCTATTCCAGTTGATAATATTAGTGAGAATTTACAAAAGATGGATGCCGTTACTCTTCATTGTCCAAAGAATAACGAAACTACAGATTTATTCACAAAACAAGAATTTGATCTTATGAAAAAAAGTTCATTTATTATTAATTGTGCAAGAGGTGGCATTTTAAATGAAGAAGATTTGTATGAAGCTCTTACAAGTAAGAAAATAGCTGGAGCTGGTTTAGATGTTTTCGATGTTGAGCCAACACCGTCATCCAATCCTTTATTTAAATTAAATAATGTAATTTTATCACCTCATATCGCTGGTGTGACAATAGAATCAACTGTAAGAATGGCAACAGAAACTGTTCAAAATGTTCTAGATGTTTTAGATGATAAAATAAATCAATCAGTTGTTGTTAATAACAAAGAAATAGGTATCTGATGAAAAAATTAAGTTTAAAAAAACGATGGGATCAAAATAAAAGCGTAGTAAATGGATGGTGCTCAATACCGTCTACTGTAACTACTGAAATTATGTCTTTAAATAATTTTCATTCATTGACTGTAGATTTGCAACATGGACTTGTAGATTATCAACAGGCACTAAATATGATTCAATCTATGGGCTCTGGAGAAATAACTCCTTTAGCTAGAGTGCCTTGGAATGAACCAGGTATAATTATGAAACTTCTAGATGCAGGATTTCTTGGGATCATTTGTCCAATGATTAATAATGAAAATGACTGTAAGCAATTTGTCCAAACAACACAATATGTTCCTCAAGGGTTTAGAAGTTCAGGTCCTACTAGAGCTGCTTTAATTCATGGATCTAATTATCATGATGAAGCAAACGAACATATCATTACCCTTGCTATGATAGAAACAGAGGAGGGACTAGATAATGTTGAAAAAATTTCGTCAGTAGATAATTTGTCTGGAGTTTATATTGGCCCTTCAGATTTAAGTGTTTCATTGGGATTAAAACCTGGTTTAGATAGAACTGAAGAAGTAATGATCAATGCTATTGAAAAAATAAAAATAGCATGTAAGAAAAATAATAAAAAAATTGGTATTCATTGTCTTTCTTCAAATTATTTAAATCAAAAATTTCAAGAAGGTTTTGATCTGGCTACTATTGGCACAGATTTAAGGTTTTTCGCTGAAATTGTAGGAAAGAAGCTTTCAGAAATTAATTATGAGTAAATTTTGGCTTTAGATAACTTTTCCTATTACTTAATAATTATAGCTTCTTTTATTTTGGCTGGAGTATTAAAAGGAGCAACTGGCGCAGGTGCACCTATTATAACAATTCCTGTTATATCTGCATTTTACGATGTTAGATTGGCTGTTGTATTAATGGTCGTTCCAAATTTTTTATCTAACATTCAGCAACTTTATCATTTTAGAAAATCTATATTGCCCTTATTCGCTACATTTTCTTTTGCTTTGGGTGGAGGTGGAGGTGCATTTTTAGGAACAATATTTCTTGCTAATTTATCTCTTGATATCCTTTCATTCTGTGTTGGTATCATAGTAATAATTTTTATTTCATTTAAGTTTTTTGTTCCAACATGGAAATTAGAATATAAAAAATCAAAAAACCTTTTTTTCCCTTTTGGTTTTTTTGGAGGAATTTTTCAAGGTGCGGCTGGAATTTCAGCACCTATATCGATAACATTTTTAAACTCTTTTAAACTCGATAGAAAAACATTTATCCCAACTATATCAGTGTATTTTATGATGATGTCAGCATTTCAAGCTCCTGCATTAATTCATTATGAATTTATGAATTTTGAAATATTTGTGATAAGTCTCATTTGTACTGGTATATTAATTATTAGTATGCCTATAGGAAATAAAATTGCTAAAAGTGTTTCTGTAGAGTTGTTTGATAAACTCATATTAATATTATTAGGATTTATATCTTTAAAAATATTTTTTGATTTTGGAATTAAATTTTATTTATAACCACAAACTAATTTTTTTCCATTTTGTATGCACGAGAATGAATAATTTTTATCAGCATCAATAATTTTTTTGTTTGTTAAACAATTAATTATTAAGGGATCTTTTAATATATTACTTACTTTAGTTTCTTTAAGTTTTGTATCATATTTGTAAGCGGTATTGTTTTTTAACCTAAATGTTTGCTTAGAATAAAGTGGTTTGTAATTTAAACCAAAAAAACTTCTAACTATAAATTTATTTTTATTAAACTGATTTATGTAAACTTTATCTTTGACATTAAAAATAAACTTCTTGTATATACTGATTTCAACTTTTAAGCTTTTATTTTTAATCTTATTTACTAATAAATTCCCTTTAATATGTTCTAAAATGACATTTTTACTTTTAATTTCTTTAAATTTAACTGCGCTATTTTTAGCTAAACAAATCTTAACATTGTTAAAGACAAAATATGAATTTTGATTTTTACTTTTAACAAAGTCACCATTTTTGATTATATAATTTTTATTCAAAATAAATTTGTTACCGTAAATATCTACGGTTTCAATTTTATTTTTAATTTCTGAAATTATTAATTCTTTTGCAATTAGAGTGTTATTAAAAAATAAAGCAAGTATAAAAAAAAATAAATGTTTCAATTTTAAAAAAGGCAAGCGATGGAATAAACATCGCTTGCTTAATTTTATCTTTATTTTGGAACTTTACCTGTAACGCCCTCAAGGTAATAATTCATACCCCATAAGGCTCCATCATCTAAAGTTTTTCCAGCACCAATAATTTCTTTACCATCATTGGTTTTTAACGGTCCAGCAAAAATCTTTAATTTTCCACTTTTAATTTCATCATGAGCTGCTTGTGCTTTTTTGGCAACGTCAGTCGGCATATTAGAAAAATTTGATAATGTTAACATGTTTGTGGACAATCCACCCCATGTGTTTCCTGCCCAGTGATCAGGGCCACCTCCAGTATTCCATTTACCATCTTTTAATTGCTTTATTTTTTTGATATAATAAGGTCCCCAATTATTTACTGAAGCAAATAATTGAGCTTTTGGAGCAAAAGCACCCATGTCAGTAGATTGTCCAAAACCTAAAGCACCATTTTTTTCAGCAATTTGAAGCATAGCTGGTGAATCTGTATGTTGTGCTAAAATATCAGCACCCTCTGCTATATGAACTTTAGCCGCATCAGCTTCTTTTACGGGATCATACCAAGTATTAGCCCATATTACTGAAATTGTAGCTTTTTTATTTACCGATCTTAATCCTTGAGCGAATGCATTTATTCCCATAATTACTTCTGATATTGGATAAGCACCGATATAACCAATTTTGTTTGTTTTTGTCATTAATCCAGCAACAACACCTTGGACATATCTACCTTCATAAAATCGTATATTACCAGTAGCTACATTTTTTGTTCTTTTGTAGCCTGTCATATGTTCAAATTTTACATTTGGAAATTCTTTAGCAACTTTTAAAGTTGGCTCCATATAACCAAAAGATGTTGTGAAGATTATTTGATTACCTTGTTTTGCTAATTCTCTAATTACTCTTGTTGCATCAGGTCCTTCAGGAACATTCTCTACAATACTAATTTCAACATCGTTTCCAAACTCCTTTTTAACCATCTGTTTACCTAGTTCATGAGCATAAGTCCAACCATGATCTCCTGGAGTTGTTAAATAAACAAATCCTACTTTAGTTTTTGCATATGCTGAAGTAAATAAAAAAGGTGAAACAAGAATACTTAAAAAAGTTATAATTTTTAAAAAATTCTTATACATTTTCAACTCCATAAAATGATAATTTTAAGGTTTATATTTAATTAAACAATGATTTTTTAATTTAGGGTAAATTTTTATTATTTATTGCCTAAAAAATGTTTTCCTAGGCAAGCTGGAGCATAATTATTATGTCTTAATTTCAATGATATTAACGCTAAGGCTAAAATAGTAGCAAGATACGGTAACATATTTAAAAATTGTGATGGAACATCCCAACCTCTTGCTTGAGCAACGAATTGTAAAATTGTTATACCACCAAATATTAATGCGCCAATTAATAACCTTATTGGCATCCAAGAAGAAAACACGACCAAAGCTAGTGCTATCCAACCTTTCCCTGCAGTCATTCCTTCAGACCAATGTGGAGTCAATGCCAATGGTATGTAAGCACCACCCATTCCAGCACACATACCACCAAATGAAGTACTTATCCATCTCACTAACTTTACAGAGTAACCAATAGAATGTGCGCTATCATGATTGTCTCCTACAGCTCTTATAATGATACCTATTTTTGTGTTTTGAAACCCAAAATGGATAAAAAATATTAAAAATATTGCAAAATATACAAGTATATCATTAGAAAACAAAATTTTACCTATATAAGGTATATCAGATAGAAAAATAATTTCTAATTTGGGTAGTGAAGCTGCTGTTTTCCCTACAAAAGGTTCACCAATTAAACCTGTTAGAGCCGTAGCAAAAATAGTAAGACCTAGTCCTGTAGCAACCTGGTTTGTCATAAGGGTTATTGTAAAAAAAGAAAAAACGGTACTTATTAATATTCCGGCAATAGCTCCAAATAAAATGCCTATGTATGGATTACCAAAAATTAAAACAGAACCAAGTGCAGCAACTGCTCCACATAACATCATTCCTTCAACGCCAAGATTTAAAACACCACTTTTTTCAGTTACAAGTTCTCCCAATCCTGCTAATAAAATTGGTATTGAAGTTAGGAGTATTGTAATTAATAGGTTTTCCATTAGTTATCTTTCCTAATAGATATTTTATATTTTTGAATAGTCTCACCAGCGAGAAGAAAAAATAATAACATACCTTCAAAAATACCAGTAACTACTTTTGGAATTCCTAAAACCATTTGAGCATTATCAGCTCCAAGTTTTGCTGTTGCAATTATGATACCTGCAATAACTACTCCATATGGATTTAAACGACCTAAAAATGCAACAATTATTGCTGTAAAGCCATATCCAAAAGATACTTCTGGTTGAAGTCTTCCCATATTAGCAGAAACCTCTATTACTCCTGCAACACCTGATAATCCACCAGATACAAGTAAAACATAAAAAGTTATTTTATTTTTATTAAACCCTGCAAATTCTGAAGCTCTTGTAGATGAACCAAAGATTTTTATTTGAAATCCTGGTAAAGTTTTATTGATGAAGAACCAAATAAATGGACATAAAATTAAAATAATAAAAATGCCATAATGAAACTGACCTAAGAAACCAATAAACGGAAAGTCTACTTTGCTAATTATCGCCCCATCAGGATAAACTTTAGATAAAGGAAAGCCAAAACTCATTGGATCACGTAAAGGGCCTCTAACAACAAAATCAATAAATAACATTGCAACGTAAACAAGCATTAAACTTACTAAAATCTCATTTACATTTAATCTTACCTTTAAAATTGCAGGTATTGATGCCCAAATTGCACCACCTACAAAACCGATTAAAAACATTGAAAATAATAAAGTGTAAGTTTTTGTTTCAGGAAATAGTAATGCAAATGATCCTGCGCATAAAGCTCCGAGAATAAATTGACCCTCTGCTCCGATGTTCCAAATATTTGCTTTAAAGCAAAATATCAAACCAAGACCAATAATAATAAGTGGACAAGCTTTAACAAATATATCTGCAATTCTGTCAGGTCTAGAGAATGGAGAAACAAAAACTTGATATAAGGATTCTATAACTGGATAACTTAAAATTTTAAAAATTAATGAGCCAATTAGAATTGTTATGGTAATTGAAATTATAGGACTTAAAATAGTCCAAAAACTTGATTGGATTTTTCTTGGTGTGAATTCTATCATTTGAGCATTATCTAATTTATCCCCATTAAAATACCAATATCCGTAGCAGAGATTTTTGATGTGATTTTTGGTGTTGAAAGGGATCCATTATTTATTACACAAATTTTATTTGATATTTCATAAATTTCATCTAAATCTTGGCTTATCAGTATGATAGCTTTTCCTGCTTTAGCTAATAGTAAAAGTTTACTTCTAATTTCACTGGCAGCACCAATATCAACACCCCATGTTGGTTGTGAAATAATCAATACTTTTGGATTAGCTTTTAATGATCTACCAACAATAAATTTTTGTAAGTTTCCTCCTGATAATTGATCAGCTAATGGATTTGAATATGGGCATCTTACATCATTGTCATTTATAATTGATATAGAGTCATCTGATGACATATTTGAACTTAACAATATATTATCAAGAAAATTATTATTTTTTGAATAAGTATTATAAAAGGTTAAAAAAGTATTTTCGGTAAGAGTTATATCAGGAACTGTTGCGTGACCATTTCTTTCTTCAGGAACAAACTCAAGTCCTAAACTTCTTCTGAATTTAATATTAGTATTTCCAATTTTTTTATCTTCAAAAATAATCTCATCTGGATCTCCTAATGTTTCTCCACTTAATGCATTCATTAGTTCAACTTGTCCATTACCAGCAACTCCAGCAATGCCAAGAATTTCACCATATTTAACATTGAAACTTATTTTTTTTAATTCTGTACCAAATTGAGATAATTTTTTTCGATCCAAATTATTGATAGAAATAGCATTTGGTGAATTTACAAACCTATTTTTAGAAATTTTAGTTATTTTTTTCACTTTCTTACCAATCATTTTTTCAGCCATACTTGTAGTTGATATTTTAGAAGTACTGGTTGAAGAGATAACCTTTCCACTTCTCAGAATTGTTACCTTGGAAGCAATTTGTTTAATTTCATTTAATTTGTGGCTTATGTACAAAATACTACATCCTGAATTAGCTAATTTTCTTAATACTTTAAATAATTGATTTATTTCTTGTGGTGATAATACCGATGTTGGTTCGTCCATTATAAGGAGTTTTGGATTTTGCAATAAACATCTAATAATTTCAACTCTCTGTTGCTCACCGACTGATAAGTCTAAAACTTTTTTTGTAGGTTCAATCGGAAGGCTCCATTGTTTAGCAGTTATTGATATTTTATCTTCTAAATATTTTTTTGTTATTTTTTCATCAAGTGATATTAATATATTTTCAGAGACAGTTAGAGCTGGAAATAATGAAAAATGTTGAAAAACCATCCCAATGCCATAACTTCGTGCTTCTCTAGGATTATTAATTGTTACATGATTACCATTAATCAAAATTTGGCCATCAGTAGGTTTTACAACTCCGTATAAACATTTAACTAATGTAGATTTTCCAGCACCATTTTCCCCTAATAATGCATGAATCTCTCCTTTTTTTATATTTATAGATATAGAATCATTAGCTAAAAATTGATCAAAAGTTTTTGACAAATTTTTAACTTCAATAAATGTCATCGCATCTAAATTATTTGTCATGGATTTTAATTTTATTTTTTGATTTCAATATAAAAAATAACAAAAGGGCACTTACTATAAAAACAATTATTATAAATAAATTAAAATAACTCACATGTAAATGTTTCAAACCCAATGAAAAAATAATTAAGCCTGAAATAAATAGTACTATCCAGAATGTTTTAGGTCCTTTGAAAATATTCTTCATTTCACATATCCTAATTTAATTTTACCTTGAATAAAATAAACGAATATTAAAATTACAAGTCCAACTCCATTTAACAAAAAACCAGAGACACCATAAAAAATTGAAAGGGGAGGCAATAAAAGTAAAATTGAACTTACAAAAGCAATTATTCTAGTATAAACATTTAGAGGTTTATTTAAATAGCCTTCTAAGCCTAAAGTCATACTCCAGTATGCTAATAAAACACTTAATAAGCTATATAGACTTATCAAATAAGAACCTTCCATAAGAAGAGAAGGGTTATAAATAAATGCGAATGGAACAATATATTTTGCAATTCCAACTTTACTTGATTCAACTGCTGTAGCCATAGGAGGTGATTTTGCTATAGCAGCACCAGCAAATGAGGCTAAAGCAACAGGAGGTGTAATAGTTGAAACAACTCCAAAATAAAAAGCAAACATGTGTGCAGCAATTGGTGTCACACCAGCTTGTATTAGAGAAGGAACAATTAAAGCAGCAACTGTTATGTAAACTGCTGTTGTAGTCATTCCCATACCTAAGATTATAGCTGAAATCGCTGTTAGACATAATAATGGAAATAGCATTCCACCAGATAAGTCTATGACTGATTGAGTGAATTTCAGTCCTAAACCTGATACAAAAACTGATCCGATAATTATACCAGCGCATGCACATGCAATTGTTACTGGTACAGTTGATTTTATTCCACTTTCAAACGCACCTAAAAGATCAACTACAGACATTCGAGTGTTACTTTTAAAAAAACTTAAAAAAACAACAGAAATTATAGCCCAAAATCCTGCTTTCATCGCAGTATATCCATATATAAGAAGAGCAATCAATACTACCAAAGAAAGTAACATGTGCCATCCACTTTTTAACACATCAATTACATTTGGAAGCATAGATTTATCAATTTTTTCTATCCCATGTTTTTCTGCTTCGACATGAACCATGAAATAAATTGTTACAAAATATAAAAAAGCTGGAATTATAGCTGCTAAAATAACATAAGAGTAAGGAGCCTCCAAAAATTCTGCCATTATGAATGCAGCTGCACCCATTATAGGGGGTGTTATTTGACCTCCAGAAGAAGCACAAGCTTCTACTGCAGCAGCAAATCTTGGCCTATAACCGTAATTTTTCATAAGTGGAATTGTAAAAGATCCAGTTGTTACAACATTTGCTACAGCAGATCCGTATACAGTGCCTGTCATTCCAGATGCTACAACAGCAGCTTTAGCTGGACCACCAGTCCTATGACCTGTAAGTGAAATAGCAAGATCAACAAAAAATCTTCCAACACCAGAGCGGATTAAAATAGCACCAAAAATGATAAATAAAACTATGTATGTGGATGCTACATATAGAGGTATTCCGTATATTCCATCAGATGTCATAAATAAAGTATCAATATATTTTGCAAGTCTTGTTGGTGGTCCATAAAAAAAACCAAAAAATTTATGAGCATATAATGCGTGCAACATAAAGAAACCA
This sequence comes from SAR116 cluster bacterium AG-426-A06, assembly GCA_003210115.1. Classification (GTDB taxonomy): domain Bacteria; phylum Pseudomonadota; class Alphaproteobacteria; order Puniceispirillales; family Marisalimonadaceae; genus TMED54. The sequence continues at coordinate 13,562 of QCNM01000006.1, read as the reverse complement.
GCTACAAACACCATTGCCCAACCAACTGCTCTTCTTGTACCATCTAAAACTAAAAATATTAGAATTGAACCTACTATTATATCTCCTATATATTTATCTCCATATCGCATCATGAATGTTTCAACATCCCAAGTCGTCCATAATTGGACAAAGATTATTGAAATAATTATTAGTAAGTCATAAATACTTCCGAATAATCTTAAAAAATTACCTTTTTCATCATTGGGTAAAATTATTTTATCGTTAATACTTTTACGAAATACAGGATATATAAATACAGCTAGTATCATCATTACAGACAAATGTACTGATCGAAAGGATCTTCCTTCTGGCGTGCCATAAACTGCAACAAATAAATGATAAAAAGCTAAACCGATAGATAACCATGAGCAAATTATAATTATCCAGTAATAGAGTGATTTATTTTTACTCCATTGGATAAGTTCATCAAGAAAGCTAATTTCTTTAACTTCATTGTATACAAGTTTTTTTGAAGAAGACTGCATAAAAATTTTTAGATAAGAAGGTGCTGGTTAAAGCACCTTCTAAATTTAGCTACATTATGCCTTTTTCTTTATAAAATTTTGCAGCTCCTGGATGAACTGGAACTGCAGCTCCGTTGACAGCATCTTTCATCAAAACTTTTTTCCAGACGCTTTTTACTTTAACGAATTCACTATGATTATCCCAAAAAACTTTAGCCATTTTGTAAACTAAATCTGTTGGTAAATCCTTATGAACAATCATAGAAGTAACTATACCTAGTGTAGGAATGTCCTTATTAAGGGATTTGTATGCACTTGCGGGTATTTTACCGTAAATATAACCTGGATTATTTTTAACAATCCTGTCAATTCTCTCTTTTGGTAAACCAATAAATCTTATTCCTGGGCTATTTTCTAATTCAATAAAACTAGCTTGTGGAACTGAAGTAGCAGCCATAAAAACATCAGCTTGACCATCTTTCATTAAAGCAACTGATTCCTTATAGCTTACCATATGGACAACACCACCATTTTTTTTGATGGTTTCAAAATTAAAACCATAATCTTTAATTATTGATTCGCAAAAAGCTGTGCCAGTCCATTTTGGTTTACCTGGACTAATATTTGCATTTTTCATGTCCTCAAAACCTTTAATTTTAGAATCAGCTCTAACTGCTACCTGAAAAGCTGCTGGGTACAAAGTAGCAAAATATCTTACATTTTTATGATTTTTTTTAAACTTACCTTTTGCATTCCAACCATTAGCAACAGTATGAGCATAAGACCATCCAATTTCAGCGTCACCTCCATTTACAGACATAACATTTGATATACCGCCACCAGAAGTGTTAGATGTTGAAATGCCTTTAATATTACTTTCAAGTGTTTGCATTACCTTTGCACCTAAAGGATACCATGAACCTCCAGAAGGACCTGATACCATCCTTACAAATTGGTCTGCATTTGCTATAGTGGCTACAATACTCATTGAAGACACAAGAGCAAAAGTTTTTAAAAACTTTTTCATAATTATTCCTCCAAAATTTTTTATTAGTATAGTTCACTAATAATTTCTAACTGAGTCAACATTTAAGAATAATATTGGTGAAAATTTTTAAAATCTTATTAATATATGAATTATTGGAGGTTTAATATGGATATAGGTGTAAAGGAAGTAGTTTTGACTGAAGTTGGAACGCGAGATGGTTTCCAATCTGAAAAAAAAATAGTAAGTACAAATGATAAAATTATGCTCATCAATGATCTTGTTAAAGCAGGATTTAAAAGAATTGAATTTTCTTCCTTTGTGTCTCCAAAAGCTATACCTCAATTAGCAGATGCAGCTGAGGTCATTAAAGGAATTGAACGAAATAATGATGTTACATTTACTGCCTTGGTTCCAAATCTAAGAGGGGCTATTAGAGCTTTAGAATGTCAAATTGATGAAATAGTTGTTTTTTTATCAGCTTCAGAAAGTCATAACCAAAAAAATCTTAACAGGTCAATACATGAATCTTTAACTGGTTTTGAGGAAGTTGTTAAGTTGGCAAATGATAACAATATCCCTGTACATGGGGATATATCAACAGCTTTTGGATGTCCTTTTGAAGGAAATGTCCAATATAAAAAACTTGTAGAAATTTCAAAGCAATATAAAGCGCTTGGTTTTAAAGGAGTAACGTTAGGAGATACTACAGGAATGGCCACACCTCCAATTGTAAAAGCTGCAATTAGAGAAATTCAAGATAACATCCCAGATTTTGATATTACTTTACATTTTCATAATACTAGAGGTGTTGGACTTGCAAATGTTTTGATTGGATTAAACGAAGGTATATATTTATATGAAAGTTGTTTTGGAGGAATAGGTGGTTGTCCATTTGCACCAGATGCAACAGGCAATATCTGTTCAGAAGATCTTGTATATATGATGAATGAAATGAATATTAAGACTGGAATAGACATTAACCATTTAATTAAAATTGCAAAAAAAGCAGAAAAAATTTTAGATTATAAGTTACCTGGGCAAGTTATGCATGCAGGAGAAAGATTAAAAAAATATTCACTCGAAGATGTTAAAACTGCAAAAGGTAATTAATTAATGATTAAAGAAGGCGCCTTATCTGGAATAAAAGTCATTGATTTGACAAGAGTAATTTCAGGTCCATTTTGTACTTTATTATTGGCAGACATGGGAGCTGAAGTAATAAAAATTGAACCACCTAAGGGAGATAATGTAAGAAATCAAGGTGAATTTGTGGATGGTTATAGCGCATATTTTGCTCAATTTAACAGAAATAAAAAATCTGTAGTTTTAGATTTATATCAAAGTGAAGATAAAGAAAAATTAAAAAAATTATTAAAAAATGCAGATGTAATTGTCGATAATTTTAGGCCTGGTGTTCTCGCTAAAATGGGTTTTGATAGAAAAACTTTAAGCACTATAAACCCTAGACTTGTTCAAGCATCAGTTAATGGTTTTGGTAGTGAGGGAGAATATAGTCAAAGACCTGCTTTTGATTTTATTGCCCAGGCGATTTCAGGATTCATGTCATTAAATGGATCTGAAAAAACTGGACCTGTTAGAACTGCTGCTCCTATTTCTGATTTGATTGCTGGTCTATATTGTGCTTTTGGAATAGTTTCTGCGATAAATGCGAGGTATAATACCAAAAAGGGACAAGTAGTCGAAACAAGTTTGACTTCAGGTTTGATATCACTTATGGCGTACCTATCTGCCGAGTATTTTGTAACAAATGAAACGCCTAAAAAGAGTGGTAATGATCATCCAATTCTGTCACCTTACGGTTTGTTTAAAACAAAGGACGGTAATATTGCTATTGCTCCTGCAAACGATAAATTATGTAATATTTTTTTAAAAACATTAAAATTAGAATATTTACTTGAAAATGATTTGTATAAAACGAATTCGTTAAGAATGATTAATAGAGATAAATTAAATCAGATTATTAACAAAACTACAGAATTAAATACTACTGATTATTGGATTGAAAAACTGAATCAAAGTGGTTGTCCAGCTGGAAAAGTATTAGATATGAAGGAGGCTTTAAATGATCAGTTGGTAAAAGATACAGATATGGTGATTGTATCAGATGGTCCGGATAATAGGAAAATTAAGATGACAGGATTCCCCGTTAAATTATCTGAAACACCAGCACAACTGTTTAGGTCTCCACCAAAATTAGGAGAACATACTGAACAAATATTATCTAAGATTAATAATTAATTTTTGGAGTAATAAATGAATTTAAAATTAGAAACTATTAATTTCGAAATTATTGAAAATGTAGCCATTATTCGTCTCAATAGGCCAAATAGTTACAACTCTTTAAACGCTAAAATGGCAAAAGAACTTTTAGAAATATCTTATGAATGTGACACGAATAAAAAAATTAGAGCAATCATATTAACTGGAGAAGGTGATAAAGCATTCTGTGCTGGTGGTGATTTAAAATCTTTTGATGAAACTGGTAATGTTGCAAAACATTTAAAAATGGTTACCCATGATCTTCATGGTGCTATAACAAAGTTTTCAAGAATGAATTCTCCTTTAATAGTTGCTGTAAATGGAGTTGCCGCAGGTGCAGGATTATCATTTGTTGGTTTTGCAGATTTAGCTATTGCAACATCAAGTGCAACTTTTGTTTCTGCATACACTAAAGCAGGACTTACACCAGACGGTTCTTCAAGTTATTATTTGCCAAGAATCATTGGTATTAGAAAATATCTTGAATTAGTTATGACTAATAAAGTTTTATCTTCCGAGGAAGCTCTTACATGGGGTCTTTTAAATTATATTTATGATGACAAAAACTTTTGGAATGAAACACTCAAATTAGCTGATAATTTATCAAAAGGCCCTACCTTAGCTTATGGAAAAACTAAAAGATTAATTCATAATTCATTAAATTCTACTTTAGAGACTCAAATGGAGCTTGAAACAAAAATGATTTCTGAATCAGCAGAAACAAATGATGGCCAAAATGGTATTCAAGCATTTCTTAAAAAAGAAAAACCTAGATTTGAAGGTAAATAATTATTAATGAAAATTTTAGCTTTGAAAGGGGACGGTATTGGTCCCGAAATTGTAGATTGTACAATAAAGGTATTAAATAAAATTTCTAACAAATTTAAATTTAATTTAGATATTATATATTCAGATATTGGTTTCTCTGCTCTTGAAAAAAATAAAACTACCTTTCCTAATTTAATTTTAAAACTATGTGAAGAAGTGGATGGTATTATTTTAGGTCCTGTTGATCATAATAACTATCCACCTGAAAGAGAAGGAGGATTAAATCCATCTGGGTTGTTAAGAACTAAACTAAATTTATTTTCAAATATCAGACCAGCCAAATCATTTAAAGGTACTAAATGTATTCTAGACAAAATTGATTTAGTAATTGTTAGAGAGAATACAGAGGGTTTCTATGCTGATAGAAATATGTTTAGTGGAAATGGTGAATTAGAAATTGAAGAGGGAACTGGAATTTCTATTAGAAAAATCACAAGAAAAGCATCTGAAAAAATTGCGAAAAGGGGCTTTGAAATAGCAAAACAAATGAATAAAAACAAAAAAATTAATGTTCATGCTATTCATAAGGCTAATGTTTTAAGATTAACTGATGGAATTTTTCTAAAAGCATGTAGAAAAATTTCTAAACATTATCCCGAGATTGAATATCACGAAATGTTAGTTGATGCTGCAACTGCACATATTGTCAGAAAACCTGAACAATTTGATGTTTTGATAACAACTAATATGTTTGGAGATATTTTGTCAGATTTAGCCTCGGAGCTATCGGGTTCACTTGGGCTTTCTGGTTCTCTAAATGTAGGAGATTCAATACCTATGGCACAAGCCCAGCATGGAGCAGCAATCGATATTATGAATAAAGGTATTGCAAATCCAATTTCTTTAATTTTTTCTGTAGCAATGTTATTGAAATGGCTTGGAAAACAAAAGTGTCAGACGGAGTTTATTAAGGCAAACGAATTAGTTTTTAAAGTCATAGAAAATATTTTAGAAGAAAATAAGTATTTAACTCCTGATTTAGGAGGAACATCATCTTCGCAAACATTGACTGATCACATAATCGATAAGATTGAAAATTATGAATGATTTAACATCTATACCAGCATACTTGATGAGAGGAGGAACCTCAAAAGGATTAATCTTTCATAAAAAGGATTTACCTAGTGACAGAAATTTATTAACTGAAAATTTGTTAAAAATAATGGGTTCTCCTGATGTAAGGCAAATTAATGGGTTAGGTGGAGCAACATCAGTAACAAGCAAAGTTTGTATAATATCTAAAAGTTTAGAAAAAGACGTAGATATAGATTATTTTTTTGCGCAAGTAGAAGTAGATAGAAACCATGTTGATTATGCTCCAACATGTGGAAATATGTTGTCAGCTATCGGTCCTTTTGCAATTGAAGAAGGGTTGGTAGAAACCAGTAATGAAATTACAAAAGTTAATGTAAAGTCTATAAATACAAACGCTTTAATAACTTTAGATGTTCCAACGCCAGATGGAAAATTAAAATATTCTGGTGATTTTAAAATTGATGGTGTGCCAGGAACTGGTTCTCAAATTTTAATGAATTTTAAAAATTTAGAAGGTAAAACCACAGGAAATTTATTTCCAACAGGTAACATAACAGATACTTTTGATGGAATAAATGTCACATGTTTTGATCTTGCAACTTCTATGATTATATGTGACGCAAAAGAATTCAATATATTAGGAAACGAAAACTCAAGGGAATTAAATAATAATAAAAAACTCTTAGATAGAATTGAACGAATTAGATTACTTGCTGGAAAAAAAATGGGAATGGGCGATGTAAATGGAAAAGTTTTACCAAAAGTATCATTATTATCAAAAAGTATTAATAAAAATTCTATTTTATCAAGATACTTTACTCCTTACTCATGTCACGAAACTCATGCAGTAACTGGAACATGTTGTGTTGCCTCTTCTTGTTTAATCCCTGGAACGATTGGATTTAATTTATTAAAAAAAGATGAAGGTTTAGATTTAAAATCAGAAATAATAAAAATTGAACATCCTATGGGAACTATAGATTGTTCAATTGTATTAAATTCAAATTTTAAAAATAACTTAATTTCAAAAAAAAATTTAATAAATTCATGTGGTATTTACAGAACATCTAGAATTTTGATGAAGGGTCAAGTCTATTTCTAAAAACATTAATTCTTTATTGGTAAAATAACTTGAAATATTTATTTAGTATATTTTTAGCAATATTTGGAGGTTTTATAGCATATAATATTGGTATTCCTCTTCCATGGATGCTAGGATCTTTGTTTACCATAGGTTTTTTTTGTGCTCTTAAGGTTGAAATAAAACTTCCCAAAAAACCACTTCCGTTAGTGAGAGCCTTACTTGGGTGTGTCATAGGTTCAAATTTTACTAATGAGATTTTTATTAATATAAATCAAATTGGTAAGTCATTGTTTCTATTACCTTTTTTTGTTTTTTTGATGATTTTGAGTACTTATTTTGTTTTAAAAATAATTATGAATTATGACAAAAAAACTTCTTTAATTGGATCTATGCCAGGAGGATTAAATGAAATGGTTTTATTAGTATCTGAGATTGGAGGAAATGAAAGAATTGTAACTTTATTGAATACAACAAGAATTATTATGGTAGTTACAATTGCATCAATTTTAACTTATTTACTTACTGAAGATCTTATTAATGAAACTTCTGAAATTTTATATTTTTCTCATTTAGATGACTTGTTTTATATTTTTATAATTTCAATTATTGGTTTTTTTATAGGAAAAATTTTTTCTATTCCAGGCTATTCTATAATTGGTCCTATGATACTTTCAAGTCTTTTGCATGCTTTTGATTTTATAAATGTAACACCAAATATTCTTTTGATTATTGCTATACAAATTTATCTAGGTTCAAATTTAGGCTTATATTTTAAAGGCATCAATTTACAAGAATTTTTAGGGCCTATCAAAGCTGGAGTTTTAAGTACATTAATTTCTTTTATACCACTTAGCTTATTTTTATATTTTTTGAATTTTTTGGGATTTGATCTTTTATCTTTAATTCTATCTTATGCACCAGGCGGACAAGCAGAGATGTGTATTCTTACATTATCTATTGGAGGAGATATTGTATTCGTTAGCATTCATCACGTATTTAGAGTTTTTTTTGTAATAATTATGGCTGCATTTTTTAAAAAATACCTATCAAAAAGTTAACCTTTTTTGATTACAAATGTTTTAAAAACAGCATTAAAAATTATAGGATCCTCTTCTTTACTTATCAAGAATTGATTCATAGAATCCCTTATAGCATTTAAAAATTTATTCCGATTTTCATTACCCAAAAAGTCATTAGTTTTTCTCTTTTCAATTTCTTTCATAATTATATTTCTAAAATTTGGATCATATTCCTTTAAAAAATCACCTAGTTTCTCACCTTCATAAGATGAAAAGGCAATCTCCATGCTCAAATAATTATTTGAACCGCTTATATTTGAAACAAAAGATTTATTCGAGTTTGGACCCATCCCTCCTATGTCATAATATGTCAAAGAGGGTATGATAACTTTTCCATCTGCATCAACTTTAGGAACTTCTTTATCACTTTCTAATCTTCCTAATTTAATAGCTTCTTCTTTTGCAACTTCATATATATCTAGTTTTTCTTTTTTTGGTTCAAATTTAAAAAAAAGTGAATTTGAGAAAAAGAAAAATAGAAAGGTGAGCGTGCTTGAAATTAAACCTAATCCTATAAGTAAAAGGTATTTTTTTTGAGTTATTAATGATATCAGTTTTTTAAACATATTTTATCTTAATTAATTTTTTATTGATTTATATATATCTCTTTCAATCCAATATTTCTCAGCTAAATCATTAGCATCACCAATTCGTAGAGATAATCCTCTAATTATAGCTGATAAAAGGGGGTCAGCTTCTTTCATTTTTTTTATCAATACATTTTCACTTATAATTTTTATTAAACTTTTCTTTGTTGCTATAGCAGAAACTGTTCTCGGGGATTTGATAACATGTCCAACCTCGCCAAATATTTCACCTTCTTTCAGCAAACCTAGTTCAAGCCCGTTTTTACTTAATATTTTAACTTCTCCACTTTCAATTAAGTAAATAAAATCAGATAAATCATTATGTGAGTAAATAACATCACCTTCTGCAAATGTCTTAGTTTCGATAATTGACTTTCTTGTCATACTTTATATTATAAGTGAGTATTATTATTTTACGACTATATTAGCATTATTATTAAAAAATTTTTTAAAAAAATAATTTTTGATAAATTTTTTTTAAATGTGTCGTTTAAATGGTATGTCTGAAAATATAGATCAGGAAAATAACAAAGAATTTTTAGAAATACTTCAAAACGAAGAAGGTCTAGATGCTAAAGTTGAACAAAAAGTTCTATTTATGACTACAGATAGTTGGTTAGCTCAATTAGGTCTGAGAAAAAATAGTTAACTATCCTTTTGAAAAGGGAACAACGTTTAAATTATTTTTACCATTATGATAAATTTTATCTAGTTCGCCTTTTACTACAAATTTGTTAACAAAATCACCGAATCTACCAAAGTCTTCACTGGCATTTTGACCTTCATTCATTTTATAATTCCCATTATAAAAATGTCTAACACTAGCTAAATCTCTTATGGCTGGTCCAATAACAACGTCATGATTTGAAAGTCTTTTTGCCATAGTTGAGTAATCTTTCTGACCAAATGGTATTTTATTTGGGCATACTACTAAATGAGGATAAATTTGGTTATATCTTGCCTTAACTTTATCCATACTTTTAATAAAACTTTCAGTAGGAGCTAAATCAGCATTACTTAATGAGGTTGGTATTAGAACACAATAGCTTTCACCAACTAAATTCCACAATCTTTGAGACGTCCCAGCTGGTGTATCAATTATAACTATATGACCATTTTTAAAGCTATTTTGTTTAATAAATTGTTGAAGAAGTGCAATGTTTGTATTTTCAAAAGCTGGAGTGATTGGTACAAATTCAATATTTATTTCAGGATTGCTGGCAGACAAAAATTCTGTTGTAGTTCTTTGCAAATCAGTATCTATTACGGTAATGTTTTGAGGAGGCAAATTTGTGGCTAGAGCTCTTGCTAACATTATACTAATTGTACTTTTTCCAACTCCACCTTTAACATTTGCTATAAATATAGATTTTGCAGTTTCTTTATTTGAAAAGTTGACCATAAATTACATGTCTTTTAATGAAATAATTAAACTTATTGCTTTGTCATACATTTCTTTTTCATTTTGAATATTTGACAATTTTTTATCTAGATTATTTTTTCTATTTTCAAAATTTTTCTTTAATTCATTTAATTCGCTAATTAAGCTATTTTTTTCCTGTTCGATAGTTTTTAGCTTATTAATAATATTATTAATTTCTGTGAAATTCTCAAATAAATTAGTATTATAGTTTTCAGGGTTTTTACTATCGAAAGTATCTTCTGTTACATCTATGTTCAGGTTATCAGAATTTTTTAATTTTAACTCACTTTTATTATTAATAACTTCTTGTGGTAGTTTTTTCCAACCACCTTTTCTAGTTAATACATTTACTTCATAATTATCCATAAAGTAAAATTATACTATACTATCAAATTTGTCTATAAGTAATTGAAAAATATATAATAAATAAAAAATATTAAAATTAATATATTTACTTTTGATCTTCTCTTTTACATTTGAAACTAGCTTGACACTGTGGGGAGGGTTGCATAACCGTTACATCTTTGCCCTTTAATTGTCTTCTAAATATACATTTATATCCATCTTTTTTACCGTCTTTAAGGTTGACTTCAACTTTTTTCAACCGACATTTTTCATATTTTTTATATTCTTTATCGACTGTTTGAGATTTACCATAAATTTTACCACTTCCAAAACTTAATTTTGAATTTAAAACTGACAAAATTAATAGACTAAAAATTAAATATTTATTACTCATGTCCTTCATCTTTTCCAGGTAAATAAGCTTTTCCTTGAATTGCTTTTGCGCCAATTTTATCAAAAAAATCAGAATTTTCAGATAAAAACTTTTGAATTTTTGAATTGATCACATTTTCAGCATCTTCTTGAGACTTTTCGTTAACATTAGCAATGCCATCAATAATCCAATGAACTTTATACATACTTAACCTCCAAGATTGTTGATTTTATTGAAAATTTTAATAGATTCTTTTTGAATATCAAATAATCTTTGTTTCTCAATATTTTCAATCATTTCATCTCTTTTAATTCTAGCTGATTTTATTCCCAGGGCTACAGCAATATTATACCATTTATATGCATTTTCAAAATTTGGTTCAGGCGAAAGTTCTAAGTTCCATTTAGCAATTTGCACAATTGCAAGTTTGTTTCCAGAGAGGGCAGATTTGTTTAAAAATATTTTAATTTTTTCATTAATTTTCAATTTATTTTCATCATCAATTAAATCATTTAATATGCTAATAAGATTTAAACTTTTTTTTAATCCACCAAGTTTAGATGTATTTGCCCAAAAATAAGACATTTCAAAATCTTGAGTAGTAATTTCTCCAGAATAAAGTATTTTTGCATAAAGTAATTGTGCTTCTAACTTATTTTTTTCTGAAAGGACTTTAAGCTTATTTATTGCTTTAGGAAATTGCTTGTCTCTTAAATGCTCATATACACCTTCAAGATTATCATGACTTTTACTATGTAAAGTACTTGATACTATTATTAGACAAAGTGTTAAAAAGAATTGACTAATTTTAATAATTTTCAAAATTTATCTCCCAGCCATCATTATTAATTGGAGTTGAACCACTCTAACTTTAAAATTTGATTTACCTTTTCTTTCATAAACGACAATTTTAGGTCTTTTTGTATCAGGTTTTTGGAATTCTAAAAACATCTCTTCTGGTAAGAAAACTCCATTTTCAGATAAAGTTTTTAACGGGTCCTTTTTAAATGAATTTTTAAAAATTTCATCTATCCATATCCTTGCTAGTACTCTTCCTAGTATTTCTGGCAAATATTTTTTTACTTCATTTCTATTTTCTAAAAAAATTTCATTATCAACCAAGTTTAAAACTGAGCTTTCATTATATTTTACTGGTAATTTTTCTTTAGCTTTAGTTGAAACAATGAGTTCCTTGCTTTTAGATTGTGAAGACATAATTAATATTATTATTTCATATTTAAACTTTTTTCAATTTTTGTTTAAACCATAATTGGTACAATAATTGCAATCAAATGATATGTTAAATATTATAAAATCATCTCTAAATGCAAACTTGAGAGGTATTTCTCTTGTTTCAAATAATATAGCTAATAGTAATACGACTGCTTTTAAAAAAAGTTATAGTAATTTTTCAGATATATTTTCAAAGAACATTAGTGATACACCTAAAGCATTTTCTGGAATGGGAGTAATAAATGATTCACCAAGGAAACAAATGTTTCAGGGACCTCTCAAGCAGACTGATGGTGCATTAGATTTAGCAGTAAGTGGTATAGGTTTTTTTACATTATCTAGTGCAAATGATACTGATAATAAATTTTATACTAGAGATGGAAGTTTAGGATTGTCAAGCAATGGAGAGGTTATAAATCAGCAAGGTTTAAATCTTCTTGCACATCCAGTGATAGATGATGCTACATATAATCCAGCTATTTTAGAAAATGTAATAATACCGCCAAATAAGACAGATTCATTTGGTAATGAGAGAATTCTAACGAATGTAAATGTTTCATCATCAGGTGTTTTAAAAGCAGTTTACGGATTAGATGAAGAAGTAGTGATTGCTAAAATACCTCTTACCTCTTTTGAAAATATGGAATCGTTACAATCTGAAGGGAATAATCTTTTCAAACCCACACCTGAATCAGGTAAACCTATAGTTGGGATAGCATTAGAAAAAAATATGGGTGAAATAATCCCAGGGTTTTTAGAAGGTTCTAACGTGGAAATTACAGACGAGTTAGTTAAGATGTTAAAATACCAACAAGCCTATTCAGGTAATTCAAGATTGTTACAAACTGAAATAGATATTACTAAAAGACTTATAGAGAGATAAAATTATAATAATGGTAAATAAATTTTGTAATTATCAATTACAGTAATTATTTCATCTCTAATTTCTAATATACCTTGATTATTAATTTTAAGGTTTTCAGCAACATATAACTCAATTCTACCAGGTTTATCAAATTTCATTGAAAATAAGGTATGAAATTTTTCAAAAAAATGATCCTCAGCAATTAAATTGCCTTCCATAATTGCTCTATTATGTTTTATTAATAGTTCTTGTTTTAAATTAGCATTTGAATTAACTAAAAATAAATCACATCGACCTTTGTAGACATTTAACAAACTGCATGACAAGTTATAGTACATAATATTAGGACTACTAACATATCTAACATCTACAGATTGAATTTGCATTTCCAATTTATTCATATTTTAATTTAATTCGTCTTTAATTTTGGATCTAATTAATTTCAAAGCTGATGATTTAATTTGTGAAACTCTTCCTGTTGAAATTTCTAGTATTTTTGCGATTTCGTAAATGTTTAATTCTTCTACATAATAAAGTTGAATAAGCAAAGCTTGTTTTTCATTCAGAAAAGATAATGACTTTTTTAAAACTTCTTTTAATTCTTTATTATTTATATTTTGTTCTGGGTTGTCATCCTTACTAGCAAACCAATAAGAAAATTCATCATAAATATCATCAATATTTTTAATCGTGCTTGCTTGAAAAGCTGCTTCCCATTCTAAGTACTTGTTATGTTCAATATTAATTTCTTTTGCAATTTCTATGCTATCAGGTTCTCTACCGAGTTTTTTATTTAAATTTTCAATTGCATTTTCAGCTGTTTTTTTCATTTTAATAGTTGATCTACATAAACTAGAATTTTTCCTTAAATAATCTACAATCTCTCCTCTAATTCTTAGGCTTGCATATGAACTAAAAGAAGCATCTTTTACAGGGGTATAATTTTGTGCTGCAGAA
>QCNM01000005.1 GCA_003210115.1 SAR116 cluster bacterium AG-426-A06 | reverse complement strand
GTGTTGCTTGAAATTCGTTTGTTCCTAATAACTGCTCTTTACTTTGAGACCATCTAGGATGGGGAACATTTGGATTAACATTTGCCCAAAAACCATATTCTTTAGGTGCTAATTTTTCCCATAAACCAATTGGTTTTTCTTTTGTGAACGTAATTTTTACAATAGATTTAATTGATTTAAAACCATACTTCCAAGGTAATACCAATCTTAAAGGAGCACCATTTTGATTAGGGATATCTTTTCCATACATTCCAGTTGCAAAAAAAGCTAAATCATTTTTTGCTTCCTCAATAGATATACCCTCAACATATGGCCAAGGATACCAAGATTGTTTTTGACCTGGTGCAATTTTTGGATCGTAAAAAGTTTCAAATCTTATATAGTTTGCATCTTTTTCTGGATCAACAATTTCTAAAATTTTATTCACTGGAAATCCGAACCATGGAACAACCATTGCCCAACCCTCAACACAGCGAAATCTATAAATTCTTTCCTCAAAATCAATTAATTTTTTAAGACCGTCAACATCAAACGTTTTCTTTTTCTTAACTAATCCATCAATTTTGACTGACCAATTGTCTACTTTAAGTTTTGAAGCTCTTCTCCAAATATTTTTACTAGAACCAAATTCATAAAAATTTGTGTATGTCGTAGCTAATTTTTCGCTTGTGTAAGGCAATGGCAGAAAATATTTCTTATTAAGTTTATTTGTAGTCTCATATGAAGCTAAAGAAAATGAAGGATATAATGAGAACATCAATGCTGATTTCCCAAGAGAATTGAAGAAAGACCTTCTGTTTCTAAAAAAACTTTCATCAGTCACCGATGATTCAGAAATTTCCCAAGATGTTTTCTTTTTGAGATACATTTAGATCAATTCACTGACAGATTTTTTTATATTTTGTATTGCTATTTTAAGATCCTCGGTGCTTGTTGCATACGAAACTCTAAAATATGGTTCTAAACCAAACGCACTACCTGGTACAGCTGCGACTTTGGCTTCTTCTAAAATCCACTCAACAACTTCTGTGTCATTGCTTAAAGATTTTCCATTTTTAGTTTTTTTACCAATCAATCCAGAAACATTTGGATAAGCATAAAAAGCTCCTTTTGGCATTAAACAACTGATACCATCAATGGAATTTAAACCTTCAACAACAAGATTTTTTCTTTCATTAAATGCTTTTAAACACGGTTCTAAAAATTTTCTATCACCATTCAATCCGGCTAAGGCTGCATATTGTGATATTGAAGTTGGATTAGAGGTTGATTGACCTTGTATTTTCATCATAGCTAGTATAAGATCTTTTCTCCCAGCTGCATAACCAATTCTCCATCCAGTCATGCAATAACTTTTTGAAACACCATTAACAGTAAGTATTCTATCTTTCAGATCTGGAGCAATTTGTGCTAATGTATAAAATTTAAAATCGTCATATACTATGTATTCATAAATATCATCTGTTATGACATTTACATCTTTATGTTGTCTCAAAATATCTGCAATATTAATTAACTCTTGTTTTGTGTAACATGAACCTGATGGATTAGAAGGACTATTTAAAATTATCCATTTTGTTTTTTCTGATATAATATTATCTAATTCTGAAGGGTTAATTTTAAAATCATTTTCTTCATTGCAATTCAAGAACTTCGGTGTACCACCAGCTAATATTGTCATGTCTGGATATGAAACCCAATAAGGTGTAGGGATAATTACTTCATCTCCTGAATTTAATGAAGCAAACAAAGCATTAAATAAAATCTGTTTTCCACCAACTCCAACTATAACTTGATCTACATTATAATCTATCTCGTTGTCATTTTTAAATTTATTTACTATGGCTTGTTTTAACTCAGGTATACCCTCAACATTAGTATATTTAGTATAACCCATATTTATAGCTTTAATTGCAGCATCTTTTACATGCTCTGGTGTATCAAAATCTGGTTCACCAGCAGATAAGCTAATTATTTTTTCACCAGCTGCTCTAAGTTCTCTTGCTTTAGCTGTAATAACCATTGTAGGTGATGGCTTAATTTTTTTTAAACTGTGTGAAATAAAATCCATTTAAACTCCAATCACTAATGCTATTGAATATTTTTCTTTCTATCATAAATCAATATTATGTCTATTGCCAATAATCATGAATTTAAACTAAAATCAGATTTTGATCCAGCAGGAGATCAACCTAAAGCAATAAATGATTTGATTGAAGGCATAAATAAAAAGGAAAAAGATCAAGTACTTATGGGTGTAACTGGTTCAGGAAAAACCTTTACAATGGCTCACGTCATAAAATCTGTTAATAAACCAACTTTAATAATGGCTCCAAATAAGACTCTTGCAGCTCAATTATACGGTGAAATGAAAGAATTTTTTCCTGAGAATGCAGTAGAGTATTTTGTTTCATATTATGATTATTATCAACCTGAAGCTTACGTTCCAAGATCTGATACGTTCATTGAGAAGGAATCTAGCATCAATGAACAAATTGATAGAATGAGACATTCTGCAACAAGATCTTTATTAGAAAGAAATGATGTTATAATTGTTGCATCGGTATCATGCATATACGGAATTGGATCTGTTGAAACTTATTCGCAAATGACAATTAATTTAAAAAAAGGTGATAATATATCACAACATAAATTAATTAGACAATTTACAGAACTTCAATATAAGAGAAATAATTTAAATTTTTCAAGAGGTACATTTAGAGTAAGGGGTGACATTGTTGAAATTTTTCCAGCGCATTATGAAAATGCTGCATGGAGAATAAATTTTTTTGGAGATGAAATTGAAGAAATTTACGAAATAGATGCCTTAACAGGCAAAAAATTAAGTAAACTTGATCAAATTAAATTATATGCAAACTCACATTATGTAACACCCAAACCAACATTAAATCAGGCAATTAAACAAATTAAAGAAGAACTAAAAAAAAGATTAAATCAATTTTACAACGAAAATAAATTACTTGAAGCTCAAAGACTTGAACAAAGAACGAATCATGACTTAGCTATGATACAAGCAGCTGGAACTTGTCCTGGAATAGAAAATTATAGTAGATATTTGTCAGGTAGAAATTCAGGTGAGCCACCTCCAACATTATTTGAATATTTGCCTAAAAACTCGTTAGTTTTTGCAGATGAAAGTCACATTAGCATAAGTCAGATTGGAGCGATGTTTAAAGGGGATCATAGCAGAAAACTTACTCTATCTGAATATGGATTCAGATTGCCCTCTTGCTTAGATAATAGACCATTAAAATTTGAAGAGTGGGAAATGTTTAGACCTCAAACAATTTATGTTTCAGCAACGCCTGGTGAATGGGAGCTTGATAAAACAAATGGAGTTTTTGTTGAACAATTAGTAAGACCAACAGGATTAATTGACCCAAAGATTATTGTCAAGCCTACTTCAAACCAAGTAGATGATTTAATAGATGAATGTAAAAAAGAAATAAAAAAAAATCATAGAATTCTTGTGACGACCTTAACAAAAAAAATGGCAGAATCCCTCACAGAATTTATGCATGAGGCTAATTTAAAAGTTAGATACATTCACTCTGACGTAGAAACATTAGAAAGAATTGAAATTATAAGAGATTTGAGATTAGGAAAATTTGAAGTTTTGATTGGGATTAATTTACTTAGAGAAGGTTTAGATATTCCAGAGTGTGCACTTGTTGCGGTACTTGATGCTGATAAAGAGGGTTATTTAAGATCTAAAACATCTTTAATTCAAACAATTGGAAGAGCCGCAAGAAATATTGAGGGCAAAGTAATTCTATATGCTGACAAAATAACAACATCAATGCAATACGCAATGGATGAAACTAATAGAAGAAGGGAAAAACAACTTTTTTTTAATAAAAAAAATAATATTAAACCTAAAACTATACAAAATAAAATTTCTGATATTTTGTCCGACTTAAATGATGATAATAAAAAAGAAGAAAAAAAATTAATGAAACATGTTAAATCAATTCCTGAACTTGAAAAAGAAATGAGAGCAGCTGCAAGTAATTTAGAATTTGAAGAAGCAGCAAAATTAAGAGATATTATTAATCGACTTCAACAAAAGGAAATTGGTCTATTAAAAAAATAGATTTTTGATATTTCAAAAATTATAATCTAACTATGAATAAAATAACCAAAGTTGGTAATCATTTAAATCTTGAACATGGAATAAAAGTTATTTTATTAGAACTTAAAAACATTCCAAAAAAACCTGGAATTTATAAAATGATTAATTCCTCAGACGAACCAATATATATTGGAAAAGCTAAGAATTTATACAAAAGAGTTCTCAGCTATACTAAAGCTAATAAACTAAATAGACGTCTAATTACAATGATTAGTAATATCCAAAAAATAGAAATCAATATTACCAATTCTGAGGTAGAGGCTTTGCTACTAGAATCTAACTTAATTAAAAAATTCGAACCAAAATTTAATGTTCTATTAAAAGACGATAAAAGTTTTAGTTCTATTTATATATCAACCAATGATGACTTTCCAAAAATGATAACTCACAGAGGAATGAAAAATAAAAAAGGAAAATATTTTGGCCCATTTACTTCTAAAGGTTCAATCAACAAGACAATCGAAACGTTGCAAAAGGTTTTTTTAATCAGAAATTGTTCAGATAATATTTTTAATACTCGATCCAGACCCTGCCTTCAATATCAAATAAAAAGATGTAGCGCTCCATGCGTAAACTATATTTCTAAAGTTGAATATTTAGAGGGAATACAAAATGTAATTAATTTTTTGTCAGGAAAATCACAAAATATTAAAAAGATTTTGTCAGATAAAATGTATGAGAAATCTGAAAATCAAAATTATGAAGAAGCTGCGATTTTAAGAAATCAAATTTATGCGATATCTAATGTTATAACATCTCAAAATATAAATTATCAAAACCTTAAAAATCTTGATTTAATTTATATGATAAAAAAACAAAATCATTGTGTAGTTCAAATGTCAATTATTAGAAATGGAAGTAATTATGGTTCAATTTCTCATTTCCCAAAAATCACTGATTACGGCGATTATTTAAAAGAAAATGAAATTATGTCTGCCTTTTTAAATCAATATTATAAAAATAATGACGCACCAAAATTAATAATTGTTAATATTATACCAGAACAAAAAAGTTTACTTGAGGAACTTTTTTCTAAACAACAAAAAAATTTGGTAAAAATTTATAAACCACTGAAAGGTTTTAAATTAAAAATACTTAATGATTTAGAAAAAACAGCTCTTCAAAATTTAAATAAAAAACTTTTTCAAAGCACCTCAAATAAGAAAAACTTATTTAATTTAAGTAAATTGCTTAACATTAATGAAATTAAGAAAATAGAGACATATGATAATTCTCATAACCAAGGGACAAACGCAATTGGAGCATTCATTACATTTACAGAGAATGGCTTTGAAAAAAACTTATATAGAAAATTTATAATTAAAGGGTTAATTCAAGAGAAAACTTTTAAATTCAATGATGATTATTCTATGATGGAAGAAGTTATAACGAGACGCTTTAAAAATAATACTACCATTCAGCCACCAGATTTAGTTCTTATTGATGGCGGAAAAGGGCATTTAAGAAAAGTTCAAGATACACTAAATCAAATTAAAAATCATGAAATTTTTGTATTAGCTGTTTCAAAAGGAAGAGATAGAAACTCGGGAAATGAAAATTTTTATTACGGTGATAATAAAGAACTATTTTTAAATAAAAATGATCCAATACGATTTTTTTTACAAAATTTACGTGATG
The DNA here is from genome assembly GCA_003210115.1 of SAR116 cluster bacterium AG-426-A06. Classification (GTDB taxonomy): domain Bacteria; phylum Pseudomonadota; class Alphaproteobacteria; order Puniceispirillales; family Marisalimonadaceae; genus TMED54. The sequence goes on along the minus strand of QCNM01000005.1, from coordinate 35,095 downwards.
AGGCGCATAGATTTGCAATTGGATATCATAGAAGTAAAAGGACAAAAGCTCTTTTCAAAAATCCTGTAGACGAAATACAAGGTATTGGGAAGATCAGAAAAAGAAATCTATTAAATTATTTTGGATCCAGTAATGGTATTAAAAAAGCTTCGATTGAAGATTTAGAAAAAGTACCAAATATAAATAAAAAAACTGCTGAAATAATTTTTAATTTTTTTAATGGTAGTTAAAAAATAAATTATTAATATAACTTATGCATTCAGTTAAATTACAAAAACATATACCAAATTTTCTTACAAGCTTTAGATGTCTTAGTAGTATCATTGTGCCTTGGTTTATTATTTATGGAGATGAAATTGGTGCTATTCTCGCACCAATAATTTTTATCATTGCTGGAATTACCGATTTTTTTGATGGCTTCTTAGCAAGAAAATATAATGTAACATCAAATTTTGGTAAAATTATTGATCCTGTTGCTGATAAAATGTTGATTATTTCAACATTATTAGCTCTTAGTATGGAGGGTTTTTTTGATTATTATTATACTTTCATTCCAGTTTTATTCATAGTATTAAGAGAAATTTTTATAACTGGCATTAGAGAACAAACATACAATATGAAGATAACACTTGATGTTTCAGTTTTAGCCAAATGGAAAACAACAATTCAAATCATTGCCTGCTCAACATACCTTGTTTGGAGATCTCATTCATTTTTTTTCGAATCAAAGGTTATTTTTATTTTGTCAGTCTTTTTAATTTGGATTGCAGGGATAATAACTATAATTACATGTTATGATTATCTAAAAAAAGTATGGGATCATTTATAGGATATTAATATATGATCATTAAATATTTTTCATGGGTAAAAGACATTGTAGGTAAATCTGAAGAAACAATCTCAATTTCCCCAGATATAGATACCCCAGAAAAGTTAATTGATTTTTTAATAACAAAAAATGAACAATATAAAAAAGCATTTAGTAAACGTGCTACTATCAAAGTGGCACAAAATAAAATTTATATTTCAAAATCTACAAAAATTAGAAATGATGATGAAATAGCTTTTTTTCCTCCTGTTACAGGAGGTTAAAATAACAAGAAAAATCAAAATTAAAATTCAAAAAAAATCTTTTAATATTGAACGAGAAAATAAGTTTCTTTTAAAAAATAATACTGGAGCAATAGTAAACTTTTTAGGCACTGTTAGAGCTAAAGACAAAAATAATAAAAACATTTTATCAATGACATTAGAACACTATCCTGTAATGACAGAAAATGAAATTTTAAAAATAGCAGAAAAGGCTTTTAAAAAATGGGATATTAATTATGCTTCTATTATACATAGAGTAGGTAAGTTATTTCCTAAAGATAAAATTGTTTACGTTGGAGTGAGTTCAAAACATAGACAGAATGCATTCAATGCATGTAACTTTATCATGGATTATTTAAAATCAAATGCTACATTTTGGAAATTAGAAGAATTAGAAGGCGAAAAAAAATGGGTAATCCAAGATAAAAAAGAAATCAAAGCCCTCAAAAAATGGATTTGATACATTAAATATTTACAATTTTTTCGTATGCTTTCATTAAATTATATGATAATTCACCAGGCGTAAATTTTATATTTTTACCAATTTGACTTACAGGTGTAACTTCTGCTGCTGTTCCAGTTAAAAAACATTCTTCAGCACTATGAACATCTTCCAATTTTAATTGTTTTTCAATAGTATTTACACCTAAATCTCTAGCTAACTGTATTACTGTACGTCTTGTAATTCCATCTAAAAAACAATCAGGTTTTGGAGTATATAAATTTCCGTCTTTAAATTTAAAAAATATATTAGCGCCAGTTGCCTCCGCTATAAGATCCCTCCAGTCTAACATCAGTGCATCACTATAACCTTTTGCTTCTGCATCATGTTTTGATAGTGTACATATCATATACAATCCAGATGCTTTTACATGCACAGGAGCACAATTTGGGTCAGGCCTTTTCCATTTAGCAATATCTAATTTAATACCTTTCATTTTTTCACTTGGATCAAAATAACTTGGCCATGCCCATGATGCAATAGCGACATTAATAGTTGTTTTTTGAGCTGATACAGCCATCATTTCACTACCTCGCCATGCTATAGGCCTCACATATGCGTCTTTTAAACCATTTGAAATAATTAATTCCTTTTTTGCATTCAAAATTTCAGATTGAGTGAAAGGTATTTCCATGTCCATAGTTTGAGCACCCTCGAAGAATCTTTGGGTATGTTCTTCAGATTTAAAGATTTTACCATTATACGCTCTTTCACCTTCAAAAACTGAACTAGCGTAATGTAACCCATGATTCAGTACGTGTATCTTTGAATCGTTCCATTCAACTAACTTACCATTAAGCCAAATTTTTCCTTCTCTATTATCAAAACCCTGTATCACAAAAACCTCATAAAAATTTTAATTTAAACAAATTTTTTTAAAAAGTAACTACTAAATTAAAAAAATAAAATTGTAATTTCACTTGGAGTTGTAATAATTTTAAATAAAATATATTTGAAGAGGTTTATTATTAATACACATATTTTAATTGTTGATGATGATCAAAAATTGAGAACTCTTTTAAGTGATTTTTTAAAAAATAATGAATTTTTAGTATCAGATGCTTCTAACGCTGATGACGCTCAAAATTTAATGAGTAGTATAATCTTTGATTTAATTATTTTAGATATAATGATGCCTGGAAAAACAGGACTTCAATTTTTAAAAGAAATAAGAAAAAAAAGTAGAGTTCCAATTTTAATGTTAACAGCAATGTCCTCTACTCAAGATAGAATTGATGGATTAGAAACTGGTGCTGATGATTATCTATCAAAACCCTTCCAACCTAAAGAACTATTATTAAGGATAAAAAATATCTTAAAAAGAAATTCTTATATTAATAAAATAAAACCTAGTTCAAATTTAGAGTTTGGTCCATTTTTCTTTAATATGGATTCCTTAAATCTTTACAAGAATGGTTTATCGATACATCTTACTACTTCGGAACAAAATTTATTAAAATGCTTTGCAAAAATGCCAAATAAAACTCTCTCTAGAGATGATTTGAATAAAATGTTAGGTGGAAAAATGGAAGATAGATCAATTGATGTTGCAATAACTAGAATAAGAAAAAAAATTGAAAGAGATCAAAGATTTCCAACATATCTTCAAACTATAAGGGGCTTTGGATGGAAATTAAATACTTTTAATAATAGAGAATTTAGCAATGAGGCTTAGAAACATTACTCCAAAAAGTTTATTTGGAAGAATGTTATCCATCATACTTGTTCCTATAATATTGGTTCAAATAATATCTGTTGTTATTTTTTATGAAAGACACTGGGACTCTGTCTCAAGACATATGTCAAAAAATCTTGCAAATGATATAGGACTTTTAATTGACGAACTGGGTTCTAATCCCTCTGAAGATGAACGGTCATTATCTGCTGCAAAAGCAAGACAATATTTTAATTTTATATTTTATTGGCTAGAAGGAGGAATATTAAAACCAAATCAAAATTTAGACAAAAAATTTTTCAATTTCAGAGATGCTTTATTTTTAAGAATAAAAAAACCTTTTTATTTATCAACTCAAGAAAATACTGGCCAAATAGTTACTGATATACAATTAGCTAATGGTATTGTAAGAATGACAATTGAAAAAAAACGGTTATTTGCATCTACCGGTCTAACATTTATTATATGGTCTATTGGTTCGTCAGTAATTTTATTTTCTATTGCAATAATTTTTCTAAGAGGTCAAGTTAGACCAATTTTAAATTTGGCGAATGCTGCTCGTCAGATTGGTTTTGGTCGAGATGTTAAAAATTATAATATTGAAGGTGCTACCGAAGTAAGATTAGCTGGTAGAGCTTTTCAAGCTATGAGACATAGAATAAAAAAACAAATTACAGAAAGAATGGAATTACTTGCAGGTGTAAGTCATGATTTGAGAACTCCAATAACAAGAATGAAATTACAACTAGAATTACTCAATGAAAATACTAATTTCAAAAATAATTTAGGAGAAGATCTGGACGAAATGGAAGAAATGATTAAAGGTTATTTAGAGTTTGCAAAAGATGATAGAGAAGAGGAAATGGTCGAAGCAAATTTATTTAAAATAGTTCAACTAGCAGCCAAATCGTCAGATCCTAGCTTAAATAAAATTGAAATATCTCCACCCACATCTGACTTGCCCATTTTTCCTATGCAAGTAAGATCAATTAATCGAGCATTAATAAATTTGTTGAATAACGCTATTAAATATGCTGGAAAAGCTAAAATTTCAACTCGATTATTTGATGATCATTGCGAAGTTATAATTGATGACAATGGTCCAGGAATACCTCGTGACAAAAGAGAGGAGGCATTACTACCATTTAATAGGTTGGAACATTCAAGAAATAAAAATACAGGAGGTATTGGACTTGGACTTTCAATTGCAAATAACTCCATACTTTCGCATGGTGGCGAACTAATTTTAGATGATAGTCCATTAGGTGGATTAAGGGCTAGAATAATACTACCAATCTAATTTTTAAATAAGAATGGTAATTCAAATACTTTCTTTAAGTCCTTATCTAAATTACTCATAATTTTATCTACAGTTATTTTTTCTCTATTTAAAAGGACGTTCAAATTCTTAACATAAAGAGAATTAAATAGGGCTGCTTTAATATTTAATTTAATAAATGGATCCTTATCACCACAACATTTCAACAACTTTAAAAAAAATTTATGATTTTGATTATTTAAAATTAAAAAGTTTAACAATTTATCTTTGTTTTCAGAACTTAAAACAATTAATGCTTTTTTATATTTATGCAAATTTTCAAATTTTATAAAAAATGCTTCTAAAATTTTTTCAAAATATGTTGCATCTTCATCTCTAATTTCTTTGCTAAATAAAATTAATATTTCATCATCTATTTTTGAATTAAATATTTTTAAATACTCTAACTTGTTAATTTTTTCAGTATAAGGAAATAATGTTTGAATTACAGAATTATCAATTTTTAATGTCTTTGAAATTGCATTTAAATCAAAATTTTCTCCATTTAAAATTGAAGCAATATATTCATCAGCAATTAAATATTTTATTTCAAAATTATTCATCTTTTTAATTTTTTAATTCATGTGCTCTATTAATAGCATTTAATACAGCTTTTTTTAATATAACTTTTAAACCTTCTTCTTCATTCATTAGAATTTTTAAAGCCGCTTCAGTTGTTCCACCTGGACTAGTAACATTTTTTCTAAGAGAAGTGGCATTATTACACTTGTCAGAGTCTAACAAAATGGCTGAACCAATAAAAGTATTTTTAGCAAAATTGGTAGCATCATCTTTGGATATTCCTAAATCCATAGCAATTTCAGTTAGAGCTTCTGTTAAATAAAAGAAGTAAGCTGGCCCTGATCCAGAAATTGCAGTTATTAAATCTATTTGTTCTTCATTTGAAACAAAAGAAACTGTACCGATTGATGATAATAGTTCTTCTATAATGAGCTTTTCATTAGGCAGTATAGAATCAGAACAATATATAGCTGTAACACCCCTTGATATAGAGGCTGGTAGATTAGGCATTGCTCTAACTATTTTTATTTCAGTTGAAATATTTTCTTTAAACCAACTAACAGATTTTCCAGCTAAAATTGATATAAAAACTGTACTTTTATTTTCAAATTTTAATATATCATTTTTTATATCATTTAATTGTTGAGGTTTTATAGCAAGAACAACAAAATCAATTTTTTTATTTTCTGTAAAAAATTCATTGAAATTTTTGTATATTTTTAAATTTGTAAATTTTTTATAATTTAAGAATAGTTCTTCTTTTTCAATTATTGAAATTTTATACTGAGAGTTTTCTTTTACCCAACCTTTTGCAAGGGCTGCTCCCATTTTTCCATGTCCAATTAATACAATATGATTCATATTCAAAGTCCATATTTAGTTTATTTTTTTTTAGCTTTTGATACTTTTATTTCTAAAGATAATTTGTTTACTCTATCTTCTAATGCATGAAAATCTTCACGTGTTACATAACCTTTTTTATTTAAATATTTTTCAATTTTAATATTAATTAAATTTTCAATCTCACTTTTAATACCTGAAAAAGTTGATAAAATTCCATATGCAATTGATTTACTGTCGTTAAAAAAATTTTTGTCTTTCATATTTCTACCTATCATCTATATTTAATTATAAATACTATACTAATTCAACTTATATACAAAAATTATGAATTTTCCAGCAATTGATCCGATAGCTTTCACAATTGGTCCTCTAGCTGTTAGATGGTATTCCTTATCATATATAATTGGGATTTTGATTGGCTTAATTTTAATAAACAAATTTATAATTACTTATAAAAAAAATATAACAAAAAAAGATGTCTATGATTTATTAAATTATTTAATTTTAGGAATAATTATTGGGGGAAGATTAGGATATGTTTTCTTTTATAATTTAGAATTTTATTTTTATAATCCATTTGAAATACTTAAAATATGGAATGGTGGAATGTCATTCCATGGAGCCGTGGTTGGAATCATAATTTCTATTGGTTGGTTCAGCTCTAAAAATAATAAATCTTTTTTTGATTTAACAGACATTATTTGTCTTGTATCACCAATTGGTATTTTTCTTGGAAGAATTGCAAACTTCATTAATGGTGAATTATATGGCAAAGTCACAGACCACACATTTGGTATTATATTTCCAAGAGGTGGTGAATTACCAAGACATCCTAGTCAATTATATGAAGCATTTTTTGAAGGGTTAATTTTATTTATAATTTTAAATTGTCTTTTTTTCTTTACAAACCTTAAATCAAAGTCAGGCATAATATCTAGTCTTTTTCTTATCCTTTACGGTATTTTTAGATTCTTTATTGAAACTTTAAGAGAACCTGATGCCCATATTGGTTTGTTTTGGAATTTATTATCTATGGGACAATTGTTATGTGTTCCCATGATTGCCTCTGGAATTGTACTCTTAGTTTATGTAAAAAAATTAAATGAACAACAAATTAATTAATCATCTAAAGGAATTATTGATAAAAAATAATTATCTTGATCTTTGTACTTTTTTAGATGTTATTTTGTATGATAAAAAATTTGGATTTTATAATTCAATTAATTTTAAAAAAAATGAATTAATTGGCAAAAAAGGTCATTTCATAACAGCACCAGAAATTTCTCAATTATTTGGTGAACTCGTTGGTATATGGATTTTACAACTATGTAAAGAAAATCATTTTCATAATATTAATTTACTTGAACTAGGCCCTGGAAAAGGGACTTTAATGAAAGATATATTAAGAATTTTTTCTCAACAAAAAGAAAATATAAAAATTAAAGTCCACCTATTAGAGTTTAGTAAAGTTTTAAAATCCTATCAAAAGGAAAATTTAAAACAATATGGTCACGAATTAAAATGGTATAATAATATTTTTAAAATTAAGGATCAGCTAAATGATAATCCGACAATTATTATTTCAAATGAATTTTTTGATTGTCTTCCTATCAATCAATATAAATTTTATAAAACAAAAAATATATATACTAAAAAAATTTTAAGACTTGATAAAAACAACTTTTTTTTCGATGAACAAGTTTTAGAACCTCAAGATATTCCTTTTATATCAAATATTATCAAAAAAGACTTTGATAAATTAAATGAGGAGACAACTATTGAACACTCACCTTTTGTATTATCACATATAAATCAAATTTGTGACATAATTCTTAAGAATAAAGGTGCTAACTTGTTAATTGATTATGGTAAAAACGACCCTTATGGTGATACACTTCAATCAGTATTTAAAAATGAAAGAAGTAATTTATTTAATAAAATCGGTGAAAGTGATTATTCATCTTTAGTTGACTTTAGTAATATAGAACAAATTGTAGAAATTAAAAATTTACAGTATTACCAGTTTAAAACACAAAGAGAATTTTTATTGGAAATGGGTATAAATAAAAGAATTGAAAATTTGTCTTTAAATGCAAATGAATTTGAAAGAAGAGATTTACTCTCTGGATATGAGAGACTTGTTTCAAAAAGACAAATGGGTGATATATTTAAAGTAAATTGTTTTAGTAATAAAAATCTTCTTGTGCCAATTTTTAAATTGTAAAAAAACAAATGACAAAATATCAATTTAGTAAAATTAAAAACGTTCATTACAATTTTTTTTCAGCAGAAAGAGGTTTTTCATCTTTCCCATATAATAGTCTTAACTGTAGTTTTAACACTCAAGATTCCTATGAAAATATTATAGAAAATAGAAAATTAGTTAAAGATATGATTTGCTTAAATGATCTTTTTTTTATTAATCAAATTCATTCTAATAAAGTTTTTTTTTTAGAAGATAAAAAACAATTATCTTCTAAATTAAATGTTGATGGAGTTGTCACCAATTTAAAAAATATAGGTTTGTCAATACTTACTGCCGATTGTGCTCCAATTTTTTTTCTTGACTTAGATAATGGTATTATTGCTGCTTGTCATGCAGGTTGGCGAGGCGCTCTTAATGGGGTTATAGAAAATACAATAAATAAGATGATTGAAATTGGAAGTTTGAGGAAAAATATCCTTGCTATTATAGGCCCCACAATTAAACAAAACTCCTATGAAATTGGCAATGATTTAGCTTTAAAAATTAAATATTCTACTGAATACAAATCAAAAAATAATATTCTTCTTGAAAAATCAAATAGATATTTTTTTAATTTACCCTTATTCATAAAACATAAGTTAAATTTAAATGAAATAAACAATATTAGTGATGTCGAGACAGATACGTATTTGAATAAAAATTTTTTTAGTTATAGAAGAACTACACAAAACAGAAAGAGTGATCTCTTAAAGAACGCAACGGGTCGTCAAGTATCAGTTATAGGATTAAAATAAATTTATCATGCCACATTTAATTATCTTTATTTTCTTAATAATTATTGGTAGTTTCATTATGTTATTTATATAGAGAATTTTGCTTTAAGGTTTGTTCATGAAAATACTTTCTTGTAATTCAAATTTGCCCTTAGCTGATTCAATCTCAAAAGAATTAAATTTAAAACTTGTGGATGCAGAAGTTAAAAGATTCTCTGATATGGAAGTTTTTGTTGAGGTCAAGGAAAACGTTAGAGGTGAAGATATGTTTGTCATACAATCAACCTCATATCCTGCAAATGATAATTTAATGGAATTACTAGTTACATTAGACGCATTAAGAAGAGCAAGTGCAAAAAGAATAACGGCTGTAATTCCTTATTTTGGCTATGCGAGACAGGATAGAAAGTCAGGTCCAAGAACACCAATTTCTGCAAAACTTGTAGCTAACTTAATAACTTCAGCTGGTGCAGATAGAGTTCTTACAATGGATTTGCATGCAGGACAAATACAAGGCTTTTTTGATATTCCCACAGATAATCTTTTTACAGCACCAGTTTTTGCTAAAGATATTAAAGATAAATATTCAGATGTCCCCACTATAGTTGTTTCCCCAGATGTTGGAGGAGTATTAAGAGCAAGAGCTATAGCAAGAAGAATTAATGCTGGACTTGCAATTATTGATAAAAGAAGAGAAAAACCTGGTGCATCTGAAGTTATGAATATAATAGGTGATGTATCTAAACATCATTGTATTTTAGTTGATGATATTGTTGATTCTGGTGGCACATTATGTAATGCAGCTCAAGCTTTAGTTTCAGCTGGAGCAATTTCTGTTGATGCATATGTGACACATGGTGTGCTGTCAGGATCTGCGGTGTCTAGGGTCCTTAATTCACCTTTGAAAAATTTAGTTACAACTGACTCTATTCAAGCAACTGAGCCAATCAAATTAGCATCAAATATTAGACAAATTTCGATAGCAACTATACTTGGGGAAGCTATAAGAAGAGTACATACAGAATCTTCAGTATCAAGTTTGTTTGATTAATTAATATTTTTCTTTTCATTTTAATAATAAAAGGTTATTAATTCTTACTTATTGCACCCCTGAAGGCAATTAATTATTTATGGAGTTTTTAGAAAATGGAAGCAATTGATTTAAAAGCAAATCTAAGAGACAAGGTTGGTAAGGGGCCTGCCAGATTTGCTAGAAAAAATAATCTTATACCAGCTGTTATTTATGGTAATAAGGAAAAACCAATACCAATTTCTTTAGAAAAAAAAGAATGGTATTTTTTAATGCAAAAACCTGGCATTTTTGGACAACTTTTTAATATTGAAACCAATGACGGAAAACACTTTGTTTTACCAAGAGATATCCAATTTCATCCAGTGACGGAAGATACTTTACATATTGATTTTTTAAGAGTTACTGACAAATCTTATGTCAATGTGGGTATTACTGTTGAGTTTATAAATGAAGATAAATGTAACGGCATAAAATTTGGTGGGGTTTTGAATGTAGTAAGATCACAAGTTGAGTTAAATTGTCCAGCTACAGCTATCCCAGAAAAAATTACTGTTGATTTAGAAGGTCTGAATGTTGGTGATACTATACATATTAGCTCTATAAGTTTACCTGAAAACTGCACGCCAACAATAACAGATCGTGATTTTACAGTTGCTACTATCGCTGCCCCAAGAGGCGGAATGTCTGATGCTGACGAAGATGAAACAACTGATGAGCAGTCAACAGAGGAAACTGAAGAGAAAACTGAGGATAAAAAAGAAGAATAGTATACATATATGTATCTTTTAGTTGGATTAGGTAACCCAGGTACAAAATATTACTATAATAGACATAACATTGGCTATATGGTCATTGATCATTTAGCAAAAAATTATGAGTTACCTAGTTTTAAAAAAAAAACTAAATCTTCTTTTACCGTAGGTTTAATTGAATCATATAAAGTTATATTGCTAAAACCAACTACTTATATGAATTTATCTGGTGAAAGTGTATTAGAAATAAAATCTTTTTATAATATTGATATAGATAATGTATTTGTTTTTCACGATGAAATAGATCTGAAATTAGGTGAAATTAAAGTTAAAAAAGGTGGTGGCCATAATGGGCATAACGGTCTAAAATCCATAGACAATTTTATAGGAACATCATACCACAGAATTAGAATGGGAGTTGACAGACCTTTTGTTGACAGAATAGAAAACAAAAGCCATATTGTTTCGAAATGGGTTTTAACTGACTTTACTGAAATTGAAAAAGAAAATATAATACAAAAAAATTTAAGTTTTATATCACAGAATTTAGTAAATCTCATTTCAAAAGAATTTGAATGTTTTAATAATAATAAATAATTTTTTTAAGGCTTATAAATGGGATTTAAATGTGGAATTGTTGGATTACCAAATGTTGGAAAATCAACTTTGTTTAATGCATTAACTCAAACAACATCAGCTGAGGCTGCAAATTATCCATTTTGCACTATAGAACCAAATGTAGGTAATGTAATAGTCCCAGATGATAGACTAGATAAATTAGCAAAAATTGCAGAATCAAAAAATATAATTCCTACTCAAATTCAATTTGTAGATATTGCTGGTTTAGTTAAAGGAGCTAGTAAAGGGGAAGGGCTTGGAAATCAGTTTTTATCACATATTAGAGAAGTTGATGCTATATTACATGTTTTAAGATGTTTCGAAGACAAAGAAATTACGCATGTCAATAATATTATAGACCCAATTTCAGATAAGGAAATAATTGATACAGAGCTCATACTTTCAGATTTAAATAGCTTAGAAAAACAAATGAATAATCTTAAAAAGAAAATACGCACAGAAGATAAAGAATTAAAATACCAATATGGTGTAATGGAAAAACTTTATAAAGCTCTATCTGATGGAAAAAAAATAAATGAATTATTAGATATAAATGAGAAAGAAAAAGAAATTATAAAAAAATTGTTTTTAATAACATCAAAACCAGAACTTTTTGTTTGTAATGTTTCAGAGAATGATTTATCAAACGGCAACAATTTTACCAAAGAACTAGAAACCAAATTTGTCAATAAAAACAATAAAATAATTTATATTTCAACGTTAATCGAATATGAAATCTCACAATTAGATGATGATGATAAAATTGAATTTATAAAGGATCTAGGAATTTCAGAAACAGGTTTGTCAAGATTAATAAAAGCTGGCTACACTCTTCTTGAATTGATCACTTTTTTTACAATTGGTCCTAAAGAAGCAAGGGCGTGGACTATTGAAAAAGGCATACAAGCTTCTAAGGCTGCAGGTAAAATTCATACAGATATAGAAAAAGGATTTATAAGAGCTGAGACTATTTCAACTATTGATTACTTAAATTGCCAAGGTGAAGCTGGAGCAAAGGAAGCTGGAAAATTAAGGATTGAAGGTGCAGATTATATAGTTAAAGATGGTGACATTTTCAATTTTAGATTTAATGTTTAAGGTGAGAGAAAAATGAACGAAACTATAGAATTAAAAACTCTAGATAATCATAATTTTAATGCTTTTATTTCACGTCCAGACACTAAACCAAAAGGAGGGTTAGTTGTAATTCAGGAAATATTTGGTGTAAATGAACATATACGTGAAGTTTGTAAAAAATTTATGAAAGAAGGTTATTTAACTATTGCTCCCTCACTATTTGATCGAGAAGGCAAGAATATAGAACTTGATTACACAAAAAATGATATTAGTAAAGGAAGAATTCTAAAAGAGAAATATAATTTATTATCTTTGAATGAAATCAAATCCTCAGTTGAATATGTAAAATCAGCAGGAAAAGTTGGCGTTGTAGGTTATTGTTGGGGTGGTTCTTTAGCTTATAGATCTGGATGTGAATTAACAAATATAAACTGTTCAATTGCTTATTATGGTGGAGATATACCTACGTCTAAATTAACTACAAAATGTCCCTCTATGTGTCATTTTGGCGAGTTAGATGCTGGCATCCCTATTGATGACGTTCTTAAATTTAAAAATAAAAATCCTGACATTAAATTATTTACTTATCCAGCTGACCATGGATTTAATTGCGACCATAGATCTCAATACAATGAAGTTTGTTCAAGGATTGCATTTGAAAGAACAGTCGGGTTTTTAAACAAAAACTTAATTTAGTTCTTATTTTTAATTGGTGCCCAAATTTGTCTCATAGAAAAATAAGACAATATCGAAAAAACGATCAAAAATAATATAACAGTTATTCCTAATTGTTTTCTTTCCTCTAGTTCAGGCTCTGAGGCCCAAGCTAAAAATGTTGTTACATCAATAGCCATCTGATCTGGAGAAGCTTTAGTACCATCTAAGTACTCAATTCCATCTTCGTAAAGAGGTTGAGGCATCGCTATTAGATTGCCAGAATAAAATTTATTATAATACATACCTTCTGGGACTTTCATGTTTTTTGGAGGTTCTATATATCCACTCAAAAGAGCATGTAAATAATTTGCACCGTTTGGCCTAGCTTTGATTATTAATGATAAATCTGGAGGATAAGCTCCACCATTTGCTGCAATTGCCGCTTTTTTATTAGGATATGGCGAAGCAAATTTATCACTCGGTCTTCCAGGTCTAGTGAAAAATTCTCCGTCATCATTAGGACCATCAGTTATTTCAAATTGTGAGGCAATCGCTTTTAATTCATCTTGATTATATCCCAAAGCGGCTAAGTTTCTATAAGAGATTAATCTCATTCCATGACATCCAGCACAAACTTCTTTATAAACTTGAAAACCCCTTTGAGCTGAAGCTTTGTCAAATGTTCCGAATATACTTGAGAAAGACCAATTTTTGTCTGGGTACTCAATAGCTTTACCCGCAGATAAAGCTAATTTACTAAGAAAAAAATTAAATAAGATTAAAAAGTATAATACTAATTTACTAAACCTCATTTATTTCTTCTCTCTCATCGCCATCACCGTACTTGCGTTACTGGAAGCTGTAATAATGGGTGTCGAAATCGATATTGGAAGTGGCCTTGTGCTCTCTATTTTTGGAAGCAAAGGAAGAATAATTAAAAAGTGAAAAAAGTAATACGCAGTCGCTAATCTAGATAATACAACATAAATACCTTCAGCAGGCATTGCTCCTAAATACCCAAGTGCGATACAATCAATTACTAAAAACCAGAAAAATAGTTTATATAAAGGCCTAAATTGACTAGATCTAACAGAAGATTTATCTAACCATGGTAATACAAATAAGACCATTATTGCACCAAACATAAATAAAACACCACCAAGCTTATCAGGAATAGCTCTTAAAATAGCATAAAAAGGTAGGAAATACCATTCAGGTACAATATGCGCAGGTGTTACCATTGGATTGGCTGGTATGTAATTATCAGGATGACCCATGAAATTGGGAAAAAAGAAAACTGCAGCTGCAAAAATAGTAGCAAAGACAGATAATCCAAACAAATCTTTGATAGTGTAGTATGGGTGAAATGGAATTGTATCTTGTTTTCCTTGTACATCTATTCCAATAGGATTGTTTGAACCAAATCTATGAAGTGCTACTAGATGGAGAATAACAACACCAACGATTACAAATGGTAAAACAAAGTGTAGTGAAAAAAATCTATTTAGCGTTGGATTATCGACTGAAAATCCTCCCCACAACCACGTTACTATACTTTCGCCTACTAATGGTATAGCCGAAAATAAGTTCGTTATAACAGTTGCTCCCCAAAAACTCATTTGACCCCATGGTAAAACGTATCCCATAAAAGCAGTAGCCATCATTAGTAGTAGTATTAAAACTCCAAGTATCCACAATATCTCCCTTGGTGCTTTATAAGAACCATAGTAGAGCCCTCTGAATATATGGATATAAACTACAATGAAGAAAAAACTAGCTCCATTCATATGAATATATCTTAGCAACCAACCATGATTTACATCACGCATTATTCTTTCGACCGAATCAAAAGCATAATCAATGTGAGCTGTGTAATTCATTGACAATACAATACCAGTCACAATCATTATAACTAATGTAATACCAGCTAATGAACCAAAGTTCCAAAAGTAATTCAGGTTTTTGGGTGTTGGATATTCATTCAATTCATGATTCATAAATGTAAATATTGGTAGTCTATAATCAATCCAATTGACTACAGGGTTTTTAAATTTTGGTTTAGACATATTTTAATAAGCTCCTAATAATCTTATCCTATTTTAATTAATGTATCTGACAAAAATGAGTATTGCGGTATCTCTAAGTTTGTTGGTGCTGGTCCTTTTCTGATTCTTCCAGAATGATCGTAATGTGAACCGTGACATGGGCAAAACCAACCTCCATATTCACCTTTAACGTCACCTGATTTTTGTCCAAGTGGAACACAACCTAGATGAGTACAAACACCCACAAGTACAATATACTTTTCATTTTGAACACGTTCGTCATCTGTTTGAGGATCTCTTAATCCATCTAACAATTGATCCTTTGCTGAAGCTATTTCTTCTTTTGTACGATGTCTAATAAATACAGGTTTACCTCTCCATGTAACTGTGATGGCTTGACCTTCTTCCAATTGTTCTAAATCTACTTCTGTAGATGCTAATGCCAAAGTGTCTGCAGCTGGGTTCATTTGATTTATTAAAGGCCATACAAAAGAGGCTGCTCCAACAGCACCTAGAGCGTAAGTAGAGACTTGTAAAAAATCTCTCTTATTTTTATCATCAGGGGTTTTTTTATTCGTCATTCTTTGAAATACCTTACAATATATATATAGCTCGTATAAAATTTTTTTCTAGTAAAAAATTTGGAATTTTTTAATTTTTATTCCCATTTAACATTTGGTGGTAAACTCATTAAAATTGCCTCAGGATTACCACCTGTATTGAGTCCAAAAATAGTACCTCTGTCATATAATAAATTAAACTCGACATACCTTCCTCTTTTAACCAATTGAATGTTTTTTTCTTCATCATTAAATTTTTGATCAACCCTTTCATCAACAATTTTTGAATATGTTTCTAAAAAGGTTTTTCCTACGTCTTTTACAAAATTAAAATCCATATCCCATTCAAAAGTATTCAAATAATCAAAAAAAATTCCACCCACTCCTCTAGCCTCATTCCTATGGGGAAGAAAAAAGTAATCGTCGCACCATTTTTTATAGATTTCATAGTATTCTTTATTATATTTATCGCAGATAGATTTTAAATTTTTATGAAAAAATATTGCAGATTTTTTATCTGGAAGCATTGGAGTAAGATCACATCCTCCTCCAAACCAAAATTTTCTATTTTCACCTAAACCTGTTACTAAAAACCTTGTATTCATATGAGCTGCTGGTACAAAGGGATTATTCATATGTGCGACAACAGAAATGCCACTTGCCCAAAAATCACCTGTTTTTTCAGCACCAGGGATCTGACTCTTAAATTTATCTGAAAATTTTCCATAGACCGTAGAAATGTTTACGCCAACTTTCTCAAACACATCCCCTTTCATAATAGAAATTACCCCTCCACCACCTCCATCTCTATCCCATTTCTTTTGTGTAAAAATTGGAGATTTTACCTCAGTTACTTTCTCAGAATTATTATTTTTTATTTTAAAATTGTACTCAATTTTTGTAAAATCATTACAAATTTGATCTCTTAAATTAACAAACCAATTTTCAGCTAAAGTTTTCTTCTTATCAATCTCTGTGTTTTGATTTATAGGAGGTTGATTTAAAATATTTTCTATAAGCTTTTTTTTATTTATCATTATAAATGAATTTCTGTTTTGAAGATTATTTAACCTATTTTCATTTTTGAAGCAAAAATCAAAACTTTTCAAATACAAAACTTTCAATATTTAATATTTTTAATATTGATATAGTATTTTCTTTATAGTGATAACTGAAAGCTTTTTCAATTTCATTAGATATTTTCTTATGTTTCAGTTTCGAGATTAAATTTCTATTTTTTAAAAAAAAACTCGTATATTCACTTGGATATACTGGAGATTTAAATAATGAACAAAATCTGATAAAACGTATAATACGGAGATTATCTTCCAGGCACTTTTTCTTAAAATCACCAATGAAAATTATTTTTGAATTCTCTAAGTGTTCTAATCCATTATTAAAATCATATACTTTTTGGCTACTATCCATGTAAAGAGCATTGAAGGTTAAATCTCTTCTTAAACAGTCTTTCTTAATTGATTTCAAATATCTTACTTTTGTATATCTGCCATCTTGTTTAAAATCTTCTCGTAGTGATGTAAGGGTATATTCTTTATTATTTAATTTTATGATTAACACTCCAAAGTTTATATATGAGCTAATAAAATCTAATTCATTAGTTTTCAGAATATCAACTAATTCTATAGGGTTAATGTCAAAAACAAAGTCTATATCATTTATTTTTTTTTTTAAGAAAAAATCTCTTATAGCGCCACCAACTATCCATATATTGAACTTATTTTTTTCCGCTAAATCAAAAATTTTAAAAACATCATCATTTTTAATATGGCTAAATAAATTAATAGACTTTATTACAGTTTTTTCCATTTATTTATTTAAATTTTCCCTTTTCAATTTTTCCATCAATAATTTTTGGTGGGGTATATTTAAGAGTAATATTATTATGAGGCTCAAAATATAAAAAAGAAAATATAATTGTTGTTATAAAAAAAATAACACTTGTTAATAATCCCAAATAATTTGCATTTTTTATTTTAAGTCTTTTTAAAATTTTACTTAATAAATAAAAAATTACTGCTGATCCAAGTAAACAAATTAAAATTATTATATATCGTTGCATGGAGGATATTCCCTTAAGTTAAATCCGGCTGATAAAGTGACTAATAATCTAGCTGTTAAACCCCAGATATTTTCATTTTTATATTTTACTTTCCAAGTCATGTTCATCAATGAATTTTGAGGTGCTTTAATTCTAAAGTGATTTACAGGACTTAACAATTCTTCTGCATCAGCAATAAAAATTTTTTCTATTTCATTTAAATCAGGCTTTAATGTTTCTTCTAAAAAGACATTGTCATTTAATTTTGAAATTATTGGTTTCACTTTATAACCTGTTCCTGTATAAAAAAAAGGTAATTCTCCTAAAATTTCTAAATCTGAATTCTTTAAATTAACTTCTTCGTGAGTTTCTCTTAATGCAGTTGTTTTCAAATTATTATCAAAACTCTCTTTTTTTCCTCCTGGAAAAGCAATTTGACCAGAGTGTTTTCTAAGATTATTTTTCTTTTTAATTATAATTAATTGGTTCTTATTCTTAAGGTTGTCTATTGAAAAAATTATCATGACTGCTGCTAACATGAGTTTTTTGCTATCTCTTTCTGTATCTCCAGCAATTTTACAATTTTCAATACATTGTTTAATTTGATTTAAAGAAAACATCATTCATTTAACATAAAATAAATTATTATTACTTGCACTATTATTATAGTATGAGTTTAAATTAGACTATGTATATTTATTTACCTATTGCAGAACAGCCTATCAATGCTTTTATTGTTTTAGGGATAGGTTGGTTAGTTGGAATAATAATGGGAATGGTTGGAATTGGAGGAGGTTTCCTATTAACCCCTCTAATGATATTTTTTGGAATTCCCTCACCTGTTGCAGTTGCTTCTGTTGCTAATCAATTAGTTGCGCCTTCAGTATCAGGAGTTCTTTCGCATTGGAAGAGCGGAAATGTAGATTTTAAAATGGGTACAATACTACTTGTCGGAGGTGTTATTGGCTCTTCAATTGGCGTATTAATTTTCAACATTTTGAATGCTATTGGACAATTAGATTTAGTTATAAAATTATCATATGTGATATTCTTAGCTATTATAGGTTCACTAATGTTTATAGAGTCTTTTAAACTTATCGTTCAAACTAAAAGAGGTAAACCTAATAGAGGCAAATTACATCAGCATAATTGGTTACATGGATTACCATTTAAGACAAGATTCCGAAAGTCAAAACTTTATATATCTATTATCCTACCTCTAATAATAGGAGTTATAGTTGGTATTTTAGCTGCATTAATGGGTATAGGTGGTGGATTCATTATTGTACCAGCAATGATTTATTTACTTGGAATGCCCACTTCATTAGTGATAGGAACCTCTTTATTTCAAATCATATTTGTTGCTGCCAATACTACAATTTTACAAGCCTCACAAAATCAAACAGTTGATATTGTTCTAGCGCTCATATTACTAATTGGGTCTGTAATAGGAGTACAAATAGGTTCTAAATTTTCAAACTTAATGAAAGGTGAACATTTAAGGCTTTTTCTTTCGTTTATAATTTTATTAGTTGGTTTAAAATTAATTTTAGACCTTGTTACAATTCCATTAGATATTTTTTCAGTTAGCGTAATCCAATGAGAACTTTAATCAAAAAAATTCTATTAATAACTATTATTGCTTTAAATTCTTTTACAGTTTTTGCTAAAGACAATTTAGTAACAGATTTATCAGAAAGTACGGTAGAAATTTCTTCAACATTTTCAGGTGCTGATATATTACTTTTTGGTGCTTACGACGGACAAAAGAATGATGACATAATCGTCGTAGTAACTGGTCAAAAAGGAAATATAAAAGTTGATAAAAAAGAAAAAAAATTCGGAATATGGATGATTACAGAAAGCGTTAAATTCTCAAATGTTCCTAAATATTACTACATAGCCTCAAATAGAAAAATTGAAGAAATTACAAATAAAAGTGAGATTAAAAAAAGAAAATTAGATTTTAATAATTTTGAACTAAAGAACAATAAAATCGATTACAAAAATTTAGATAAAAAATGGTATGAAGCGCTAAAAAGAAATATGAAAAAAAAACAATTTTGGAAAATTGAAGAAAATTCAATTAAATTAAATAAAAACACCTTATTTAGAAAAACTCTATCTCTACCTTCAAACGTTTCTACAGGGATGTATGATGTTAAAATATTACATTATAGAAAAGGTAACCTTATTTCTCAGGAGAAAAGCAAGATTAAAATTGATAAAACTGGAATAAGTGCAAACATTTATAATGTTGCTCAAAATTTTTCAGCTATTTATGGTATTATTGCTGTTATAGTGGCATTATTTTTTGGTTGGTTTACAAATTTTATTTTTAGAAGAATTTAATTATGAAAAACAAATCTAAATATAAAACGCACAAAAGAATTTTTTTAGTTGTCGCTGATAACACTTCCGAAATGCATCAAGCTTTATATTATGCAGCAAGAAGAGCTGCAACTGCAAATGGAGAGGTGGCTTTATTTAGATGTATTGAACCATTAGAAGGTCAATTATGGGGTGGAGTTAGCAATATCATGGAAAATGAAGCTGAACAAGAAAGCAAAAAATTACTTCTTGAGCTAAGTTCATACTGTGAAAACCTAGGAACAACTAGACCTAAAACTTATCTAAAAAAAGGAAATACTTCTGACGAATTAATAAAATTAATTAATACTGAAAAAAGAATTACTGTACTTGTCTTAGGAGCTTCTATAGAAACTGGTAATCCGGGGCCACTAATAAACTTTGTTATGAATGCAAGTTTTGAGAGTCGAGTCCCAATTACAATAGTTCCTGGAAATTTGACTGATGAACAAATTGACGATCTAATTTAAAAAAAAGTTGATTTTATTTCACTTCAGTTTATCAAGTAATTATGAGAAAAATTTTTCAACTAAACATTAAATTATTAACAATTATATTATTTACAATTATGTCTACAAAAACAGTTAAAGCCTCAAAATCAAATTTTATTACTCTAAAAACTTCTAAAGGTTCAATAATAATAAAAACCTTACCAAAAATAGCACCCAATCATGTAAAGAGGATAAAAGAACTTGTCTCATCTGGATTTTATAACGGAATTATTTTTCATAGAGTTATAGAGGGTTTCATGGCTCAAACAGGTGACCCACTTGGAAATGGAACAGGCGGATCCGGTAAAAATTTAAAATCTGAATTCTCTGACTATGAATATAAATACGGTACTGTTGGCATGGCAAGATCAATGAACCCAGATAGTGGAGATAGTCAATTTTTTATTTGTTTTGATGGCTGTGGTCATTTAACGGGTCAATATACTGTTTGGGGACAAGTTGAAACTGGAATGGAAGTGGTCGAAAAAATTGAGATTGGGGAACCTCCTTCTGATCCAGATCAAATAATTGAAGCTTTTGTTGGTAAAAAGAAAACTAAATAGTTACAACTCTAATTGAATTCGTAGTGCCCTCTATCCCAAACGGCATGCCTGCTACTACAATTATATTCTCATTAACCTTTGCTAGTTTATTTATTTTTATTGTTTGTCTAGCCTCTTTAATTGCTGCTTCATATCCTTGAACTTTACTAAGAAATGATCTTGCACCCCATAATAGAGATAGTTTTCTTCTAACTATATTTTCAGGTGTCATTACGATCAAAAGTAAGTCAGGTCGCTCTCTACTAATTCTAAAAGCAGTTTTTCCAGAGGCCGTAAAAGCTACAATAGCTTTTGCATTAACTGTTTCTGCTAAATTTACGGCTGCATTTGAAACAGCATGATATATTGAGTTTTCCTTTTTTAAAGCTCTTGGAGAATCATGTGGGTGTAACTTAATATGCATTTCAGTTGCTTCTAAAATATTTGACATGGTATTTACTGTGTCAACAGGATATTGACCAACAGCAGTTTCAGCAGATAGCATAACTGCATCTGCCCCATCAAAAACTGCAGTTGCCACATCTGAAGCTTCGGCTCTTGTAGGAACTGGAGTATTTATCATTGATTCAAGCATTTGTGTTGCAACAATAACTGGTTTACCTAAAACTCTACAAGCCATTATTATATTTTTTTGGATACCTGGGACATTAGAAGGTGGCAATTCTACACCTAAATCACCTCTTGCTACCATAATACCATCTGACAATTCAATTATTTGATCTAAATCATTTAGCGCGGAAGGTTTCTCAATTTTGGAGATAAGTGGTTTTTTATTTTTAATAATTTTTTTTACATACTTTACATCATCAACTTTTTGAACAAAAGACAAAGCTATCCAATCTATTTCATTTTCTAAAATAAAATTTAAATCATTTCTATCTTTTGCAGTTATAGGTTTTGTATCTAAAATTAAGTTTGGAAAGTTTACACCTTTATTGCTAGAAAGTTTGCCACCTACTAAAACTTTTGTTTTTAATATATCTTTTTTTTTGGATAATACTTTTAATTTTATTTTACCATCATCAATTAATATTATGGAGTTTATTTTAATAGATTTATAAATTTCATTGTGTCCTAAGTAAGCTCTTTTTCTTGAACCAATTTTTTTGTCTTGATCTAATATAAATAGATCATTTACTTTTAATTTAACGTTATCTTCAACTTTACCAATTCTAAATTTAGGACCTTGTAAATCTGCTAAAATGCCAAGTTGTAATTTTAACTTAGTTTCTATACGACGTATTATATTTATTGTGCTTAGATGATCTTCATGTGAACCATGGCTAAAGTTTAATCTAAAAACATTAACACCAGCAAAAATAAGTTTTTTTATTTTGTTTTCTGTATTTGATGATGGACCAAGCGTTGCAACTATTTTTGTGGATCTTAAAAATTGAGTATTCTTCATAATGATTGTATAACACATAAAAACATTACAAAAAAATTAATTATTTGTATTTTCGGCAAGTAAATTGCAATTGCTTCACAACGGAGTAAAATATGGCACAAATAATACCTTTTCCATTTTATAAAATTAAAAATAAAAATAATCATTTTACCGAAAAACATATTTTACATATGATTAAAAATATTAGAGAGAATTATCCCCCTTCACTTTGGAACACGATTTACCAACTGTCAAAAAAAGGACATTTAAATGAATATTTAAATGCTGACGGAGACGCAAAAACAACTCAATAAATCGTAATTATTTTATTATTTTATAAATTAAAATTTTAGAATATATTTTAATACTGTGACTTTATATAGATATCCAATCTTATACTCTTTTAGACGTTGTCCTTATGCTATGAGAGCTCGCTTCTCTATAAGGTTGTCAGGAATAAAAGTAGAATTAAGAGAAATATTATTAAAAAAAAAACCTGAAGAATTCCTTAATGCTTCAATTGATGGAACAGTGCCTATATTAGTTATTTCTAATGAAATAATTATTCAGGAAAGCTTAGATATAGTAAATTGGTCTTTAAAATCCAAAGAAAATGGAGTTTTTGAATTACATGATCCTGAAAACCTTTTATCGTTTTGCGATAATGACTTTAAAATGCATCTAGATCGTTATAAATATCCAACAAGATATGAAGGAATTAATCCTATTCATCACAGAAACGAAAATGTTAAATATCTAATTCTATTAAATAGTAAATTAAAATATTCAAAATTTCTTTCAAGTGATGAACTTAACTATTTAGATTATTGCATATTCCCATTCGTAAGACAGTTTCGTAATGTAGATCATATATGGTTTGAAAATTTAAATTTATCTCAACTTAATTATTGGTATTCATTTATTGTAGAAAGTCTTGAATTTAATGATATTATGAAAAAATATAAAGTGTGGGAATCTTCTGATTCTCCTCTTATAACAAATTTTATAACTTAAGGAATGATATGAAAGAAGCGTTTATATGCGAAGGTATTAGAACTCCAATAGGAAGATTTGGTGGAGTATTATCCACAATCAGAACTGATGATTTAGCTGCATTACCATTAAAAAAATTGAAAGATGATTTGAAAGATGTTGACTGGGAAAGTATAGATGAAATTTTTTTTGGGAATGCAAATCAAGCAGGTGAAGATAATAGAAATATTGCTAGGATGGCTTTGTTACTTGCTGATTTTCCTGAAAGTATACCAGGCATAACATTGAATAGATTATGTGCATCGGGCATGGAAGCTGTGATAGCTGGTGCAAGAATGATTAAAGCTGAAGAAGGAGATTTTATAATAGCAGGTGGTGCAGAAAGCATGAGTAGAGCTCCTTTTGTAATGCCAAAAGCAGATTCTGCATTTTCTAGGAATGCTGAAATATATGATACAACAATTGGGTGGAGGTTTGTAAATCCTAAAATGAAGTCAAATTATGGTATAGATTCTATGCCAGAGACAGCTGAAAATGTGGCTGAAAAATTTCAAATCACAAGACAAGATCAAGATTTATTTGCCTATAGAAGTCAAATTAAAGCAGCTAATTCAATCGAAAATGGTAGAATTTCTAAAGAAATTTTAACTGTAACTATAAAACAAAAAAGAAAAGACGATTTAATAGTTAATAAAGATGAACACCCTAGAAAAACTGATTTAGAAAAGCTTTCAAAATTATCAACTCCTTTTAAAAATGATGGTTCGGTAACAGCTGGTAATTCTAGTGGAGTTAATGACGGCGCAGCTGCTTTAATAATTGCAAGCGAGGATGCTATAAAAAAAAATAAATTAAAACCTATAGCTAGAATAGTTAATGCTGCAAGCTCAGGTGTTGAACCTAGAATTATGGGAATGGGGCCTGTTTCAGCAACCGAAAAAGTTTTAAAAAAATCAAATATTAAATTGAATCAAATTGACACCGTTGAAATTAATGAAGCATTTGCAGCACAAGTTTTAGCATGCACAAGAGAATTAGGGATACAAGACGACGATCCAAGAGTAAATCCAAATGGAGGTGCTATTGCCTATGGTCATCCTTTAGGCATGTCAGGAACAAGATTAGTTTTGTCAGCGTCTAAAGAACTAGAGTCAAACAATTTAAAATATGCTTTATGCACTATGTGTGTTGGTGTTGGTCAAGGATCCGCAGTCATTCTTGAAAAAGTTTAATTTCTAAATTATTGCCTGCCTATCAAATGATGTCGATTTAAATAAAATATATATTTTATCATCTTTTTTGATTTTAAGCTTTTCAAATTGATATTTTGTTATTCTAATTAACAACAATTGAAAATCTTGAGAATTTCCAATCTTTATTATTAATTCAGAAAAAGCTGTATCATCTTCTTCTTTAATTTTTTCAACATTACCAAACAACTGATTTTCAGTGATACTATCTGAATTAATATTTTTACTTATTAGAATATCTCTAGCCCTAATTCTAACTCTTATCTTTTCTCCAATTTTTTTAAAGTCACCAGGCAAGATTATTTCAAAACCACTTATTAAAATTTTAGTTATATTTAAAGATGAATCTTTTTCAGAAATTATACCTTCCAAAATGGAACTACTCTCAAATTTACCAAAGATATTTGTAAATTCTTTATTTAAAAAAATTTGTGATAAATTACCATATGTAACTATTTTGCCTTTTTCTAGAATAATTACATTATCTGAAATTTGAGCTATCTCCTCTATTGAATGAGAGATTATCAAAATTGGAATTTCATATTTTTTATTAATTTCTTTTAATAATGAAAGAACAGTAGCTTTATTTTTAATATCTAAAGATGACATTGGTTCATCTAGAATTATAAAGTCTGATTTAATAGCTAATGTCCTACATAAGTTTACCAATTGCTTTTGACCACCAGACAATTGATCAGGAAATTTATTTAACAATTCTTTTATACCCAAAGACTGAATTACATGCTCTACATCAAGACTTTCAGAATTTGTTTTTTTAATTTTTGATTTTTTTAAAGCAAATGAAATATTTTCCTTTACATTCATATGAGGAATTAATCTTGTATCTTGAAACATTACAGAAATTGGTCTTAAATTTATTTTTGATGGAATATGAGAATCAAAAATATTTCCATTGATATTAACTATGCTTTTTAATTGTCTATTAAAACCTGAAATTGAGTCAACTATAGTTGATTTTCCAGATCCTATATGGCCAAGTAAAGTTGTAATCCCACTATCAAACTCATGTTTAAAATCGAATGACAATGCAGAAAAATTTCCATTTAATTTAACACTTATAGACTTCACGATTTTAGTCCAATAGCATTTTTATTATTAATAAAATATATGACAAACAAAACAATGGTAGAAAATAATATCAGAAATAATGATAAAACGTGTGCATTTTGGTAACTTAGCTGCTCAACATTATCATAAATTGAAATAGATAAAACTCTTGTTTGCCCGTCTATATTTCCACCTACCATAAGTACAATTCCAAATTCTCCAATAGTATGAGCAAAAGATAATATAAAAGAAGTAAGAAAACCTTTCTTACACATAGGTAATAAAATTTCGAAAAAGATACTTGATTTACTAGAACCCATATTTGTGCAAGCTTGAATTAATCGTTTGTCTACTTTTTCAATTGAGTTTTGTAAGGGTTGTATCCAAAATGGTAAAGAATAAATAATTGAAGCTAATACCAAACCCTGAAATGTGAAAGCTAATTGTTCACCAGTTAATAAAATAAAAAACTTCCCTAAAATTGTATCAGGATTAAAAAATACTAAAAGGTAAAAGCCAATTACAGTTGAGGGTAAAACTAAAGGCAATGTAAAAATACTTTCAAGAAAAGTATTAAATTTATTTTTTTTATAAGCTAGTAAAAGAGCTAACGGTGTTCCAATTAAAAATAAAAAAAAGCAAGTAATTAAAGATAGTTTAAGTGTTAAAATTATAGCTGGTAATTCAGCTGTTAGAATTTGAAAGACAGTCATAATAGTTATTTTTTTCAATTTATTGTGGCTTTCAATCCAATTTTTTTCAACTATAATTCTAATATTGGAGGTAAATATGCCATATTTAAAAACATCAGATGGAATAAATTTATATTATGAAAAAACTGGATCAGGTATACCTATAATTTTTGTTCATGAATTTGCTGGTGATAATAGAAGTTGGGAGCCACAGATTAATTTTTTTTCAAGAAACTTCACTTGTATATCTTATTCAGCTCGCGGATATACACCATCAGATGTACCTAATGATATCAATATGTATAGTCAAGAAAGAGCATGGCAAGATATTAGAGATATAGTAGAAGGTCTAGATCTTAAAAAGGCTCATATAGTTGGTTTATCAATGGGTGGATTTGCAACACTTCATTTTGGTATCAACTGTCCTAATCTAGCTTTAAGTCTTTGTATTGCCGGTTGTGGATATGGTGCAAAGCCAAAAAATAGTCAAAATGATGAAGGTTTTTCCATAGTCTCAGAAAATACAGCAAAGGATATTTTGAATAGAGGAATGAAAATTGTGGGATCAGAATATGCGCTTGGACCTTCAAGGGTTCAATTTCAAAATAAAGACTATAATGGCTGGAAAAAGTTTAATGATATGTTAATCGCTCATGACCAAACAGGTTCAGCAAATACACTTTTGGGTGTTCAAAGTAAACGTCCAAATTTATATGATCTAACTGATGAAATTGCGAAAATTGAAACTCCAACTTTGATTATTAATGGTGATGAAGATGATATGTGCATAGAAGTTGGAGTTTACTTAAAAAGAACTATTTCAACTTCTGGACTCTTTGTTGTTCCAAAAACAGGCCATACTATTAATCTTGAAGAGCCTGCTTTATTTAATCAACAATTAGCAAGCTTCTATCAATCAATTGAAAATAAATCTTGGAAAAAAAGAGATGGTAGAGCTGAAATAATAATCAATTAATCTCTAAAATTTACATATTGTAATGGAAATTTAATTGACATATTTTTTACCAGTTGAATAGTAGATTGTAAATCATCTTTTTTTTTTCCAGAAATTCTTAGTTCATCACCTTGAATAGATGCTTGTACTTTCGTTTTAGAGCTTTTGATCTCCTTAATAATTTTTTGAGCAATTTCTCTGTCTATTCCCTGCTTTACAATAACTTTTTGTCTAATTGTATTGCCAGATGAAGCTTCAGCTTTTTGAAACTCTAGACAATTAGTATCAATTCCTTTTCTAGTTAAATGAGTTATTAATAGATCTTCCATTTGTTTTCTTTTTAATTCATCATCAGCGTTTATAGTAATTTCATCTCCATTTCTTTCAATTCGACAAGAACTACCTTTAAAATCGTATCTGGTGGTAATTTCTTTAGTTACACCATTTACACCATTATCAACAGAAGGTGAATCAACTTTACTAACTATATCAAAACTTGGCATAAGTAACTCCTTGAAATATTATAATTATTAAGATAAATGATTATTAAGATAAAATAACTAATTATTTTTTAAAATGTATATTGCACTGAAATTTTTTTTACTTTTAATATTAATTTTTTCATTTATCTTGTTTAATTCAATTATTGGCATCTTTGCATTAATTCCTTTTTGGATTATCTGCGGTTTAATTGATGTATCACGACACAAAACAATGGAGTTAAAATTAATCAAAGAATACTTCATTGGCAAAGGTATATTAACATTTCTTATATCTCCTCTTAATTTATTTGCAGACTTAATCTCTCATAGAAATCTCCATTCTTTCAAAATTGAAAATTTTCCTGATGAATTTCAAAATGAAATTAACACAGTTAAAAAGTTATTTGATCAAAATAAAAAGAAAATTGAAAAAAGATTTAGTCAAAGTGAAGATAACAGAACAATGTTATTTTATAAATGGTATGGAAAAAATTTAGATGAAAGTATTGATGATTTTTCAAAAGATTTTAAATACGTAAAAACTATAGGTGTCTCTTTATTTAGAGAAAAAACATCAACTTCAAGACATTTTGGACCATTAAGATTGACCTATAGATTACTATACAATTTTAACAAAGTTAAAAAAAATGGATCTTATATTGAAGCTGATGGCACGATAAATATTTGGAAAAATAACCCTTTATTTATTTTTGATGATACTTTAATTCATCAAAGTTTTAATGAAGAGGATAATCTGAGATATTGTGCTTTTATTGATATTGTAAGACCTAGTTATTCAAACTTCGTTATAATGTCATTATTGAATTCTGTAGGGTTCCTTTTAAAAAAATCTCGCGGTATTTTTTATAAAAACTGGAAAATGATATAAACTCTTATGGTACAAGTATTTGCCTAACAACTTTACCAGAATCTAATTTATCAAAACCTTCATTTAATTGATCAAAGCCTATTTTATCATCAATTAATTTATCTACCGGTAATCTTCCTTGCTTGAATAAATTTAAAAATCTGGGTACATCTCTAATAGGAACACATGACCCCATATAACTTCCTAATATAGATTTTTCTTGAGCTACTAAATCACTATGATTAAAACTGAATTGAGTATTAACTGGAGTTAATCCAGCTGTGACAACTGCACCACCATATCTAATTATTTTATAAGCAGAATCCATTGCGGACATGACGCCTGCAAGATCAATTGCAAAATCAACTCCTCCATTAGTTGTATCTATCACTTCTTCAACAAAATTTTCGTTTTGTGGGTTCATACAATGAGTAGCACCTAATTCTTTTGCTTTTGAAAATTTTGTTTCATCAATATCTATTCCTATAATTGTTTCTGCTCCACCAAGCTTTGCACCCATAATTCCATTTAAACCAACTCCACCTAACCCCAATATTGCAACCGAATCACCGCCTCTTATTCTTGCAGTATTTATTACAGCACCAACTCCTGTCATAACAGCGCAACCAAATAATGCAGCATCATCTAAAGAAATTGACTTTTCAATTACCACAACAGATCCTCTATCAACTACTGCATACTCAGACATACAAGAAATACCAGTGTGATGATTTAATCTTTCACCATTTAAAGATTTTAATCTACTACCACCAGACATTAATTCACCTTTTCCTTTTGTAGCTGCTGCTAATTCACAAACCTGTGGCCTTCCCTCAAGACACCTTCTACATCTTCCACAACTAGGTGAAAATTGAAACACAACATGATCACCAACTTTAACATCGTTGATTGCATTTCCAGTTTCTACGACTTCTCCTGACCCTTCATGACCAATCACAAGAGGAAGTGGCATTATTCTAGAGCCATTAATTACAGACAAATCAGAATGACAAAGTCCTGCACCTTTTACTTTGACAAGAACTTCATTATCTCTAGGATTATCAATTGAAATTTCTTCGATAGACAAGGGCTTACTGTTTGCATATGGTTTGTCACAGTCATTTTTTCTAATTACTGCAGCCTTACATTTAATTGTCATTATTACCTCTTCTTTTAATTTATTTTTACAGGGTGACCATGTGGAGTAGTTAAAAAAGCGTCTTTCCATTTTTGTTTAGTCATATTTAAGTTAGATTGATCCACAATATCTTTTTTAATTATTAAGTTTTCTAGTGCTTTTATCCATGAAAAAAAATAATCATCACTACCATTTTGTTTTTCCGTCTTATCTATCTTAATTTGATCAGCTAGTGCTTTTGAAAACTCACTCCATTCAAAAACTTTATTTTCAGATAAAGAGACCGATATAGCAAAAATTTGACTATGCCATGGTTTTTCAAATGATTTAAAGTCAAAATCATTTTGATTTATCATATTAAGTAACTTTCCCATAAATCAATACATATGGTATCCTTTTGATTACCATCTTTTTCACCCCATAATTCAGTAGATAAAAATTCAACAGTGTAAAGATGTTCTGGAGAGTCTCCTAAATCATGAGCACTAGCATCTGGCAAAACATGACCTTTATGATGTAAAATAACCGTTCCTTTTTTTCCTCTGGCATAAATGGGTAGCCTTGTATGTCCTCCAATTATATTTTTGTTAGGACTGTAATTTATTGTTCTTACTTCTTGACCAACCCTAAACTTTGGAGAATGGAGTACCTCTCTTGCTGAAGGACCACCTCTACCTAAGGTGATCGCAACATCTTTTGCTTTTAACACATCCTGATGCTCATCAGTAACTTGGCTAACTTTTAAATTATTTTCCTTTGCCTTTTTTGTAATATCAATTAAATCTTCTCTATTTATTAACCCTCTTTCCACCAAAAGGTTAATTAATGCAGAAGACCATTTTTCATAATAATCAAATTTTGCATAATCTTTTGGAGGAAGTGACTCTCTAAAAAATCTACCTTTATCTATACTCCACTTTCCAACTGATGCAGATGCAACTGTAATAGCAAAAGCCTTTGCATGCCAATCTGTTTTAAATGCAGGTTCATCATCAACCACCTTACCATCAATTTTTTTTAACGGTATTGGACCATCCCCAAATCTTCCTCCCATATCATGTATTCTAGTCACTTTGGCATCTCCGGTAATCCAGTTCCAATCATTGAGTTACGAGTAACAAGACTTTCAAGTTCATTTTCAGATAAGTGTTCTGTTCCAACTGGTCTCATTGGCAAAACTAAATATCTCATTTCTGAAGTTGAATCCCAGACTTTTATTTGTGTATTTAAATCTAATTCTAAACCAAATTCTTGTAAAACCTTTCTCGGCTCTCTTACTGTTCTAGATCTATACTCATCAGACTTATACCATGTTGGTGGAATACCCAATACAGGCCATGGATAACAACTACATAATGTACAAACCACAACGTTATGAACCTCTGGCGTATTTTCAACAACAACCATGTGTTCTCCTTGCCTTCCTGTATAACTAAGTTCTTCAATTGCTTTAGTAGCATTTTTTAAAAGCCTTTTTTTATACTCTGGATCAACCCAAGCCTTTGCAACTACTTTAGCACCGTTTCTTGGTCCAATCTTATTTTCATAAGTATCGATTAATTCATTAACTGTATCAGAGTTTATAATGCCTTTATTTAGCAAAAGGGTTTCAATAGCTTTAACTCTTAATTCTGGCTCTTCGGGTAATAAGCTATGATCATGATGGTTGTGGTGGTTGTGATCATCGTAATTATGTTCTACATTTTTTTTATCAGACATGATTATGGCTCCAAAACAATTCTTCCATCTACATCTCCATTTCTAAGTTTTTTCATAGCATCATTTGCTGTATTAAGATCCTGCTTAGTAACTTTAATTAATCCTACATTTTTTGAATTTATTAATTCAACTAATTCTTTGAGCTCTCTCAATTCTCCAACATAAGAACCTTTAATGTTGATTGATCTCATAGGAATAAGAGGTAATGAAATTGACAAAGAACCACCATATAATCCTACAATTACAAATGTTCCACCTTTTTTGACAATTGATAGAGCTAAATTTGCAGTTTTTTCATTTCCAACGAAATCTATTACTCCAGCAATTTTTCCATTAAAATCATTTAAGTTTTCATGCATTTCTTCTGGAGACAAACAATGTTTAGCTCCATTGCTTCTAGCATTTTCTCTCTTAACTGGATCTGTATCAACAACTATTATTTTTGCATCATGAATATGTGGTAATAGTAATATACCATTTGTTCCTACACCACCAGCTCCTATTAAAACTATAAATTCATCTTTTTTGGTTTTTGGAATTTTTTTTAAAGCACTGTATGATGTTAGTCCAGAACATGCATATGGTGCTGCTTGAGCTGGATCTATTTTGCCGTATGACACAAGATATCTTTCATGAGGAATTATAATATGACTTGAATATCCTCCATTTAATCTTGCACCCAAATATTTTGGCGCCTCACATAATGTTTCATTATTTTCTTTACAAGCATTGCATTCTTGGCAACCTATCCAAGGAAAAACTATTCCTTTGTCACCAATACTTATATCTTTAACATCTTCTCCAATTGAAAGAACTTCACCTGTAATTTCATGGCCAGGTGTGAATGGTAGTTTTGTTCCTCTATCGGCAAGAGTAATTCTTTTTCCATTCCCTAGATCAAAAAATCCATCAGTTAAGTGAATATCGCTATGACAAACACCACAGGCAATAATTCTTATTAATACCTCTGTTCCTTTTGGTATTGGATTTTCATATTCTTTTAACTCTAATGGTTTTCCAAATTCTGTTACTTGATAAGATCTCATAACTTCCTCCATATAAAATCTATCAAATCATTTAATAAGATACTATCAAATAATCTATTTAATGGCAGTTTCTACAAGAGTTCTACTATCAATCCCAAAATGCTCGTATAGTTCAAATGAATTTCCAGTTTGTCCAAATTCATCTACACCTAGTGATTTTAAGGGGTTTCCATTTACACCAGATAACCATGATAAAGTCAAAGGATGACCATCTATAAGAGTAATTATATTGCAATCACTTGGTAAACCTTTAAATAAATTTTCAATATGAGATAGATGATTTGAATTATTTTTATTATCATAAGATTTTTTCCAATCTGAAAATAAAAGATCTGATGATGTTATTGATAAAATTCCGAAATCTCTTTCTTTTTCTCCCAACACAATTGATGCTCTAATGACTTCTTCAGCAACTACTCCTTGATAAGCAATAATAAATTTTGGACTGCGTCCAGGTTCCCTTAACCAGTAACCACCTTTGACGACATTTTCAATCTCTTCGTGACTTAAATTTCTATTTGGTTGATCTAAAGATTTTGTACTTAATCTTAAATAAACTGACCCTCCATTTTTTTCATCCTGCAAATAATTAAAACTATGATCTAAAATCACTTCTAATTCATCTACAAATGCGGGTTCATAACTAATTAAGCCAGGTTGACCTATTCCAATTAATGGTGTTCCTACAGATTGATGTGCACCACCTTCAGGTGCTAGGGTGATACCAGATGGTGTTGCCACTAACAAAAATCTAGCGTTTTGATAACATGCATAATTCAATGCGTCTAAACCTCTAGATATGAATGGGTCATAAACTGTTCCTATTGGAAATAATCTTTCACCAAAAAATTCATGTGATAAACCAGCTGAACTTAACATTAAGAATAAATTCATTTCAGCTATACCTAGTTCCACATGCTGACCTTCAGGAGAAAATTCCCATTTTTGAACAGATGGAATTTGTCTCTTTTTAAATGTATCTTGACTTTCTTCTCTACTAAATAATCCAACTCTATTTACCCAAGGTCCTAAATTAGTAGACACAGAAACATCAGGAGATGTTGTTAATATTCTATTAGAAAATTCACTATTTAACCTTGAGTACAGATCTAATAATTTTCCAAATGCATTTTGCGTAGAGCTTTTGGTCTCATTAAGTGGTTTTAATTTGTCTACAGAAACTTTTTCAGATTTAAATCTTCTAAATCCAGCTTTTTGAAATGAATTATTTATTATAAAATTATGAATTTCTTTATTATCTTTTGAAAAATCATTCCATTCTTCACCTTCATTAATTTTCATTTTAGATTTAAAATCATTCATCTGAGATTTTGTCATTAAGCCGGCATGATTATCTTTATGACCTGCAAGAGGTGTACCCCATCCCTTAATTGTATAAGCTAAAAATGCAGTAGGTTTATCATCCTTGATTGTATCAAAAGCATTTTTTAGTGATTTAATACAATGCCCTCCTAGATTTGTCATCAATTCTAAAAATTCATCATCGGTACGACTATCAAGAAGTTTAGAGATATTTCCTTGATCACCAATATCATCTAATATTCTTTCTTTGATCGCTATACCACCCTCAAAAATTAATGCAGAATAAAGTTGATTAGGACAATTATCTATCCATTCTTTTAATTTTTCTCCACCTGGTTCATTAAATGCATTTAGTTGTAACTCACCATATTTTATTACAACAACATTCCAACCAAAAGATTTAAAAACAGAATCAATCTTTTCCCATAATCCCTCGTGAACTACACCATCTAAAGATTGTCTATTATAATCTATAATCCACCAAACATTTCTTAAATCATGTTTCCATCCTTCTTGCAGACACTCATATATGTTACCTTCATCAAGTTCTGCATCACCAACTAATGCAATCATCTTTCCCTTGTTTTGATATTTGTTAAATTTTTTCTTTCTAATATAGTCTTGAGTTAGAGAAAGAAAACTTGTCATTGCAACACCAAGACCAACTGAACCCGTGGAGATGTCTACATCATCCATATCTTTAGTTCTAGACGGATAGGATTGTGCACCATTAAAGCCTCTAAAATTTTGTATTTTCTCTAATTTTTGTAATCCTGCCAGATATTGTATTGCATGAAATACTGGACTTGCATGGGGTTTTACAGCAACCCTATCTTCGGGTTTTAAGACACCAAAGTATAGAGAAACCATCATGGAAACCATTGAGGCGCAACTTGCTTGATGGCCTCCAACTTTAATTCCATCAAAATTTTCTCTAATATGATTAGCATTATGTATCATCCAACAAGATAACCATAAGACCTTTTGTTCAATTTCTTTTAATATTTTGAAATTTTCC
>QCNM01000004.1 GCA_003210115.1 SAR116 cluster bacterium AG-426-A06 | reverse complement strand
CAAGCTAGTAATTGCCACTGGATCTAAAAATAATCTTTTAGGAATAGATACTAAAGAGTTTCAAAAAGGTAATTTTTTTTCTTTAAGAAATTTAGAAGATTCTAAAAGAATAAGAAAAAAAATTTCTGAAATTGAAACTATCACTATTATTGGTGCGGGTTTTATTGGATTAGAAATTGCAACAACAGCAATTCAATTAAATAAAGATGTTACAATAATTGAAAATAATGAAAATGTAATGGGAAGATCTATATCTAAAGATCTATCTAAATGGCTAATAGATTATTATACAAAATCTGGAATAAAGTTCATATTCAACAAATCTTTTAAATCTTTTAAATCTGATAAAAAATCTAGAATTAATGTTGTCTTATCTGATGATACAAAAATAAATTCTGAAATGGTACTTATATCTGCTGGTTCTCAACCAGATGATTTATTATTCAAAAATATTAAAATAAATGAATTTGATAAAATAAAAGTTAACTCCTTTTTAGAAACTAATATAGATGATATTTATGCAATTGGAGATTGTTGTTTTTTTGATTACTATTCAAAAGAAGTAAGATTAGAATCGATACAAAATGCAACAGATCAAGCTAAAACAGTTGCAAAAAATATCCTTGGTATGAAAGAACAATATAATTTTGTGCCATGGTTTTGGTCTGATCAACTTAATATAAAACTGCAAATAGTAGGCCTGTTAGATTTAAATTCAAATATTGATATAAAAATACTAGGTTCTAAAGAAAGTTCTAAGTTTTCTAATTTTATATTTGCAGATGATCAACTGAAAGCAGTTGAGAGCATTAATAGTCCAGGGCACCACTTGATTATGAAAAATAATTGGAAAAAGCGAAACTTTCTTACAAAAGATAAGCTTGAAAGTGATTTAAATTTAAAAAACTTTTTTAATTCTTTACCCTAAAAGTTTTTTTATATTTTTGGCTGCTTGTCTTATCCTATGTTCATTTTCTACGAGACCAATTCTTACAAATCCTTCTCCATACTCACCAAAAGCTATTCCTGGAGCTACAGCTACACTTCCCTTTAACATTAAATCTTTTGAAAAGGCCAAAGATCCTTTTTTTTCGTATTTTTTTGGGATTGGTGCCCAAGCAAACATACTTGCTTCCGGTTTTGGAATTTCCCATCCACTTCTTGACATAGATTTTATCAAAGTGTCTCTTCTAGATTTGTAGGTATTTCTAATATTTTCAACACAATGTTGAGGACCATTTAGAGCAGTTGCTGCTGCAACTTGAACCGGAGTAAAAGCACCATAATCAAGATAAGATTTAATTTTAGTTAGGGCAGCAATGAGATTTTTATTTCCTACAGCAAATCCAATTCTCCAGCCTGCCATAGCATACGTTTTAGACATAGATGTAAATTCTACACAAATTTTCTTAGAATTTTTAACTTGTAAAATAGAAGGGGGGGGATTGTCACCAAAATAGATTTCTGCATAAGCTAAGTCAGATAAAATAAATGTATTATATTTCAATCCTATTTTTACAACTTCTTCATAGAAACCCAAATCAACAATCTGGGCAGTTGGATTGGATGGAAAAGATACAATTACTGCTTTTGGTGAAGGTACTGAATGTCGAATAGCTCTATCTAATTTTTCTAAAAATAATTCTTGATTAAATTGTCCATCTTCCATTGCTGGTAAATGCCTTAATGAGGCTCCAGCGATAATAAATCCATATGGATGAATCGGATATGAAGGATTAGGTGATAGAATTATATCACCTGGAGATGTAATTGCTTGTGCAAGATTAGCTAGTCCTTCTTTAGATCCAAGAGTAACTACAACTTCCTTATCTGGATCTAATTTAACACCAAATCTTCGTTCATAATAAGAAACTTGTGCTTTCCTTAACCCAGGTATTCCTCTACTTGTAGAATATCGTCCTGTTCCAGGTTTATTTACTGTTTCTTTAAGTTTTTCACGTATATGATCTGGTGTAGGCATATCGGGGTTACCCATACCAAAATCAATAATATCTTTTCCTTTATGCCTCAACCTTGCTTTTAAGTCGTTTACTTCTTGAAAAACGTAAGTTGGTAGTCTATTTATTCGTTCAAATTCTGACATAATGTACTAATTCAAATATATATAAATTTATTTTATATTCACGGTTTATTAATTTTTTTTACGTATTTATGTGTATAATAAATTATAATGAAAATGATAGCAAAAATTCTAATTGGTATTTTAGGAATATTATTTATTTTTGCAATAATATGGTTTGGAATGCCAAATGTACAAAATGCTTTTAAAGAAGTTAAAATGATATCTGTTACTGTCAAATTAGATAACAAATGTTCGTTAGACGATGACTCATTTGTTGTAACTGTACCAGGTACTGACATAATAGTCCCTTTTAGAAATAATATTGCAAGATTAAGATTAAAGTCAGACAGAAAACTTCAACTAAGAGCAAATCCAAAATATCCAGCCATTAGATATGATGGAATGTTTGTTGATGTGAAAGAAAATGTTATTCTTGAAGCGGACTGCACGACTTCACCGAGGCTTAAAGGAATTTTTAAATCAATGAAAGATCAATTTAAAAATTAAAAGGAGAAATAATTGTCTAACCTACCTAATGACCCATTATTGAATATAAGTATAAACTCTTTTGCTAAAAAATTAAGAAAAAGTGAAATTAATTGTGAGCAAATTGTAACGTCTTATTTAAATAGAATAAAAGCCGTAAATGATAAATTGAATGCTTTCATTTTCATTGATGAAAAAAAAGCTATTAATAACGCAATCGCTATTGATAAATTATTAAAATCAGGAGTTGACCTTGGCCCTCTAATGGGTTTGCCAGTAGCGATTAAGGACATTTGTTCTGTTAATAACATGCCAACAACAAACGGATCTATAGTTAATTCCGATGACATTACTGGTAAAGAAGGCAGTCTTGTAAAAAGACTTAAAGAATTAGGATGCGTTGTTATAGGAAAAACGCATACAGTCGAATTTGCACTTGGAGCAACTGGCCTAAATAAACATAGAGGTACACCATGGAATCCTTGGGATTTAGAAACTCATAGAATTCCAGGTGGATCAAGTAGTGGCTCTGCAGTCGCAGTTGCATCTGGTTTAGTACCATTTGCAATTGGTACCGATACGGGGGGATCCGTAAGAATACCTGCATCTTTAACGGGCATAGCTGGTTTAAAAACTACAAAGGATGTTTGGCCTACTGATGGTATTTTTCCACTATCGCCAACACTTGACACACCAGGGCCATTAGCAAGATCGTTTGAAGATATAAAAACTATATTTGAAACATATGGATCTGGCGTGACTGAAAATTTAGGACCCATTCATCTTAATAATCTTAAGTTGGCTAAATTAGGTAAACCTTTCACAGACGACCTAGATGAAGAAGTTCAAAATGCTTATGAAAAAATTTGTGAAAAATTAAAAGAAAAAGGAGCAACCTTAATTGAACTAGATATCCCTGAAGCTTTGGAAAGAGTTAATCTTTTCCCCCCAATAGTAGGATCAGAAATTATCTATGCTTTTGGAGAAAAAAGGTTTTTAGAGAATTGCGATAATATGGATCCTGTTACAGCTAAAAGGGCTAAGGTTGGATTAGATGTTAAATCAGCAGACTATTTAAAATTTAAACATAGATTAAAAGAATTAGAAATAATGGCTTCAGACTTCTTTAAGGATTATGATGCTTTAATTTCTCCAACTACAGTAATGAGAGCAATGAAGGTTGAAGATTGTGAAATAAACGGAAAACTTCATGACAGAAGTTTACTTTCCTCTGCCAACACTCAACCAGGCAACTTATTTAACTTATGTGGTATAAGCTACCCTATTCAAAAATATTGTAATGACTATAAAACCAATACTTGCTTACCAGTGGGTCTACAGGTTTTATGTGCTAATGGAAATGATAGCAAGGCAATAGAGATAGGATTAGCACTTGAGAAAGAATTTGGTCAGCCAGAGTGCCCAAATTTAGATAATTTTTAATTTATTTAACTTGAAAAAAAATTTAATTTTATTAAATATCATAAATCTAAACTTCCATCGAGGATATATTGAATTTATTAGAAGCAAAAAACTTATACAAGTCATTTGGTAATATTAATGCTGTTTCAGATATTAGCATTTCATTAAATGTTGGAGAGGTTATCGGGTTTCTAGGTCCTAATGGAGCTGGTAAATCGACAACAATGAAAATGCTTACTGGATTTCTTGAAGCTGATTCTGGATCAATTGAAATTAAAAAAATTGATCTTTCAAAAGATCCAATAAATGCAAAATCTATTATCGGCTATCTACCAGAAGGTGCTCCATCCTATTCAGATATGACTGTTAAATCATTTTTATATTTTGTTGGTAAAATGAGAGATTTAAAAGATGAACTTCTTGAAAAAAGATTAGAAATAATGCTTAAAGATATAAATCTTTCAGAGGTTCAAAATCAAATAATTGAAACATTATCTAAAGGGTACAAAAGAAGAGTTGGAATTGCACAAGCTTTAATTCATGATCCTGATATCTTGATATTAGATGAGCCAACGGATGGATTAGACCCAAATCAAAAATTTGAAATGAGAAAACTAATTAAATCAATCTCTAAAAATAAAGGAATTATTATTTCGACTCATATTCTTGAAGAAGTTGAAGCTGTATGTTCTAGGACTATCATTATTTCCTCGGGGAAAGTACTCTTAAATAAGGAGACAAAAGACATCCTAAAGAATAAAAAGGGGAATTTAGATTCAATATTCAGAAAAATCACAAAATAGGAAAATCATGAAACTTTATATTGAAAAATTAATGATCATTTTTAATAGAGAATTTACTGGTTATTTTAGAACACCTTTAGCTTCAATCTTTCTTCTTGTATTTTTAGCATTATCAGCAGGAATGACTTTTTTTATGGGACAATTTTTTCAGAGAGGGCAAGCTGATTTAAATTCTTTCTTTGTATGGCATCCATGGCTTTTTTTAATTCTTATGCCTGCAATTGGAATGAGACTTTGGGCAGAAGAAAGAAAATCTGGTACTATTGAATTGTTAATGACATTACCAGTGACGAACTCTCAATTAGTACTAGGTAAATTTTTAGCTAGTTGGTTTTTTACACTATTAGCCATCATAATGACAATTCCAATATGGATAACTGTAAATTATTTAGGTGAACCTGATAACGGTGTTATTTTTATTTCTTACTTAGGGAGCTGGTTAATGGCTGGATGTTTTTTATCCTTAACATCTTGTCTTTCAATGTTAACAAAAAATCAAGTTATAGCCTTTATTGTTTCAACAATCAGCTGTTTCATTATGGTTATGGCTGGATTTGGACTTGTTTTGGCCAGCGTTAGATCATGGGCGCCTTTATGGTTTACTGAAGTTATCCAGTCTTTTTCTTTTTTATCTCATTTTAAAAGAATTCAATATGGTGTTCTAGACTTAACGACTTTTATCTTTTTTATTTCTATGATTATAATTTGTATATCTATCAATATCTTTTTAGTTCAATTAAAAAAAGCTGATTAACATGAAAATTTCAAAAAATAATATTTTAAAATTGTCTATATTTTTATCTATAATTTGTTTCTTTAGTTTAAATATATTTTCAAATAATACTTTTAACAGAATTAGTTTAGACACTACACAGAATAACCTTTATACAATAAGCTCAGGTACTAAGAAATTTCTGAAGAATATTGATGAACCAATTCATTTAAGGCTATTCATGTCTAGTACACTTGTAGAGATTGCTCCTCAATTATCAACTTACGCCAACAGAGTAGAATCTTTACTTTATTCATACGCCAACATGTCTGATGGTAAAATTACTCTAGAAATTATCGATCCTAAACCATTTTCTGATCAAGAAGATAGAGCAGTAGGTATGGGTATTAGTCCTTTTGGAGGATCTAATAATAATGATCCGCTCTATTTTGGACTAGCTGCCACAAATTCAACGACTGGTCAAAAAAATATTAATGTTTTTTCTCCTGAAAGAGAACCATTTTTAGAATATGATTTAACAAGATTAATAGCTGAATTAGCACAGACAAAAAAACCAAAAATCAGTATAATTGATAACCTTGGTTTAGAAGCTAATTCAAGAATAGGAAAACCTGAACAGCAAGTTTTAACACAAATGAAATCACTATTTGATGTAGAATTTGTTAAAGACAATGCCTCAGAACTCCCCAAAAATACAAAAATTTTAATGCTCATTAACCCAAAATATTACCCAGATGAAACTCTTTTTATGATAGAACAGTGGGTGTTAAAAGGTGGTTCAACATTAATATTTTTAGATCCTTATGCTGAAACAGAAGTGAGTATTAATCCTGGAATGCCTGCTTTAAATCCTCGTTCTGATTTAAAAAAATTATTAGATACTTGGGGAATTTATTTTAATAACAAAAAATCTATCGCTGATAAAAAATATGCCCTGAGAACTGTTAGAAATATTAAAGGTCGAGAAGTTGAAGTTTCAAACTATCCTTGGATTCAAGTAACTGATGAGGGTCTTAATCAGAATGACGGTGTACTAGCCCAACTATCTAACATAATATTTACAAACGCTGGTGGTTTAAACCCTAAAGATGGAATAAAATTTGATCCACTTATTACTTCTAGTGTATTATCTGGTTTAGTTGACTCAGACAAAGCAGGTGATTCAAAATCTGATCCTAGAGATTTAATAAAAGATTTAAAAATTGATAACAAGAAAATCATAATATCTGGTTGGTTAAGAGATAACCTAAATTCAGCTTTCCCAAAAGGCGTCAAAAAGAAAACTGGACTCAAAAAATCATCTGAAATGTCTAATATTCTCATAGTAAGTGATGCAGACATGTTAATGGACAGAAATTGGCTGACAAAACAAAATTTACTTGGGCAGGAAATTGTTTCTGCTTTTGCAAATAATGGTGATTTTGTTTTAAATGTAGTTGAAAACATGATTGGTGGGTCATTTTTATCTGAGATAAGAGGTAAGGGGATTTCTTGGAAACCATTTACTAAAATAGTTGAACTAGAAAAATCTGCTGAAGAAAAATTCTTAAGTAAAGAAAGAGAATTAGTATCCAAACTTGAAAAAATGGAAAATAAAATTCAAAGTCTTACCAAGAAAAATAATAATGAAAGTGATGTAATTTCTCCTGAAACAATAAAAGCAATAGATGGATTTAAATCAGAAATGATGACTACAAGAGCTGAACTTAGAAATGTTAAATTTCAATTGAGAAGTGATGTTGATAATTTAAAAACAAAAATTATGTTCATCAATATAGGCTTAATACCAATTTTAATTGCAGGATTAGCACTTATTATTGCTATTAGAAGACCTAAACCAAAGAAGATAATACATTAAAATTTAAGGAATTATATTTTATGACAAGCAATTTTACTAAATTATTAATTGTAACTGCAATTTTCTTTGGATTAGCATCCTATTCTGTATTAAAAAACAAAGACTCAAATCTTTTTTCAGAGCGAGGTAATACTTTTATTGAAAATCTTCCGTCTAAATTAAATGAAATACAAAAAATAAAGATTACAGGAAGAGATCTTGATATGGAATTAATTAATAAAAATAATTCATTTATTGAAACTTCTGGCTATCCTTTTAAAGCAAATGTTTGGGAAAGTTTCATAACAAGTTTATCTTTATTAAGTATCGAAGAAAAGAAAACAAACAATCCTGACAGACACAATGAATTAAATTTAGTTGCTATTGATAAATTCAAAGAAAATGATGATGTTAACGAGCCTGCAACAAAAATAACTTTTTTTACTAAAGATCAAAAGGTATTCAAATCTATTTTATTAGGTAAAATCGATAATACTGTTGGAGGAATAAGCGGCGGTCAATTTGCTCGTTATAATAAAGATAATCAAGCGTATCTATTAAAAGGAGCATTGAGAATGCCCTCTGGAAAATCAGATTGGTTTAACAGTTTGTTGCTTAAATTGGATCAAGAAAAACTTTCTTCAATCTCTGTTAAAAGAAAAAAAATTATTTTTGAAATTGAATCAAAAGATAAAAAACTATCATTAAAAAATAATCCAGATTTAAAAATTGACGAAGAAAAGCTAAAGCAAGTTGCTGAGGTAATTGATGCCTTTTATTTTTACGATGTTAGAAAAGTAAATAAAATTAAAAATAATAATAATATTATTATTTCTTATAAGTTTAAAGATGGTCTTATTTTAGAATTAAAATTCATAGAAAAATCAAAAGACTCAAAAGAATCTTGGATTGAGATATCTGCTCAGTCTAATAATCCTAAAACTATAAATGAGGCACAAGATTTAAATAAAAAAACCAAGGGTTATCAATTTTTAGCAAACATAAATACTTCTGTAATCTTCAATTGGAATATTAAAGATTTAATTAAAAAGTAATTAGTATGATCTTTGCATTCCTAAAACATGTTCTGAAATGTATGATAGTATTAGGTTAGTTGATATTGGTGCAACTTGATATAATCTAGCTTCTCTAAATTTTCTTTCTACATCATACTCTTCTGCAAAACCAAAACCACCATGAGTTTGAACACAGGCTTCCGCAGCTGCCCAAGACGCATCAGCGGCTAAAAGTTTCGCTGTGTTAGCTTCTTCTCCTATTGGTTTACCATCATCGTATAATTTTGCAGCATGATACACCATTAATTCTGCAGCTCTCATTTGTGTATAAGCTCTAGCTATTGGAAATTGTATCCCTTGATTTTGACCTATTGATCTTCCAAATATTTGTCTATCATTTGCATATTGTGTTGATTTGTTAGTAAACCACTTAGCATCACCAATACACTCAGCTGCAATAAGTATTCTTTCTGCATTCATACCAGACAAAATATATCTAAAACCCTTGTTTTCTTCTCCAATCAAATTATCAGCAGGTATTCTTAAATTATCGAAAAAAACTTCAGTTGTCGAATGGTTCATCATTGTTCTTATTGGTTTAATTGTTAAACCATTATTTTTTGCTTTTTGCATGTCTAATAAGAAAACAGACAGGCCATCAGTTTTTTTAGAAACTTCACTTAGTGGTTTAGTTCTTGCCAAAAGTAACATTAGATCTGAATGTTCAGCTCTACTTGTCCATATTTTTTGTCCATTAATGATATAATCATCACCATCTTTTGTCGCAGTAGTTCTTAAACTGGTTGTATCCGTTCCGCTAGTAGGCTCTGTTACACCAAACGCTTGTAATCTTAATTTTCCACTAGCTATTTCAGGTAAATAATTTTTCTTTTGTTCATCAGAACCGTGCCTTAAAACAGTTCCCATGGTATACATTTGGGCATGACAAGCTGCTGCATTACATCCTTGATGATGTATTTCTTCAAGAATGACCGATGCAGATGTTATTCCTAGACCTGAACCACCATACTGCTCAGGTATTAAAACACTTAAAAAACCTGAATCCGTTAACGATTGAACAAATTTTGTAGGATAAGCTTGTTCTCTATCTAAGTTTCTCCAATATTCTCCTTGAAAATCTTGACATAATTTAG
Organism: SAR116 cluster bacterium AG-426-A06; assembly: GCA_003210115.1. Classification (GTDB taxonomy): domain Bacteria; phylum Pseudomonadota; class Alphaproteobacteria; order Puniceispirillales; family Marisalimonadaceae; genus TMED54. The sequence continues at coordinate 31,956 of QCNM01000004.1, read as the reverse complement.
CTACAGAAGATCTTATTTCCGAATTTGTATCATCTTGAACTAAGTTTGAAGTCTCTATTGATTTATTTTCATCTGGCATATCAATTATTCCTTTTTTTATATATATTAAATTAAACATTTTTTTTTAAATTAAAAGTATTCAACTAAATTAATTGGAGGTTCTCTTGAAAATTTCTTTTCATCACATCAATCTGGTATCTAAAAATCTTGAAGAATTAAATAATTTTTATAAAAATATTTTAACATTGGATTCCATACCTGAACAAGAATTTCCAAGAACTGAAGCAAACCAAAATAAGGGGTATGACGGAAAAATTAAATTTGTTACAGATGGAAATATACAATTACATTTAGCAGAAAAAGATCTTACCGTTGCTGAGAAAAATAAAAAACATATCAATCCCGTTGAAAAAGGACATATAGCTTTTAGAACTGATAACATTGAAGAATTTAAAACAATTTTAAATAAAAATAATATTAAATTTGCTGATTATGGGACAACTTTTGCTAAAGAATGGTATCAAATTTTCTTTTATGATCCAGAAGGTAATATTGTTGAGGTTCATCAATTTATCGATAAAAATTAATGCTTCTCTCGTGTTTTAAAAATCGATCTTTTAGGTATTTATGGACAGCTGGATGCTTTACTGGGATTGCAAGAGCTATGGAGTTTCTAACTCTTAGTTTATATATTTTGAATGACTTTGGATTAGCTTACCTAATTACCGTAATTTTTGCATTTAGAATGCTTCCTATGAGCATGCTGGGCTTAATTATTGGTTCTATCTCTGAAAAAATTTCTCCTATTTTGATTGTTAGATTTTTATATTCCTTATCTTTTTCTTTTACATTAATATGTGTATTTCTTAAAAATTTTGATTATTTTAACTTATTTTTTGCTCTTTTATTAGCATTTATAAATGGAACCACATGGGTTATTGATTTAGCAGTTAGACGCAGAATTATAACAGAGAATATTACTGAAAAACTTTTAAGTACTTCATTAGCAATGGAGACTTTATCTAATAATTCAACGCGATTAATTGGCCCTCTGTTGGCTGGCTTTTTATATGTTGCAATTGATTTAGAAGGTTTATTATTAATAATATCAAGTTTATATTTTTTAGCTTTAAGCTTAATAGTATGTTTTGAAAAGATTAGTATAAACTTAAATGCTTCATCAACGTCAAAAAAAGATATTCTTTATGAATTTATTTCAGTTTTCAAAAGTCTAAAAACCATAATCTTTAATGCCTTCAAAGATATTAATCTTAAATTATTATTAATTGTAACCTTAGTATTTAATCTTTTTGGGTTTCCTCTTATTTCTTTAATACCTGTGTATGGTAAAAATATTTTAAATTTAAGTGAGGCAGAGATTGGATTTTTAGCTTCATCTGAAGGTGTCGGCGCATTAATTGGTGCTTTAATTATTGCTAAAATTTCACCTCAAAAAAGATTATCAATTTTTTTTCTAATTGGTTGTATAGGTTTTTTTGTAGGAATGCTTTTATTTTCTATAAGTAGTTCATTAATTATTGGTTTTCTATTTTTATGTTTGGGTGGAATGTGCTTATCTGGTTTTAGTACTATGCAAGGAGCTTTAACTTACAGATCTACAGAAAAAGGTAAAAGGGGTTATAATTTTGGAATATTAGTAACATGTATAGGTTTAGCTCCAATAGGCATGATAATCATATCTCTTATAATTAATTTAATTGGTGTTGAACAAGTTATAAGGCTTAATGCAATAATTGCATTAACTTCACTTATATTTATTGCTTATTTGATAACTCAAAAGAAATTTAAAGTTTTTTAAGCTTTAGCTCACACCTTTTACTAAAAAATTATTCATGATTTTAGCAAATTTTGTAGGGTCACTAGGCAGTTTTCCTTCCATCATTCGTGCTTGTTCAAATAAAAGGGTCCCGGCATCATCCACAAGGTTATTATGTTTTTTATCACTTAGTAGCTTATTCATTTTTTCAACTAATGCATGTTCAGGATTAATTTCTAGAATTCTAGGTGCTCCTTGATAATTAGGATCTCTTTGTTTCATTAGATTTTCCATTGCAACATCCATGTCACCTTTATCTGCAACTAAACAAGCAGGACTATCCGTAAGTTTAGAAGTTAATCTAATATCTTTAACATTTTGCCCTAATGAAGCTTTTAAATGTGCAATTAAATTTGTAAATTTTTTATCTACATCGTCTTTTTTTGTATCTTTATTTTTTGGATCTTTTTTGTCAGATTTAATATTATCCAGATCAATCTCTCCTTGAGTGATTGAAACAAAATTCTTTTCTTTAAATTTTCCTGCCATAGATAACCAAAACTGATCGATAGGATCAGCCATTACCAAAACCTTAATTCCTTTAGATTTAAAACCTTCAAGATGTGGACTTGATAATGCTTGAGATTTTGTGTCGGCTGCAATGTAGTATATATCTTTTTGATTTTTATCCATTGTATTCACATAATCCTCTAAAGAAATAAGATCATCATTTTCATTATTTGAGAATCTTGCCAATTCTAACAAAGTATCTTTTCTTTCAAGATCTTCATAAAGACCTTCTTTTAACACTTGACCAAATTCATTCCAGAACTGAATATATTTAGCCTTATCTTTGTCAGCTATTTTTTTTAATTCTCTTAAAATTTTTCCAACAAGTGACTTGCTAATTTTTGCAACTGCTGGATTATTTTGTAACATCTCTCTACTAACGTTTAGATCTATATCTTGTGTATCAACAATACCTTTAACAAATCTTAAATATGCTGGTATTAAATTGTCACATTTATCAGTAATAAATACTCTATTAATATATAATTTTAAACTTGATTTTCTATCAGGATTAAACAAGTCAAATGGTTTTGATGAAGGAATACAAAGTAAGTTTGTGTAACTTACGGTACCTTCCGTATTATTATGCATTGTTAATAATGGCTTACCAAAACCAGCACCTATGTGAGAGAAAAAATCTTCATATTGTTTTTCTTTAATGTCTTTTGGTGCCCTTGTCCATAAAGCTGATGCCTCATTGATAGTTTCTTCCTTGGCATCTTTTTTTGAAACCTCTAACATTTTAACTGGATAAGAGATGTGATCTGAATATTTTCTAACTACAAATTGAATTCTAGTTCCTTCAAGAAACTCCTTGGCATCCTTTTTAAGGTGTAAAATCAACTCTGTTCCAGAATTTTTTTTATCACTTTTTTCAATGTTGTAACCACTTTTTCCATCAGAAATCCATTTCCAGCTCTTATCAGTACCAGCTTTTTTTGATAAAACTTCGACTTTATCTGCAACCATAAAAGATGCATAAAACCCTACACCAAATTGACCAATTAAGTTTACGTCTTCCTTTTTGTCATCTTTTGATTTGTTAAATTGTTCAAGAAATGCCTTTGTTCCTGATCTGGCAATTGTACCAAGGGAATTAATAAGATCTTCTTCATCCATCCCAATGCCATTATCACTTATTTTTATAGTATTTTCCTTACTATTAACTTCTATCTTTATTTCGAAAGGGTCTGATGTGTCATTAATAGATTTATGTGTTAAAGCTAGATATTTTTTCTTGTCAATCGCATCTGATGCATTTGAAATTAATTCTCTTACAAATATTTCTCTTTCCGAGTAAAGAGAATTTATTACAATATCAAGAATTTTGCCGGTATCCGCCTCAAATTTTTTTTCCATATTTGACATTATTTTTTCCTTTCGCATTGTAATTACATGTTTTAATTGGTTATTATTATTTCAATTTCAAGACATAAGAAAACTTTATAAAAGGAATAAAAATGAAAAAAATTGGACTTTGTGGAACTGGGAAAATGGGAAAAGCTATAGGCGCAAGATTAATAGAAAAGGAATATAATCTCTCAATTTGGAATAGAACAAAATCTAATTCAAAAGACCTTATTAAGTCAGGTGGAAAATTTTTTAAAAAAGTTAGTGAGTTAGTCGATGAGGTTGACATTATTATAGTTATATTAGGTAATGATGACGCTTTAAAAAATGTTTATGAAACAGAAACTGGATTTAAAAATTGTGATTTGAAAAACAAAATTATTATTGAGATGAGTACAACAAGTGTGAATTATATGAAAGAGCTCTCCAATTTAGTCTTAAATCAAAATGGTTCTTTTATTGAGTGCCCAGTCGGTGGATCAACTAAACCAGCAAGAGACGGACAACTTCTTGGTTTAATGGGAGGCAAGAAAAGTGAAATCGACTCTTTGGATTTTCTCTTCAGTCATTTATTTAGACGTTATGAATATTTAGGCGAGATAGGAAAGGGAACCGCCATGAAACTCGCTATAAATCTTCCTTTATTAGTTTATTGGCAATCATTGGGAGAAGCATTGAAATTAACCTGCCAAAATGGAATTCAACTTGAAAAAGCTCTTGATATTTTGATAGATACATCGGGTGCCTGCAAAGTTGCTCATCTAAAAATTGGTACCATCTTAAAAGCGTATAATAATAACTTAGATGGTTCTTCAACTTTTGGTCTTGAATCATCTTTGAAAGATATGAAATTAATGCAAGATGACGCACTTAAGCATAATAATCATTTTAGTATTGTTTCTGAGGCTATTAATTATATAGAAAAAGGTTTAGATCAAAATCTTCATAATGAAGATGCAGCATGTACAAGTGGTTTAATAGCAAAAAATTTTAGTTAAAATTTACTTATCAAAATCAGAATTTTCATTAGATAAAATTGTTTTGATTTCTTTTAGAAATGCTGTGCCTGCTGGATTAGGGTGTTCTTCATTATTTAGTTCTTCAGCAGTTTTTTTTGCAACAACTTCATCTAATATTTTTAGAGGTTTTCTAGTTTGCAAGGCTTTAACATAGACTTCTGCTGCCCTTTCAAAATAAAATAATCTATTGAAAGCTTCAGCAACATTACTACCTATTACCAATAGTCCATGATTGCCCATAATCATGGTTGTAAAACTTTCATTTTTCAACAGATTTGAACATCTTTGACCTTCTTCTTCAAACGCTAAACCACCATATTCCATATCAATAATTTGTTTTCCAAAAAAAAGGCAAGAAATTTGATTTATAGGGGGGATAATCAAATCCTCTTTTAAAGAAGCTAAGACTGTTGCGTATATAGAATGAACATGCATGACACATCTTGCGTGTTTACAATTTTTATGTATAGCTCCATGCAATCCCCATGCAGTCGCATCTGGAGGATTTTCTTTCTGTAAAACTGACTTATCATTTGCATTTAAAAGTAATAAATCTGAAGCCTTAATACGCGAAAAATGCCACATATTAGGATTCATAAGAAATTCAGTTCCATCTTCATTTACTGCAAGGCTAAAATGGTTTGCCACTCCTTCATGTAAATTAATTCTTTCAGCCCACCTGAATGATGCCGCAAGATCTTTTCTTTCTTCATAGAAATTAATATTGGGTTTCATAATTTTATTTGATCCAAATTTGTATTATACTCACATAATAAATACTAAAGTGTCAACAATATCAAAGAGGAAAATATGGGATATTTTTACCTTATTATAGCCATCATAGGTGAGGTTGTAGGAACATTATCACTCAAAAGTAGCAATGGATTTACTTTAATAACGCCATCTATTTTAGTAATAGTTGGTTACGGAGTTGCTTTTTACTTCATGATACTGTCTATGAAAACTATACCTGTGGCAATTACTTATTCTATATGGTCAGGAGTTGGGATTGCAGCTGTAACATTCATTGCTTCCATGAAATTTAATGAAAAACCTGACATTTTCGCTTTGATAGGACTAAGTTTTATAATTATTGGCATTATAATTCTAGTTTCACTTAGTAAAATGGAAGCAAAAATATCTTAAGAATGTATTGCTTTCGAAAAGGTTGCTAAAGCTGCTTCTTTAATTGCCTCATTGACTGTAGGGTGACCGTGACATATTCGTGCGACATCTTCTGAAGAAGCGCCAAAGCCCATTGCAACACTTAATTCATGTATAATTGTTCCAGCTTCATGACCAATTATGTGTGCACCTAAAATTTTATCCGTTTCTTTATCTGATAAAATTTTTACAAATCCCTCTGTATGACCAATCGCTTTTGCTCTGCTGTTCGCAGTAAATGGAAAAACTCCTTTTTTATATGAAATCTCTTCTTGTTTTAGATCATCTTCTGTTTTACCTATGGATGCCACTTCAGGAGCAGTATAAATAATATTTGGTACAAGATTGTAATCTACATGACCTGCTTCTTTATTAATTAATTCAACTAATGCTACACCGTCCTCTTCTGCTTTATGAGCTAGCATAGGACCTTTTATAACATCACCAATAGCAAAAATATTATCTACAGATGTTTTAAAATTATCATCTGTTTCAACAAAACCTCTTTCATCCACTTTTACACCTATTTTATCTAAACCTAAATTATCTGTATTAGGCCTTCTTCCAACCGCAACTAATACGATATCTGCCTCTATTATATCTATTTTTGAAGTTTTAAGGTCTTTAATTTCAACATGTACTTTATCTTTGATTAAAGATGTCTTTTCTACAGAATGTTCCAATTTAAATTTTAAGCCTTGTTGCAGAAGAATTTTGTGAAATTTTTCTGATACTTCAGAATCCATACCGTTTAAAACTCTTGGCAAGAATTCAATTACCTCAACTTCTGAACCTAATCTTCTCCAAACAGTGCCTAATTCTAATCCTATTACTCCAGCTCCTATAACAATTACTTTTTTTGGAACAGACTTTAATTCCAAAGCGCCTGTGGAAGTAACAATTTTTTGTTCATCAATTTTAATATTATTTAAATTTGAAGGCTCAGAACCAGTAGCAATGATAATTTTCTCAGCAAATATTTTTTCAGTCTTACCTTTTCCATTAATCTGAATTTCATTTTTGTTAACTAAAGTTGCTTCACCTACATATTTATCAATTTTATTTTTACTAAATAGAAAATTAATACCTTTTGTTAATTCATCAACGATAGCTGATTTTTTTTTCATTAATTGTTGAACATCAATGCTTACGTCTGATGTTTTTATTCCCCATGATAAATTAGCATTGTTTTTTACATTATTTTCATATTGTTCTGATGCATGAAGTAAAGCTTTAGATGGAATACACCCTACATTTAGGCATGTCCCTCCTAAAGTTTCTCTCTTTTCAATATTTGCAACTTTCATTCCCTTTTGTGCTGCAACAATAGAAGCAACATATCCACCAGGACCAGCTCCAATGACAACTAAATCATATTTTTTTTCCGACATGATTTTTATACTCCAATAAGCATTCGTTGAGGATCTTCAAGATTCTCTTTAACATTTACTAAGAAGGAGACAGCCTCTCTTCCATCTATAATCCTGTGGTCATAAGATAAAGCCAAATACATCATGGATCTAATTTCAACTTTATCATCTATGACAACTGCTCTTTTTTGAATATTATGCATTCCAAGAATTCCAGATTGTGGTGGGTTAAGAATCGGTGATGATAACATCGAACCGTAAACACCTCCATTAGAGATAGTAAATGTACCATTTGACATGTCTTGAATGGTTAAATTACCTTCTCTTGCTTGTTTTCCAAAATTTACAATTGTTTTTTCAATTTCCGGAAAATCCATATTCTCTGCATTTTTTAAAACTGGAACAACTAATCCTTCAGGAGTTCCAACTGCAACACCTATATTATAATAATTTTTATAAACAATATTATTATCTCTTATTTCTGCATTAACAGCTGGATAAACTTTTAATGCATTAATACATGCCTTTACAAAAAAACTCATATATCCAAGTTTTATTCCAAATTTTTTCTCAAAATTAGGCTGGTATGTTGATCTTATTTTCATTAATGCTGTCATATCAACTTCATTATAGGTCGTTAAAATTGCTGCTGTGTTTTGTGCTGATTTTAATCTATTAGCAATTGCTTGCCTTAATCTAGACATTGGAACAATTTCTTCTTGGTTACTTGGTAACACAGCATCATCTTTTTTAAGATCTGTTTCTGGAGACGAAGTTTTTGTATCTTTAATTTCTAATTGTTTTTCTTCTTTATCATTGTTTTCTTTAGCCTTTGGTTTATCATCTGATGATTTTTTTCCATTTGGATCAAGAGCTCCTATATTCTGCCCAACTTCAACCGTTTCACCTTCTGCAGCAATTATAGATCCAATTAATCCTGAGATTGGCGCAGGAACTTCAAGTGTTACTTTATCAGTTTCTAATTCAACTACAGGTTCATCAACTTCAACATATTCCCCTTCATTTTTTAGCCATTTTGATACTGTAGCTTCTACTATTGACTCACCAAGTGTAGGAACAATTATATCCATTGTAGATCCCTTTCTATTTTCATTAATTTTAAGATTTTCTTCTTGATATTTGTTATCTGTTGTTTTTTGTGATGGACCATTTGATTTTAAGAATAACAAAACATCACCTTTAGTTATTCTGCCGTCTTTTCCAGTACCTTGCATGATATTTGAATCTATATCATTTTCTAAGATTAACTTTTTGGCTGCAGGCATAACTAAATCAAAATTTTTATCATTCATATTGTTCATAAAAATTAAACTCTATTCAGCAGCACGTATCTCTTTTTTATTTGGTTTAATCAAATTTAATGATTCTTTAACAATATTATCTTGCTCTTTTAGATGTCTAGAGAGTGAACCTGTTGCAGGTGATGCTGCTTCTGTTCTACCAACATAAATAGGCCTAGAAAACTTTGACTTTATCTTAATTAAAACATCTTCGATATTTCTATCTACAAAAAACCAGGAGCCCATGTTTTTTGGCTCTTCTTGACACCAAATTATCTTTGCATTTAGTGTTTTTTCTAATTCCTTTTCTAATGTTTTACTTGGAAAGGGATAAATTTGTTCTAACCTTAATAACTTAACATCAGTAATATTATTTTTTTCTCTTTCCTCATAAAGATGATAGAATATTTTACCAGAGCAAATAACTACACGATTAATATTTTTATCTTTTAGGGTTTTGTTAGGGTCTAATATAATCCTGTGAAATGATGTATTTTCTGCCATATCGGATAAATTAGAAATGCACAATCTATGTCTAAGTAGACTTTTAGGTGTCATTATAATTAATGGTTTTCTAAAGTCTCTTTTTAACTGTCTTCTAAGAGCATGAAAATAATTTGCTGGTGTACTACAGTTTAACACTTGCATATTATCTTCACCACAAAGCTGTAAATATCTCTCTAATCTAGCTGAAGAGTGCTCAGGACCTTGACCCTCATAACCATGAGGTAGCAACATAACCAAACCTGACATTCTTAGCCATTTAGCTTCTCCACTAGATATAAACTGATCAACTATTACTTGAGCACCATTTGCAAAATCACCAAATTGTGCTTCCCACATGACTAATGCTGCAGGTTCTGTCAGAGAATATCCATATTCAAAACCTAATACTGAAGCTTCTGACAAAGGTGAGTCAATAACTTCAAATTGAGGTTGGTTTTCTTTTAAATTGTTAAGCGGTACATATCTGTTTTCATTATTTTGATCTACAAACACAGCATGTCTTTGAGAAAAGGTGCCTCTACAACTATCTTGCCCCGACAATCTTACTGGATGACCTTCATCTAAAAGTGTACCAAAAGCCAAATGTTCTGCAGTTGACCAATCAATGTTTTTTTCTTCATTTATTGATTTTCTTCTATTTTCAATAATTCTAACTAATTTTTTATTTAATTCATATCCTTCAGGAAGTTCTGTTATTGATAAACCAATTTCCTTTAATCTTTGTAGCTTAACTGATGTGTCTCCTCTTCTTTGTTCACGATCGGGAGCTGCTTTCAAACCTGACCATTGTCCATCTAACCAGTCAGCTTTATTTGGTTTGTAACTGCTTCCAGCTTCAAATTCTTTTTCTAAAAAATCATTATGTTTTTTTAATTCTTGATCTGCATCTTGTTTAGTTATTGTGCCCTCATTAATTAATTTTTTGCTATAAATTTTACTAATACTCTCATGCTGAGCTATTTTTTTATACATTGAAGGTTGAGTAAACGCAGGTTCATCACCTTCATTATGACCAAATCTTCTATAACAAATTACATCTAAAACTACATCACAAGAGAACTTTTGTCTAAATTCAGTTGCAATTCTTGCCACGTGAACAACTGCCTCAGGATCATCTCCATTTACATGAAAAATTGGTGCCATCACCATCTTGGCAACATCCGTACAGTATGGACTTGACCTTGAAAAATTTGGACTTGTTGTAAAGCCAATTTGGTTGTTGATGATAACGTGAATAGTTCCACCTGTTTCATAACCTCTTAAACCTGAAAAATCAAACGTTTCAGCAACTATGCCTTGTCCTGCAAACGCAGCATCACCATGTAAAACTATCCCCAATACAGAATCCCTTTCTTTTGTGTCATTATGTTGAAGTTGTTTTGCACGTACTCTTCCAATAACTACAGGAGCAACAACTTCTAAGTGAGATGGGTTTGCTTGAAGAGACAAATGAACATTCTCATTATCAAACTCTCTATCTGCGGAAGCACCCATATGATACTTTACATCTCCAGATCCGCCAGCTTCTTCAGGATTGGCAAGATTACCTAAAAATTCTGAAATTATTGCTCTAAATGGTTTATTTAATACATTATATAAAACATTTAATCTTCCTCTGTGAGCCATGCCAATTACAACTTCTTTTAAACCTAATTGACTTCCTCTTTTTAAAATTTGTTCGATAGCTGGTACAACTGATTCTGAGCCATCTAATCCAAATCTTTTTGTACCTGCATATTTTTTATGAAGAAATTGTTCAAATGTTTCAGCACCTACTAAACGTTCGAAAATTGCTTTTTTACCATTATCTGTAAATTGAGTAGCATTTCTAATTGATTCAATTCTTTCTTGGATCCATGCTTTTTGCGCTGGATCTTGAACATGCATAAATTCAATACCAATAGAGCCACAATACGTTTCTTTAAGAATATCCATTATTTGTTTTAAAGAAGCAGTCTCCATACCTAAAACATTGTCTATAAAAATTGGTCGGTCCCAATCTTCTTCTTTAAAACCATAAGTCTTAGGATCAAGCTCAGGGTGAATGTCAGGCTCATGTAATTTTAAAGGATCTAAATTAGCTAGCAGGTGACCTCTAATTCTATAAGCTCTAATTAACATTATTGCTCTTAAAGAGTCAGTTGTTGCTGATCTTAAATCGGATGCAGAAATTTTTCCTTTTCCAGCCACTCCTTGAGCAACCGCTTTCACAGATTCCTCTACATCAACAGCACCTATCACTCTATTATTCTCTTTTGCCCAACTTGGACCTTTGTCCGCAATTTCAGATCCAATTTCTTTAAACAAATTAGACCACTCTTCAGGAACAGACTTAGGGTCATTTTCCCACTTATTAAGTAGATCATTTATAAAAACGGAATTAGAGCCTGACAGGAATGTTTGATCTAAATTTTTATCTGACATAGAATTAACCTATATATTGAGTTATATCATAAACTTTATTATACACATCAAATTTAACTCATAATCAAGTTAATTTACTATGTTTTATCAATAGCTCTTAAAACAGCTTTACCAAGATCTGATGGTGAGTTAGCTACTTCAATATTACATTCTTTAAATTTAGAAATTTTAGAATCTGCATCTCCACTACCACCACTTACTATAGCACCTGCATGTCCCATCGTACGACCAGGAGGTGCCGTTCTTCCAGCAATGAAACCTGCAACAGGTTTTTTTATTTTATGATTTTTTAGAAATTCAGCAGCTTCTTCTTCTGCAGAACCTCCAATTTCTCCTATCATTAAAATTGCTTCAGTTTGTTCATCTGACAAAAATAGATCTAAACAGTCGATAAAGTTTGTTCCATTTAATGGATCACCACCTATGCCAACACAAGTCGACTGTCCTAAACTCACAGCAGTTGTTTGATCAACGGCTTCATAGGTCAGTGTCCCTGATCTAGATACAATTCCTATTTTTCCTGGTTTATGAATTGACCCAGGCATAATACCAATTTTACATTCTCCAGGTGTAATTATTCCAGGACAATTTGGGCCTATAAGTCTTGAACTAGAATCCTTTAGAAAATTCTTTACTCTTATCATATCCTGAACTGGTATACCCTCTGTAATACAAATAATTAATGGTATTTTTGCATCAATTGCTTCAATTATAGAATCAGCTGCAAATGGTGGAGGAACATAAATAACTGAAGCATCTATTGCTAAATTATCATTAGCTTCTTTAACTGTATTAAATACTGGTAAATCTAAATGCTTCGTACCACCTTTACCTGGAGTTACGCCACCAACCATTTTTGTTCCGTAAGCAATAGCTTGTTCAGAGTGAAATGTACCTTGGCCACCGGTAAAACCTTGACAAATAACATTTGTGTTTTTGTTGACTAAAATCGACATCTATTATCCTTTTACAGCTTTAACTATTTTTTCAGCCGCATCATCAAGATCATCAGCTGAAATGATTTGTAGATCAGATTTAGATAAAATCTCTTTTCCCTTCTCTACGTTTGTTCCTGAAAGTCTAACAACAAGAGGTTTGTCAAGTGCCAAATCACTAGCAGCTGCTACAACACCTTCTGCAATAATGTCACATCTCATTATACCACCAAATATATTTACTAATATACCTTTAACAGCATCATCAGACAAAATTATCTTGAATGCTTCTTTAACTTTTTCTTTAGTAGCACTTCCACCTACATCTAAAAAATTAGCTGGTGATGAACCCTTAAGATTTATGATATCCATGGTTGCCATAGCTAATCCAGCACCATTTACTAAACAGCCAATTTCACCATCTAACTTTATGTATGCTAAATCATATTTTTTAGCTAATGTTTCAGAAGGCTCTTCTTCTGTTTCATCTTTAAGTTCCGAAACTTCTGACTGTCTAAATAAACTATTATTATCAAAAGACATTTTTGCATCAAGTGCAATTAATTTATTTTCTTTTGAAAGCACAAGTGGATTTATTTCTACCAAGCTAGCATCTAAATCAACAAAAGTTTTATAAATTTTAGAAAAAAAACTATAACTTTGTTTAAAAGCATCACCTGAGAGTTTAAGTCCGTTAGCAATAATTCTTGCATGAAATGGCATAAATCCCCCTTTAGGATCAAGCCTAACTTTAATAATTTTCTCAGGAGTTTTTTCTGCTACTTCTTCAATATTAACGCCACCTTCAGTAGATGAAATTATAGAAATACACCCAGCGTTTCTATCAACTAAAATTGAAAAATAAAATTCTTTATCAATTTGACATCCATCTTCAATGTATAATCTTTGAACTCTTTTTCCTTTAGGTCCAGTTTGAGGTGTAACTAAAACTTTTCCTAAAATTTCTTCAGAGGCTTTTTCAACTTCTTCAATATTTTTTACAACTTTAACACCTCCAGCTTTACCTCTACCTCCTGCGTGAATTTGTGCTTTAACAACATATACGGGACCAGGTAGTTTTTTTGCATTGTTAACTGCCTCTTCAACTGTGAAAGCTGGGTATCCATCTGGAACTAAAACACCAAATTTTCTCAATAATCCTTTAGCTTGATGCTCGTGAATATTCATAATTTATATTACCTATTTTTCAAAATTTTGTGCAAGTTGATTTAATTTTTGTACAGATTCAACTGAATGATTAAACATTTGTTTTTCTTCTTCACTTAAATTAATTTCAACAATTCTTTCTACACCTTCTTTCCCAATAACTACAGGAACTCCAACATATATTCCATCTAAATTATAAGGGCCATCAACAAATGCTGCACAAGGCAGAAGTTTTTTCTTATCCTTTAAAAAGGCGTCTGCCATTTGAACGGCTGATTCTGCAGGAGCATAAAAAGCTGAACCTGTTTTTAATAGACCAACAATCTCGGCACCACCATCTCTTGTCCTCTGAACAATATCATCTATTTTTTTCTGGGTACTCCATCCCATTTCTAAAAGATCTGGAATTGGAATGCCAGCTACAGTGGAGTATCTGACCAGAGGTACCATCGTGTCGCCATGACCACCTAAAACAAATGCTGACACGTCTGTCATCGATATTTTAAATTCCTCTGCTAAAAAATATCTAAATCTTGCCGAGTCTAAAACTCCAGCCATCCCAACAATCATATTCGTAGGCAAGCCAGAAGCTCTTTGAAGAACACCTACCATAGCATCAAGCGGATTAGTTATACATATTACAAAAGCACCAGGACAATTATTTTTTATACCTTCTCCAACCTGTTGCATTACTTTTGTATTTATTTCAACTAAATCATCTCTACTCATTCCAGGCTTCCTGGGAACACCAGCAGTAACTACAACCACGTCACTATTTTTAAGATCTGAATAATCGTTGGTTCCTTCAACTTTTACATCAAATGACTCAACTGGTCCTGATTGTTGTAAGTCTAATGCTTTGCCTTGAGGTATACCTTCTGCAATATCAAATAACATTACATCACCCAATTCTTTCATGGCAAATAAATGTGCCAGAGTGCCTCCTATATTACCTGAACCAATTAGTGATATTTTTTTTCTTCTCATAATCGTCTCTTTAAAACTTTATCAGATACAATACTTCGTTTTTAATTATAATCAAGCTATCTGAGTTAATTTTCTACAACCTGAGACATTTCAAGTAATCTTGAAATCGTTCGACTAAACTCAAACTTCCATTCCGTACCAGTATATAATTTTTTTATATCAACTTCTGATGTAGCGATTAGAAAGCATTTTCGGTCATAGAGTGCATCTATAAGCCAAATAAACCTTCTTGATTCGTTATTTTGATTTTTGCCTAAACTAGGAATATTATTAATTAAAAATCCCTTAAATTTATCAGCTAACTCTACATAATCAGATGCAGCTAAGGGTTTTTCACATAAATCTTTAAAATCAAACGCTGCGATGCCACCTGCAGAATTAGGAATTCTAATTTTTCTACCTGATACTATTATTTCTTCTTCCTTAACATTAAAACCTTGAGTTAATTGGCTAAAAATTTTATTAGCAATATTTATATTTGACAAATTTATTGGATTTAACCAAGTTTTTTTACCTATAAGTAAAGATTTTCTCCAATCTTTTCCTTCCTTGATTTGGGATACTTTCATATTAAAATTAATTAAATCTATAAATGGTAAAAATCTGTCTCTGTGAAGTCCATTTTTATATAAATTTTCTGGAGGTTGATTAGAAGTTGTTACTAGAGTTAACCCCAATGAGAATAAGCTTTTAAATAATCTATAGATAATCATTGCATCAGCAATGTCCCGGATTTCCATTTCGTCAAAACATAACAATTTTGTTTTTTCTACAAATTTTTTTGCAAAAACCTGGACTGGATCAATATTTTTATTTTTTTGACCTATAGAATATATTTTAGCATGAACTTCTTTCATAAAATCATGGAAATGCATTCTTCTTTTATTTTGTAATCTAATATTTTCAAAAAAAATATCCATTATCATTGATTTTCCTCTTCCAACTCCTCCATAAATATAAAGACCTTTAAAATCCCTTGATTTGTTAAAGAATGGGAAAGAAAATTTTTTGGACTTTTGTTGTAAATCAATTGCAAGTTTATCTAAATTTTCACTAATAAATTTTTGACCTTCATCAAGGTCTATTTTCATATTCTTAGCTATTTCAAAGATTGTATCTCTTTGACCATTCACAAATAGACCTTAAAAAGAGTTAAGTTTCTAGTTGAAGTTTTTTAATTTCACCAATAGCTTTTGCAGGATTTAAACCTTTAGGACACGTTTTAGTGCAATTCATAATTGTATGGCACCTATAAAGCTTAAAAGAATCCTGTAAATCTTTAAGTCTCTCTTCTTTAGCTTCATCTCTACTATCTGCAATCCATCTATAAGCTTGCAGTAATGCAGCAGGTCCTAAATATTTGTCACCATTCCACCAATAAGACGGGCATGATGTAGAACAAGAAAAACAAAGTACGCATTCCCAAAGTCCATCTAGCTTTTCTCTTTCTTCAGGTGATTGATGTCTTTCACTTCCTTCTTTTGGTTTGTTTACAGTCTGTAACCAAGGCTTAATTGATGTTAATTGCTTGTATGCATCCGTAAGATCTGGAACTAAATCTTTTATAACAGGCATGTGTGGTAAGGGATATATATTTACTGATCCTTTTACATCTTCAATTGATTTCAAACAAGCTAGAGTGTTTGTTCCATCCACATTCATTGAACATGATCCACATATTCCTTCTCTACATGATCTCCTAAATGTAAGAGATGAATCTACTTCATCTTTTATTTTAATTAAGGCATCCAAAACCATTGGACCGCAGTCATCCATATCTATTGTATATGTATCTATTCTTGGATTATCATCATCATCAGGTGACCATCTATAAATGTTAAACACCTTTTTATTTTCAGACTTACCCTTATATGGAAAATCTTTACCTTCTTGTACTTTTGAGTTTTTTGGTAAAATAAACTCAGCCATTAATTACTCCTTAATTAATAAACCCTTGCGACTGGGGGAATTGTTTTAACTTCATTAGATAATGTATTCAGGTTAACATCTCTGTAAGATAATTTAGATTTGTTTGATTTGTCTAACCACATAACTGTGTGTTTCATCCAATCTTTATCATCTCTATTAGGGAAATCCTCATGAGCATGTGCACCACGTGATTCTTTTCTTTGGTCAGCTGATCTCATGGTAACAATTGCTTGTTGCATTAAGTTTTCTAACTCAAGTGATTCGATCAAATCAGTATTGAATATTAGTGATTTATCTTTAATGCTTACATTTTTCATATCGATGCTAATCTTATCTATTTTTTGAACCCCTTCTTGAAGGGAGTCATTTGACCTAAATACAGCAGCATGTTTTTGCATAGCATTTTGCATTGCTGATCTGACTTCACCTACTGAAGCATCTCCTTTTGAATAACGAACCTTATCAAGACGATCAATTATTTTATCAGTAACTTCTTTATCTATTGATGAGTGTTTTTGATTTTTTTTCAAAGTATCTTCTGTTCTCATGGCAGCAGCTCTCCCAAAAACAACTATATCTAAAAGTGAATTTGTTCCTAATCTATTTGCTCCGTGAACTGAAACACATGCAGCTTCACCAATAGCCATTAATCCAGGAACAACTTTATGCTGGTCATCATCCGTAGGCGAAAGAACCTCTCCATGAAAATTTGTTGGTATTCCACCCATATTATAATGTACTGTTGGTAAAACTGGGATAGGTTCCTTAGTTACATCCACACCACAGAAAATCTTTGCTGTTTCACTAATGCCAGGTAATCTTGTATGCAATGTCTCAGGGTCAATATGATGGAGGTGTAAGTTAATATGGTCTTTTTTTGGACCTATGCCCCTACCTTCATTAATTTCTATTGTCATGGCACGAGACACAACATCTCTACTAGCCAAGTCTTTAGCTGTAGGAGCATACCTCTCCATAAACCTCTCACCTTCAGAATTTGTTAGGTATCCACCTTCTCCTCTTGCGCCTTCTGTAATTAAAACACCAGCTCCATAAACTCCAGTAGGATGAAATTGAACAAACTCCATATCTTGTAATGGTAATCCAGCTCTTAATACCATAGCATTTCCATCTCCCGTACAAGTATGAGCAGAAGTACAAGAAAAATATACTCTTCCATAACCTCCTGTAGCTAAAACAGTTTTATGTGCTCTAAATCTATGAAGCTTGCCATCTTCTAAACTAATAGCCATCACTCCTTTACACGCACCATTTTTATCCATAATTAAGTCCAAGGCATAATATTCAATAAAAAACTCAGCATTGTGTTTTAAACATTGTTGATAAAGTGTGTGAAGAATAGCATGTCCAGTTCTGTCTGCAGCAGCACAGGCTCTTCTTGCCATGCTTTTTCCATAATCTAAAGTGTGACCACCAAAAGGTCTTTGATAAATTTTACCTTCATCTGTTCTAGAAAACGGAACACCAAAATTTTCAAGTTCAATAACAGAGGGTATAGCATTTTTACACATGTACTCAATGGAATCTTGATCACCTAACCAGTCTGATCCTTTAACGGTGTCATACATATGATACTTCCAATTATCTTCTTCTCCCATATTATTTAAAGCTGCACCAATTCCACCTTGTGCCGCAACAGTATGACTTCTAGTTGGAAATACTTTAGTAATACAAGCAGTCTTAAAACCTTTTTGAACCATTCCTACAGTAGCCCTTAAACCTGCGCCACCTGCTCCAACAACTAAAACATCGTGTTCGTGATCTATAATATCATAATTAGTCATTAAATAATCCTTTGTCCTATCATTTTATATATATATATTAATTACCGATCCAAAAGAAACTATAAATAAGAAAAAAATAATTAATTTTGATAAATTAAGTAAAAATGCACGAGATTTAACCTCTGAAATATAATCTTCTATCACAACTTGAATACCTAAAGATGAGTGATACAAAATAGATGCAAACATAGATATAATTAAAATGCTATTAATTGGGTTTTTTACCCATTCTGTAAGAGAAATATAACTATAATCAGAAAGTGTAATTAATGAAAAAACAAACCAAATTATTAATGGCATATTAATCATTGCCGAAATCCTTTGAAATTTCCAATGGGGTATCCCGTTATGAAAGTTGCTATCTGAGTTTTTACTATTTAGAGACATGATTTATAATGCCAAATACCAAATTAATATCGTTAGTATACAAGAAACAACTAGAACAGCTAATCCACTTTTATGAACTGTCTCTATCTCATAGCCATAACCTGCATCCCAAAAGAGATGCCTTATTCCATTACAAAGATGATAGTTCAAAGCAAATGTAAAACCAAATAAAATTAAAAGTCCAAACCAAGATTTTATAAACATAACAAAATATTCAAAATATTCTTCTCCCAATGAAAGAGTGAAAATCCATGCTATTAGTAAAATAAGCCCAAATGTCAGAGCAACACCTGTAATTCTATGAAATATTGATAACACAGATGTTATTTGAGGTTTATAAACTTGTAGATGCGGTGATATTGGTCTTTCTCTAGCCATTAAAAAATCCTTACTTGTATATATATACATTAAAAATAATGTATCAATTAGTAAATGTTATTATTTCACATCCTCGCATAAATTATTAATAAGATTGAAATAATTAACATGCAAATTCCAAATATTTCAGTTCTTTGAACTTTTTCTTTAAAAAAAATAATTGATATAATTATTGAAAATATTAACTCAATCTGACCTACCGCTCTCACCTCTGCTGCAGTGGCTAAAGCAAAAGCCAAAAACCATCCAGCTGTAGCACCACTTCCACAAATTCCTGCTGGTAAAGATTTTTTCCAAAATTGAAAAACTAATTTTAATTCATTTCGTTTATAATAATACAACCAAATACCCATCATTATCGTTTGAATAAATACAGCAAGAATAGATAAATAAATTGTGGCATCTAGTATGTGACCCTCAACATTAATTATTGCCATTCTATAACCAACTGTAGAACCAGCTAAAATTAAACCTGTCAAAACTCCAAATAATGTTGAAAAAGTAAAAAATGATTTACTAATTTTAATAAAAACATCATTTATATTTGTAGTTTCTTTTGCAACAGAGAGGAAAATTACAGCGAATACACCTAAAATAATTCCAAAATTAATTATTGGTAGGAATACAATATTCAAAATAAAAATTTCAATTAACGCTGCAAATAATACTTCTGTTTTTGAAAAGGCAATGCCTGCAGCAAAGTTTCTGTAAGAAAAAATTATCATCAATAGCAGTGTAAATAGTACCTGACAGAGAGCACCAATAAAGCAATAAAAAATCGCTAAATTATTTAATTTTGGAATTTCATTTTTCAGAATAAAAAACCAAACTATAAAAATTAAAAATGTAAATGGAAGAGCATAAATAAATCTAATATACGTAGCTCCAAATTTACCAATATCAGGTATCATTCTTTTTTGAAAAGCAGACCTAAAAGTTTGCAATGCTGCTGCAAAAATTGCCACAAAAATCCACAAATAATCCATAAGTAATTTCTACTTTTAAGAGACTAATTTTTTTGAAATTAACAATTCAGCAATTTGAACTGCATTTAATGCAGCTCCTTTTCTTAAATTGTCTGAAACACACCAAAAAACCAAATTATTTTTATCAAAATTATTTTGCCTGATCCTGCTAATGTAAACATCATCTTCTCCAGCTACTTCAGCTGGGGTCACATAACCTTCATCTGCCCTATGATCAACTACCGTAACACCATCAGCTTTTCTTAATATACTTCTTGCTTTTTCTTCATTAATTTCTTTTTCGCATTCAATAAATATTGCTTCACTATGTCCTATAAAAACTGGAACTCTTACACAGTGGGCTGTCACTTGAATATTTTTATCTAAAATTTTGTTTGTCTCAACAGACATCTTCCATTCTTCTTTAGTTGAGCCGTCATCCATAAATACATCTATATGCGGAATAACATTAAATGATATTTTTTTTGTGAACTCTTCAGGCATAGATGAATCATTAACATATACACCTTTAGTTTGATTAAATAATTCATCCATAGCCGCTTTTCCTGCGCCAGAAACAGCTTGGTATGTCGAAACAAAAACCTTTTTAATTATAAACTCTTTATGTAAAGGACTTAAAGCTGTTACCATTTGAATGGTAGAACAATTTGGATTAGCTATAATATTTTTCTTCTTAAAATCTGTAATATGATTAGGATTAACTTCAGGAACAATTAAAGGAACATCTTTATCCATTCTAAAAAATGAAGAGTTATCTATAACAATACATTTATTTTTACCAGCAATAGGTGCAAATTTTTTTGACACATCTGAACCAGCTGAAAATAAAGCAATGTCAGCTTTACTAAAATCAAAATCTTCTAGTGCTTCTACTTTGAGTACTTTGTCCTCACCAAAAGAAACCTCTTTACCTAATGAAGATTTTGAAGCCAATGCATAGACATTTTTACAAGGGAACTTTCTATAAGAAAGAGTCTCCAACATTTCTCTTCCAACAGCGCCTGTTGAACCTACGATTGCTATATTATAACTCATTTGTCAGTTAAATCTGTCATTTTATTTATAATGACATCTGTCATTTCTGAAGTACCTACTACTTTTTCATCTTTACTTGCTAAATCTTTAGTTCTGTATCCCTCGTCCAATGTTAATGAAATAGCTTTTTCAAGAAGTTCTGCTTCTTTATTTAGTTCAAAAGAATATCTTAAAAGCATTGAAAAACTTAAAATTTGAGCTATTGGATTAACAATTCCTTTACCTGCAATGTCAGGAGCAGATCCGTGAACAGGTTCATACATTGCATATCTTTTTCCAGTTATTTTATCTTTAGATCCAAGGCTAGCAGATGGAAGCATTCCTAAAGATCCAGTGAGCATAGCAGAAGTATCTGAAAGAATATCCCCAAATAGATTATCTGTTACGATTACATCAAACTGTTTAGGATCTCTTACTAATTGCATTGCACAATTATCAGCATACATATGGTTAAGTGAAATTTCTTTCCCTTCATTTTCATAAAGAGAGGACATAACTTCTTTCCATAAAACTCCTGACATCATTACATTAGATTTTTCAACAGATGTAACTTTTTTATTTCTAAATTTAGCCAAATCAAACGCAACTCTTCCAATTCTTTCAATTTCTCTTGTCGTATAAAGATTAGTATCAAAACCCTTTTTTTCACCATTAGATAAATTTTCAATACCTCTTGGTTCAGCAAAATAAATACCACCTGTAAGTTCTCTTACAATCAAAATATCTAAACCTGAAACAATTTCTTTTTTTAAGGTTGATGAATTTGCTAATGCAGGAAAAACTATTGCAGGCCTTAAATTTGCAAAAAGATCCATCTCTTTTCTTAATTTAAGAAGACCATTTTCTGGTCTTTTATCAAATGAAACTTTATCATATTTTGGTCCACCTACCGAACCGAATAATATAGCATCTGCAGACATTGCATCTGCCAAGGTTTCGTCTGTTAAGGGAACTCCAAACTTATCATAAGATGCTCCTCCAACTAAACCCTCATCTAGATCAAATGATAAATTTAGATTATCTTCAAACCATTTTATTATTCTTGTTGTTTCATTTACAACTTCTGGACCTACTCCATCACCTGCCAGTAACATTATTTTTTTATTATTTTTCATAATTAAATTTTACAGCCAAGGATGTTTAGTACTTCGGCTTTCTTCAAAAGACTTAATTTTATTTTCATGAAGTTCCGTTAGACCGATATCATCTAATCCTTCTAGCAGGCATTTCTTCCTAAATGGATCAATTTTAAATTTAATCTTTCCTCCGTTTGGTCTTCTAATTTCTTGATTTTCTAAGTCAATTTCTATTTCAGGGTTTTCTTTGTCTTTTGCATCTTCTAAAAGCGCATCTCTTTCATCTTTTGTCACCATGATAGGTAAAAGACCATTCTTAAAAGAATTATTGTAAAAAATATCTGCAAACGAAGTTGATATGATACATTTTATACCAAAGTCTTTAAGCGCCCATGGCGCATGTTCTCTACTTGAACCACATCCAAAATTATCACCAACAATCAATATGTTACTCTTGTCATATGGCTTTTGATTTAAAACAAAATTAGGATTTTCTGAACCATCTTTTTTATATCTCATCTCGTCAAATACGTGTCTGCCCAAACCAGTTCTTTTAATTGTTGTTAAAAACTGTTTTGGAATGATTTTATCAGTGTCAACATTAAGAATATTAAACGGAGCTGCAATTCCTTTGAATGTGTTGAATTTTTCCATCTATGTCACATTTCTAGGGTCAGTTAATTTACCTGTTATCGCAGAAGCAGCTGCAATTTCTGGGCTTACCAAATGTGTTCTTCCACCTTTACCTTGCCTGCCTTCAAAATTTCTATTTGACGTACTTGCACATCTGTCACCTTCATTTAATTTATCAGAATTCATGGCAAGGCACATTGAACAACCTGGCTCTCGCCATTCAAACCCAGCATGCTTGAATATAACATCAAGACCTTCTTCTTCGGCTTGTTTCTTAACAAGACCAGATCCCGGAACAACCAATGCTTTAACATTAGTAGAAACTTTTTTTCCCTTAATAATTTCAGCTGCTGACCTTATATCTTCTATTCTTGAATTAGTACATGAACCAATGAAAACAGTATTTATTTCAACATCACTTATTTTCTGGCCAGGAGTTAACCCCATATATTCTATAGATCTTTTAATTTTGTTTTGCTTAACTTCATCAGAAATTTTATCTGGATTTGGTACGGTGCCATCAATACTTACTATTTCTTCAGGGCTAGTGCCCCATGTAATAGTTTGTGTTACTTTAGTTGCATCAATGTCTACAATCTTATCAAACTTTGCCCCGGAGTCAGAGGGTAAAGTTTTCCACCAATTAACTGCTTTGTCCCAATCTTCATTTTTTGGAACCATTGGCTTTTCATAAAGATAATTAAATGTAATATCATCTGGAGCTATCATGCCTGCTCTTGCACCTGCTTCTATAGACATATTACATATGGTCATTCTGCTTTCCATTGACATATCTCTAAGCGCATTTCCAGAATATTCAATTACACAACCAGTTCCACCAGCTGTTCCAATTTTTCCAATAATATAAAGTATCAAATCTTTGGATGTAACAATTTTATCAAGATTACCAGTTATATTAATGAGCATATTCATAGCTTTTTTCTGAATTAATGTTTGAGTAGCTAAAACATGTTCTACTTCAGACGTTCCAATTCCAAAAGCTAAAGAACCAAAAGCTCCGTGAGTTGCTGTATGGCTATCTCCACAAACAATTGTCATGCCTGGCTGAGTAAATCCTTGTTCTGGTCCAATAACGTGCACAATACCTTGTCGAGTATCATTCATGTTAAAATAAGGTATTTGAAATTCTTCAACATTTTTATCAAGTTCTTCAACTTGAATACGAGAGTCTTCTTCTTTAATTCCTAATTCTCTATCTAAAGTTGGCACATTATGATCTGCAACTGCAAGTGTTCTTTTAGGCGAATTAACTTTTCTATTGGATAACCTTAATCCTTCAAAAGCCTGAGGACTAGTTACTTCATGTACTAAATGTCGATCAATATATATTAAAGATGTACCATCATCTTGTTCATTTATTAAATGACTTTGCCAAATTTTATCATAAAGAGTTTTAGACACTAGTTAAACTCACTAAATTAATCTTTTTTATCTTCAGTTTTGACTTCAGGTTTATTCTCAACTTCCTTTTTAGGAGATGTTTCAGCAACTTTATCTTTTGATACTGAAGCAACATCCTTTTTTTCGTTAGTTTTTTTCTTAACTTCAATTTTTTCTACTATTCTGGCTGATTTACCTCTTCTATCTCTTAAGTAGTATAGTTTAGCTCTTCTTACTTTACCTTTTCTAACTAAAGTGATAGAAGATATTTTTGGAGAAAATAAAGGGAAAACTCTCTCAACACCTTCACCGTATGAAATTTTCCTTACTGTAAAACTTTCATTTATACCTTTTCCGCCACGAGCAATACAAACACCTTCAAAGGCTTGAATTCTTTCTCTAGTTCCTTCAACAACTTTAACATCAACTTTTATTGTATCTCCAGGATTAAAATCAGGTATTTGTTTACCAGAGCTTAATTTTTCTAATTGTTCTTTTTCAATTTTTTCAATGATATTCATGGCTAAAACCTCTCGAAGACAACTCTTAACAAAAAAACTTTAAAATATCTACTTCAATTTTAAATATTTTTTCCAAAGATCTGGTCGTCTTTTCATTGTTATATCCTCAGATTGTTTTATTTTCCAGTTTTTTATTTTTTTGTGATCTCCTGATAATAATACATCTGGTACTTTGTAATTTTTCCATTCCCTGGGTTGTGTGTAAAGAGGGTATTCTAACAGATGATTTGTAAAACTTTCTTCATTTAATGTCAGTGGATTTCCTAAAACATTTGGTAAACACCTAACTACAGTATCAATAAGAACCATGGCTGCCAAATCTCCACCAGACAATATGTAATCACCAATACTAATTTCAATCATGTTGTAATGTTTAATAACTCTTTCATCTACACCCTCATATTTTCCACAAACTAGAGTCATCCCATCTAATTTTGATATGGAATTAGAAATTTGGGCATCTAATTTAATACCCCTTGGTGACAAATAATAAATTGGAAAATCATTTGATTTCAAAGAAAGAAGAGCTCTATCTATTACATCTGGTTTAATGACCATTCCTGGTCCACCACCAAATGGCGAATCATCCACTCTTTTATTTTTTTCTGTATATAATTTTAAATCTGTTATGTTTAGATGCCATTTACCATTTTTTCTTGCTTCACCCAATATAGAAGACCCTAGAGGACCTGGATATAAATCTGGAAATAATGTTAAAATATTAGCTGTCCACATTTTTAATTTATTAATGTTTTAATAGAAGAAGATAAAGTAATTAACCTTAAATCTCGATCTATATTTATAATAAAATTTTTTGAAAAAGGTAACATCTTTTCATCATTACCATGTTTAACTGCGATTATTGGACCACCCCCAAAATCATAAAATTTTACTAATTCACCTAAACACAAACCAGATTCTAATTCTACATTAAAACTTCTTAAATCATTTAAATATATTTCATCTTCATTTGTTTCAGGTAATGATGATCTACAAATAAAAATATCTGCTTTAACAAAATTTTTAACATCTTCCATACAATTTATGCCTGATAACTCACAAATAAAAATAGATTTTTTATTAAACTTTAATTGTAGAGAGCTAAAACTAACCTTATTAATAAAATATTTATCAAAGTTAAAAAGATCTTTTGGATTTTCTAAAAAACTTTTGACTTTTATATAACCCTTGAGGCCGTGAAGGCCCAAAATTGATCCTGCTAAAATAAATTTTTTTTTATTCAATCTTTAATACTATGATTTTTTTTCTTCTTCAGCAGGAGCTTCTGTCTTCGCTTCTTCAACAGCAGGGGCCTCAGTCTTCGCTTCTTCAGCAGGGGCCTCAGTCTTCGCTTCTTCAGTAGAAGCTTCTGTCTTAGCTTCTTCAACAGCAGGAGCCTCAGTCTTCGCTTCTTCAGTAGTAGTTTCTGTCTTAGCTTCTTCAGCTTCTCTTTCTAAACGTTTTTTTCCTGGAGCACTTTTTTTAGGCTGTTCATTTATAATTGGTTTATCAACTAATCCATCTTTAGAAATTAACTTGCTAACTCTTAGTGTCGGTTTTGCACCTTTTGATATCCAATATTTTACTCTCTCCGCATCTATGACTAATCTCTCTTTATTATCATGATCTACCATGGGATTATAAGACCCAATTTTTTCAACAAATTTACCATCTCTTGGTGATGTTGCTTCTGCAACTACAATCCTATAAAAAGGTTTCTTTTTAGCGCCACCTCTTGATAATCTTATTTTTAATGCCATTAACTTTCCTTTTCTATAATTTATTTAATTCTTTTTGACGGCTTTCCAGAAAAACCTGGTAATCCCATTCCACTAAATTTGTTTGCGCCACCACCCATAGGTAACTTGCCCATCATCTTTTGCATTTCCTCAATTGAACCAGGCATACCATTGGGCATGTTACTTTCAGAATTTCCACCTAAACCCGAAAACATATTTTTAAGAGCTCCCATTCCTCCAACTTTTCCAACTTTTTTCATCATTCTAGCCATATCTTGTTGTTGTTTTACCAATTTGTTAACCTCGTGTACACTGGAACCAGAACCTGAAGCTATTCTTTTTCTTCTAGAAGCATTCAACAAACCAACATTAGTTCTTTCTTTTTTTGTCATTGAATAAATGATTGCTTCTTGTTTTGCAATAACTTTATCGTCAAAATTATGAGCTTCCATTTGTTTTTGTAACTTTCCTATACCCGGTAGCATTGACATAACGCCACTAAGTCCACCTAACTTTTTAAGTTGACCAATTTGTTTTAACATGTCGTTCATATCAAATGAACCTTGAGATAATCGTTTCATCATCTCTTCTGCTTCTTCTTCAGCAATAGTTTCTTGAGCCTTTTCAACTAGAGAAACTACGTCACCCATATCAAGAATTCTTCCTGCCGCTCTCTCAGGATGAAAAATTTCTAAACCATCTAGCTTTTCTGATACACCGATAAATTTGATTGGTTTACCAGTTATTGCTCTCATAGATAAGGCTGCACCACCTCTGGCATCACCATCAGTTCTAGATAAAATTACACCTGTAATATTTACAATTTCAGAAAATGATTTTGCTGTATTAACAGCATCTTGGCCTGTCATTGAATCTGCTACTAATAATGTTTCAGAAGGGTTAGAAAGTTTAAAGATATTTTTTGCTTCCGTCATCATTATGTTATCTAAAGTAGTTCTTCCAGCAGTGTCTAAAATTAACACATCAACACCTTGAACTTTTGAAGAGGCAAGGGCTCTTTTAGTAATGCTTTCAGGACTTTCACCGTCACTATCAGGTAAGACAAGGACCTCAGCCTGTTCACCTAGCAATCTTAATTGTTCTCGAGCAGCAGGTCTGTAAATATCTAATGAGGCCAACATAACTTTCTTTTTTTCTTTATTTTTAAGATGAAGGGCTAATTTACCAGCAGTTGTTGTTTTACCAGAACCTTGTAAACCGACCAATAACATTACAACTGGGGGAGAGTGATTTATCTCCAATGGAGAATTGGCTGTTCCTAAAGCATCAATTAAAACATCATTAACAATTTTAACAACTTGTTGACCTGGAGTTACTGATTTTAATACCTCTTGACCAACGGCCCTTTCTCTAACCTTAATTATAAAGTCTTTAACAACTTCTAATGACACATCTGCTTCTAAAAGAGCTACTCTTACGTCTTTTAAGGCTTCATCAACGTCTTTTTCCGTTAGAGCGCCTCTCTTTTTAAGAGCATTAAAAACATTACCCAGTTTATTTGTTAAATTTTCAAACATACTTATCTATTAATTAATTATCAGTTAAATATATTTTTTTAAGCTTATAGTCAAGGTAAACACATATTTCGAACTCATTCTAAATTTAAAAGTGCTTTAGAATAATCATCAGCCTTAAATATATCTAAATCATCAACTTTTTCGCCCACACCTACTGCGAAAATAGGAAGTTTAAATTGTTCAGCTAAAGAAACAATTACACCCCCCTTTGCACTACCATCTAATTTTGTAATTATCATTCCAGTTAACTGAATTTGTTCATTAAAATTTTTGACTTGTGAATGAGCATTCTGCCCTACTGTTCCATCTAATACCACTATTTTATTATGTGGAGCATTAACATTAAGCTTAGATATGACACGGCATATTTTTGATAGCTCGTCCATTAGTCCAGTTTTATTTTGAAGTCTTCCAGCAGTGTCTACAATTAAATAATCAGCTTTTTCTTTAATAGAGAACTCTAGTGCTTTAAATGCTACAGAAGCAGCATCTGAATTGTTGGATCCTTTGAAAAATAGTGATTTTGTTCTTGATGCCCATTGTTCTAATTGCTCAACGGCTGCAGCTCTAAAAGTATCACATGCAGCAATTACAACTTTTTTATTTTTTTCTTTAAGCATTGAAGCTATTTTTCCAGCAGTAGTAGTTTTGCCAGATCCATTAACGCCAATTAATAAAATTACATGAGGCTTATCGTTATTATCTTTAAATAAACTTTTTTCAGAATCTAATAAAATTTTGTTTAATTCGTCTTTAACTACTTGAAGAATCATCTGTTTTGAGATTTCTTTATTTTTTGAAGTTAATTCAAATTTGTGATTCCTTAGTTTATTTACTATTTTTAATGAAGCATTAACACCTAAATCTGATAATATTAATTGATCCTCAATTTCAGTTAATGAATTCTCATCAAGCTTTTTTTTACCTATCACAGAGGTAAATGCTTTTTCAACTTTTTGGGCGGATTTTGAAAGTCCAGTTTTAAGTTTTTTAAACCAATTGAACGCCATATGTTATAATGACATCCCTTCTAAATGATTTTTGTTTGAGGAAATTATTTTAACATCAACAAGAGAACCTGGTAATATGTTTTTATTAAGTTGTACTCTAGAAAAACACTCAGTGTAACCCTTGTTTCCTTCTTCAATTAATACTTTTTTATGATTATTTATGATTGATTTAAAATATTTCATTTTATTCTTATGACCAAGATCTCTTATTTCTTTAGCTCTCTTATTAATTATTTCACTTGAGAGCATTTTCATTTTTGCAGCAGGTGTACCTTCACGAGGAGAAAATGGAAAAGTATGTACAAAATTTATGTTTGCTTCTTTTATTAAATTTAGAGTATTTCTATGAGCTTGCAAAGTTTCAGTTGGAAATCCTGATATAATATCTGCACCAAAAGTAATTTCAGGCCTTCTTCTTCTAGCTTCATTAACTAAATTTATTACATCTCTATATAAATGCCTTCTTTTCATTCTTTTTAGTATTAAATCATCACCATGCTGAATTGATAGATGTAGATGTGGCATAAATCTATGATCATGTTCTAGAACTTCCATTAATTCATAGTCAATTTCTGCTGGATCAATAGAGGAGACTCTTAATCTTGGAAGAGTTTTAAATTCATTTAAAATTTTTTTTACAAGAAAACCAAGTGAATACTCTTCACCTAAAAGTTCTTTACCCCAAGAAGTTAAATCCACACCTGTCAAAACAATCTCCTTAAAATTCTTTTGAAGAGCTTCATTAACATTATCTAATATTTTTTTAATACTTACAGATCTGCTATTTCCTCTACCATATGGTATGATACAAAAAGTACAGCGATGATCACAGCCGTTTTGTATTTGCAAAAAATATCTTGAATTTTGAAAAGCCAATCCAGAAAAATCAGTTTCATCCTCTCTAACTAACATAATGTCAGAAGCGATCAGTTCATTTTGTTGATTTAAAGAAAAATTTTTCCAAAATTCTTTTTTTGTTTTCTCTGAATTTCCAATGACATTTGAGACTTCTTCCATTTGTAGCCATTTGTTAGGATCTATTTGTGCGGAGCATCCAGTTACAACAATTTTTGCATTAGGGTTTTCTTTCTTTATTTTCCTGATACTTTGTTTTGCTTTTCTTTCTGCTTCTAATGTAACTGCACAAGTGTTAAATATAAAAACATTTTTATCAATTGAATGTTGTTTTAGTTGTTGATCAATTAACTGTGATTCTAAGTTATTTAGTCTACAACCAAACGTAATTACTTTTTTTGATAATTCAGTCAAAATAAAAATTCCCTTTAAAAACTAAGTTGACTTCACCTGACATTATAACATCTTCAGTTTCAAGCCAATTGATCGTTAACTTTCCACCGTCAAGAATTATATCATTTTTTCTAAGTGATAAATTTTGTTGATTAGCAGCCACAAGAGTAGCACATGCTCCTGATCCGCAAGCTAAAGTTCTGCCAACCCCTCTTTCCCAAACTTTCATTCTTATTGTTTTATCTTCTAATATAGTGGCAAACTCAACATTAACACTATCTGGAAAGATATCACTTTTTTGTATTTTGATACCAATTTTTTCAATATCGATTTTGTTCAACTCATTTAAATCTTTAAAAAAAATTACAGCATGAGGATTACCCATAGATACACAAAATAACTCAAATTCATCAATTTTAATAATTTGTTTTTCAAATTGTTTTGATAGCGGAATTACTGACCAATCAAAACATGGCTTTCCCATGTTTACAAAACAGTTTTTATTTTCAACCCAACAATCTAAACTACCAGATATAGTTTTTATTCTAATTTCAGTAGTGTTTTGTTTATCCATCAAGTACGAGGCAACACATCTTACACCATTCCCACAGGCACCTGCCTCTGATCCATCATTATTGAAAATAGTTATTTCAGCATTTTTATTATCATGACTCTCAATAATTAAGATTTGATCGCAACCAATGCCAAAATTTCTTGAACCTATTTTTTTTAAAGTTTCTTTTTTTTTAACTTTAACTAAATTTTGTCTATTATCAATTATAACAAAGTCATTTCCTAAACCATGCATTTTTATAAATTCTAAATAGCTCATATAGATAACTCTAAAATTAATGGTACGTGATCTGAAGGTTTTTCCCAATCTCTTATTTCTTTACAACTTAAAAACGATTTTAATATGGTATCTAAATCTTTTGAAACCAAAATATGATCTAACCTTCTTCCTCTATTTGATTTTTTCCAATCTCTATTCCTATATGACCACCATGAAAATAACTTTTCATTCTTTGATACAAATTTTCTTCCAACATCAACCCAATTTGAATCGGCAATAAGTTTGCTAAGTAGTTCTGTTTCAATTGGTGTGTGTGATACAACATTTAACAATTGTTTATGAGACCAAACGTCATTCTCATAAGGGGCAATATTTAAATCTCCAACTAAAATAGTCTTTTTAAGATTAATTTTATTAAAATATTGCGTCATCTCTTTTAGAAAATTTATTTTATGATTAAATTTCTCATTAAGCTTTATATCAGGCTCATCACCACCGGCAGGAACATAAAAATTATGTATTTTAATATTATTTTCTAAAACAACTGAAATATGTCTGGTATCATTTAAATCACACCATAACTCAAAACTATTTTCTTTTATTGGTATTTTTGATAAAATTGCAACACCATTATATGATTTTTCTCCTCTAAATTTACAATACTTCATTCCAGCATCAATAAATTGAGCTATTGGAAAATACTCATCTTCAGTTTTTGTTTCCTGCAGACACATAACATCTATATTTTGTTCTTTTATAAACCTCAAAACATGATGTATACGTAGCCTTATAGAGTTTATATTCCAAGTTGCTATTCTCATTGAAAAACTCGTACTCCAAAAATACTCCAAATAATTAATCTTTTTCTATACATTTAAACGCACACATCACTAATCTTTGCACTAT
>QCNM01000003.1 GCA_003210115.1 SAR116 cluster bacterium AG-426-A06 | reverse complement strand
TTAATATTTGATTTTTATTATATTTTTCTGAAATTTTTAAAACTTTTACAACGTATTTATAAGTTGCAGGTATAATTTTAACATTGGGCCATTTTCCAACTGCAGAGCCCCCATTGTAATGAGATAGTGCAATATCTATTCTTCCATTGTATTTAGAAATCAAGTGGTCAAGAAATTTTATTCCAATTTTTATATTTAAATCTGGATTGAAAAGTTTTTTTCTTTGAACTCCAAACTCATAAAGAGCTGTTCTTGGCATGATTTGCATTACCCCGATTGCACCTTTCGGACTAATTGCATTAGCATTGAAATTAGATTCAACTTTTGCAACAGCAAGTGCTAATGAAGGTGAAACATATCTTGATTTTATTGCTTGTTCTATAATTACTGAACGAACATACGCCTTTTTCATGTTCTGAGATGAATAAGCAATTTTGGATGAAATTAAAGATATTAATAATATTACCATTACTTTAAGTATTTGCACATTTTACTCCTTATTTTTAAATATATTTTTAATTATGATTTTATCAAATTGAGTAATCTTTATGTTTCGATTACCTATTTTTGATTTTATCTGAAATAAATTTTCTAAAGATATTTTTGGAGAGACTGACAATATAACTTTTTTAAAATTTTTAATTTCTGTTAAATTAATTTTTTTAAAGGATTTGTCATAATAATTATTATTTAAATAATATATCAAAATATCATCATTAACTTTATTTTTAGGAGGATTTTTGTTTTCATTAATGATATCTATTTTCTTCTTATTTTGTGAAATATGACTTTGAGATAATGCATATATACTCAAAACCATGATTGAAAAAAATGCCATAGCTAAAGCTAAAGACACTTCAGTAAGTGCATTGTTATTTTCGTAATTACTTTGTCTCTCCATATATATACAATGGAAAAATTTGTAATAATTTTGTTAGTTAAACTTTTTAGGATTTCCTTTTGAACCAGAAGATAAATTACTTGGGTATTTATTAATAGATATTAAATTTGAATTTACATTAATTTCTATATTTTTTCCTTCTGATAAATTAAGTTGATTTAAAGCAATAATTAACCATTTCTTTATTTTAAAATTATTCGCACTAGAAAAGTATTTATATTTATAATTTGAGCCATACTGTTCTTTATTTATCAATTTTACAAATCCTGGAAATTCATTAATCATAATGTCAGTTAGTGATAAAGCCTCATTATTATTTAATCCCGAAATTATTAAATTATACTGTTGTATAAAATTTTTATTTTCCTTCTGTTGATAATTCAAACTTAGAATTTTACTAACGTTTTCACCTAGTTGACTTGCCATTAAAACTAGTTTTCTAGTTATCTCAAGGTTTTTACATACATCATCACATTCATTTGTAAAATTAATTTCTTTTGTAGGCGTAGACCAAGAAGTAATAAAGTTTTCAAGTTTAACATTATATATTTCAGCTTTTAAGTTTAAGAAAAATTTATTTTCACTTATTTTTAAAAAACTTAAATTTAAAAAAAGTATGATGTCAGCATTATTTTCATTTTCCAAATTTATTTGATTTAAAATTGAACTAATATTTTGACCTTGGAATTTAAAAAATCTGTTTCCATCTTCAGTTAAAAAAGCCATATCATTTAATTCTTTAAAAACTGTATTTTTTATAATCTTATAATATTCTTTGTTAAAATTATTTTTTTCAAAATTGTACACAGATATAATTGGTGATTGATTGCTAGCAAAAGAAAATTTAGCAAAAATTAGCGCTAAAAAAATAAATAAATTGTTCATAACTTTAAATTTTAATAACATGAATTTATAAATTTCTCTTTTGTTACTTTGACTAAATCAAAAGTATTTTTGTTTATTTTTGAAAAATAATCCGTAGAAATAAAATTATTTTCAAACATTACTAAATTTATCCATTTTTTTATTTTTTGAATAGTCGAATCTGTAAAATAATTATACGTATTTATTTTAAATGTATTACTAGATCCAATTTCAACATGATGATATCCTGGAAATTCTTTAATCATAATATCGATTATATTATCATTTTCACAATCTGAAAAACCAATCAAGGTTAACTTAATTTTTTTAAAATTATTATCTTTTATTAGATCATCAAATTTCGAAAAATAAATACCTTTTAAACTTAATTTATTAATTGTATCAAGAACTAAAATTTTAGAAATATTTTCTATTTCTAGTAAGTCAACATTTGTGTAGATTTGTAAAGTTCGAGAAGATGTAAGATATAAATTATTTTTATCTTTCACTTTCAAAATTGGAATAGCTTTTTGATTTTCATTTGTTTGATTTGAATAATAATTAGTTAAAAGATTTAACTCTACAAAATATTTATTATTTTTTTTATCGTAGATATATATTTGATTATCTTCATTCTTCACTTTGATTTGATAATTTAAGAACTCTTTTTCTATAAAAATTAAAAATTTACTATTTAAATTATCTATGGTTAGGTTGTTTGCGTTTGCATTAATGTTAAATAAATTCAATATAAATATAATAAGAATTGATAAATTAATGTTTTTCATTTTATTTCCCATATCATTATAGTAATTAAATGGAAAAATTTGAAGAATTTTAGCAAATACATTAAAGTTAGTCTCTACTTGGAATATAATTGAAAACTAAAACTAAAAAAGATTGTCTATATATCAATAATTAAAAATATCTTGGCAACATATTAATTTCCTATATATAATATTTGTTTAAATAACTATGATTAAAACTTTAATCTTTTTTATTTTTTTAAAATTCATTTGTTTTGGAGTGTTCATGTTTAAATCATTAGTTCGATCATTATTTATTTGCTTCATATTTATCAGTTCTGTATATGCTAATTGTTCTAATGAAGACACCTTTAAAGGAAAAGCAAGCTTTGAATATCCAAAACCAACGGGTTTTTTAGCTAAAGCAAAAGTAACACCTGAAGTTAAAGAAAAAACTGAAAATTTAGCAAAATCAAAAATTTTAGAATCATATATTAATCAGTGTTTAGATGACAGATCAAAAATTGAACAATATATGAGAGATAAAAATAAAATTGATTCTCAACTTGATAAATTTATTTCTATAGTTAGAAAAAAGGAAAATGATGACACAAATAAAAGAATTTACTCTGTAACATTAGGAGGAAATGTAAACGCAAAAATTTTTGAAACTCTTCTCTTTGGACCTGGCAAAGTTAAAGGTGGTAAAAATACAAGAATGGTAGCTTTATTTGTTGCGAGAAAAGCAACTAGTACTAAAACTAAAATATATAAAGACAAAGAAACAAATATAGCCTCTGTTACACAGTCAGCTGGTTCAGAAAAATCTGTGGCATCTGATGGTTCAACTACAGTGGTTAATAAAGAAGTTACCGCTGTTGCTAAAATCCAAAAAGGTGGCAGCACGGAGAAAAAAAGAAAATCTTCTCAAAGAGAGTGGGTCATAATGCCCTCTTCAGATTTAAATAAAAATATATTAGGTGTTTTTAGCAAAAGTGGCTATAGAGGAATGTCATATAAAATATTTTCTAAATTTTGTGGCACCACACCAACGAGTGAAGTTGAAGAAGAATTCTCACAATCAGATAGTCTTAGTGAAGATACTGAATTTGCTATTTTCACGGCTATTGATGAAGCCGCACGAAAACAATGTAAAGTTAAATTCTTTGCAACAGGAACAATGAACGTTAATACAGCTTTACCTGACACCGTAAACGGAGGATATTCAGCGTTAGTTTCTGTAAGAGCAGATGTTAAAATGTTTATTCAAGGAGAGTTTCCAGAAACTGTCGCTTCAATAGGACCAATTCAAATAAGAGCAAATGGTGCTGAAGATAATGAGGCTGAGAGAAACGCACTTGATAAAGCTGGTAAAACTGCTGCCCAAGAAATAATAAATACACTTAGATCTGCTGGTATTAATTAATCAATGAAATTATTGTTCAAATTAATTACATTTTGTTTTTTATTTTTTTTCTCTATTCAAAACGTATTTGGTTATAAAATTTATAAAAATAAAAACTCAACCCAACTTGCTATTGAATATTTAGAAAAAAATAATGTTATTCAAGGCTGGAATAATGATAAAAGTTTTTATATAGCACTTGCTACATCTTATGCAGATTTAAATAATTCAAAAAATAAAAACTTTATAGAATTAAGAACCTTAAAATCTTTTGAAACTTCTTTAGTTGCTAAATCAGAAATAATTTCTTTTATTAAAACAAAAATGTCAGCAAATAATAAATCTAAAACTGAGGTAAGTGAAAATAATGAAAATTCTTATGGTACCAAAATTAATTCTTCAGTAATAAGGAGTTTTGCATCTATGCCTTTAGTTGGAGCTCTACAAATAGCTCATTTTGAATCGATTATATCTAATAGATATGAATTTACATCCATTTTTATGTGGTCAAAAAAACATGAAAAAAGAGTTAATTCTTTGTTGAATAATGAAAGTTTCAAGTTAAAACCTAATGCTTCTACTTTAAAAAAATATATCTCACAAACAGATTGGGCTTCAGTTATCGGATCTAGAAAATTTATAGATGAAAAAGGAAATTTTTATATATTTGGTATTGGGGTAACTGAATTAAAAAATAAAAAAGCAATTTTTCTATCTAAAAGTAAAAAAAAGTCAGAAGAAATAGCCAAAAAAGAGATTGGTATTGCTCTTAAAGGAAGTGTAGCAATACAAAGATTTTCTAAAGAAATTTTAAAAGAAACTGATGACGGGAACTCAGTTAAATATGAAACATCATCAAATTTTTCTGAGAAATTATATCAGGGATTAGATTCACTTAATTTAAGAAATGCAAGTCGTCATTTAGGACTTGAATTAAAACACCCTCTAACGGGACAAGATATGTACGTTTCAGTTTTTTCAGTATCATCTGGAAGAGCTAATAATGTCTCTAGTGTTGAAGAAGAACAAAAGAAAAATATTCAAAAAGTTAATTCCTCTTCAACAAAGGTTATAACTTTAATAGTCGATGTAGAAGGAGTAGGCAGAACTTTCAAAGAAGCTATTAAGGATGGTTTATTACAAGCTATATCGCAAGTAAATGGCACACAAATATCTTCTGAAACTAAATCGATGATAAATACTTTTAAAAGTTCTCAAAATGGTAGTGATCAATCTCTAGGAACCGAATCTTTTCAAGAAAAAATAAAACAAATAACTAATGGTGTTATACAGAAATGGAATATTATTTCAAAAACTAAATCTGATAATGGCTCATTTAATAAAGTAAATTTAAAAGTTTATATTTCTAAACTTAAACTATCAGATGATCTAAAGAAAATCAGACTAGTGATCACTACCCCAAAAATTAATCCTTTAATTAAGCAAAATAAAAAAACGTATAAATTTGGACAAAATTTTTATAGTGAATTTAGCAATCTTATAACAAAGAGCCAAAAATTTGCGGTCTTAGATAGAAATAACAGTAATGAAATAAATAAAGAATTAGAAAAGATTAAATTTGGTAATGTGCCAACTGATGAATTAGCTAAATTAGGGAATACTGTGACTGCAGACTATATCGTAGTTTCAAAAATTAATAATTTAACATCAAGAGTTAAT
Source organism: SAR116 cluster bacterium AG-426-A06 (assembly GCA_003210115.1). Lineage (GTDB taxonomy): Bacteria > Pseudomonadota > Alphaproteobacteria > Puniceispirillales > Marisalimonadaceae > TMED54. The sequence goes on along the minus strand of QCNM01000003.1, from coordinate 48,593 downwards.
AAAGAAAAACTACTTGGTGAAACTGTAAAAATAAATTCAGTTAAGGCTGATTTATTAATCAACATTATTAATGTGCCAACATCGCAAATTATTTATTCAGATAGTTTCAAGTTAGAACAAGTTAATAGTAATACAGAAAAATTAGCTTCAATAATTTCTAAAAGATTATCAAGAAAAGTTATCGATACTTTTTACCCAGCAAAATTAATTTCTATTAATAATAAAGAAATAACTGTTGATCAAGGTCGTGATTTTTTCGATAAAAACACCAAATATAAAATTATCATGTTAGGTAAAAGAATTGTTGACGAAACAACTGGCACAATTTCAGGTAGAGTAGAAAAAGAAATAGGTCTTTCAAATTATATTTCTGGAAGTGCAAGACAATCAACACTTAAAATTTATAAACTTAATACAAACTCATCAAATCTGAAAGCAGATGGTAGCATTATTATAAGGCCTATTTTTGCAAAACTTCCGTCTATTGATCAGGTACTAAAAAATAGAATTAAAAAAATAAAAAATAAAAATAAAAAATTAAAAAAGAAGCTTGAAAAAGATAAAGATTGGTAATTTTATGGTAACCTTATTTAAACAAGAAAAATTAACTGAATGTTGGAGAGTAAGATGTTAAAGTTTTTTACTTATTTACTATTTTTAACCTTATCTTGTAATTTGGCTTTATCACAAAGCAGAACTGTAAATAGTGTGATTAAACAGTCAATAGAAAATAAATCACCAAGACAAAGCAGTAACAAATCATCTGAACAACTTGCAAAAGATTTTTTAAAATCCGTTGGTTTAACGAAAGGTGATAATGGTGATATTTTTATTGCTGTAGGTACTGCATATGTTGGTGTAAAAAAAATAAGAAAAAGTTTTCAATTAAAAAGACGTTTACTTGTTTCTGAAGCTCTATTAAATGCAAAAAAAGATTTTATAGAATTTGTAAGAACAGATATGTCTGCAAAAGATGTAATCATTCAACCAGAAACTCCTTTTACAACAGAATTTGATAAACTTGTCGAGAGTACAGAAATGGAAGTAATGGATGCATTCGATAATTATGTAGCGGCTTTGTCAAAAGTTGATGCTGCTAGAGCGAAAAAAATAGAAAATATCCAATACGAAATTATAGCTAAAGAAGGAATTATAGCTGCAATTAAAAAAGAGTTACCAGAACTTGATACTAAAACAATACAAAATAAAGTAGCAAAGGCAGACGCTAAAATTGCTAAAGAATTAAAAGATGCAAGAGAACAGTTAAATAAAAGTGAGCAAGCATTAAATAAAGTAAAAGCTGAATTAAAAAAAATAAAAGGGAAACTTTTAAAAGAAAATACGAGTGTTGTTGAGACTTTATCTCAAATGAACGTTGTTGGATTATTTCCGATTGCCAACTTTGAGTCTTGGGATGGTGATCAATATCAAACAACAATTATTTGCGTATGGTCAACAAAAGAAGAAAAACGAGCTCGAGGTATTTTTGCTGGGATTAATGTGCCATTTGAACCCTCAGAGTTGTCCTTAAATGATTATTTAGAAAACCAAGATTGGTCAACTGCGCAAGGTATGAGAAAATTTATTGATAATAGAGGTAATTTTTGGTTACTTTCAATTTCATCTGCAATGGTAAAGGGCTCTTCAGGTAGCGCTATGAACAGAACAAAAGGTCTTGCTCAAACTAATGCAAAAAAACAATTAGTTTATTCATTATATTCAGATGCAAAATCAAAAGAAAAAGCGAAAGAGAAAATGCAAGAATTAGCTGGAAAAAATGAAAATTCTGTTGATGTTCAAACTGCTTCAAACTTTTCTAAAGAGTTATCACAATCATTCGAAAATATGCAAATTCAAGGAATGTCAGAAAAATTTGATGCACAAATTACACACCCAATATCAGGGCAGAAAATTTATCTTTCAATTTTTGGTATTTCATCAAAATCAGTAATGAAAGCAAAATCAATGGAACTATCTCAAGCAAAAGCTACCATGTTTATGGACAGAACTAACCAAAAATCAAAAGGTGTTAAAGCTGGAATTAATAAAGCTATAGATGATAATAAAAAAGATCCAACTAGCTTTAATCAAGGGTTAAAACAAGGCTATTCAAAAGCTAATGAGAAACCTGAAGTAATTAATGATAATGATGCCTCTAAAACCGGTTCTTCAAAACCAACCAAAGGTGGTTTTCAGGGTGGTGGAACTAACTCAAGTGCGTTTAAATAATGTAGATAAGAATGGAGAAATATATGTTAAATTTTAAATTGATCATAAGTAAAATTTTACTTTTATTTATTTTTACTTTAACAACGAATTCGAACGTGTTTGGGTTTGATTTAAAAAAACTCCAAGAAGGTTTAAATCAATTAAAGGAACAACAGAATTCTGGAGATAATTCTAATCCACTTGGTAACCTCATGAAAAACATGCAAGGAGTTGCAAAAGGAATTTCTGGAAATGCAGGAACGGGAAAAAATAATTTTGGTAAATTAAATAATCAAACCTCATCTAAATCTTCAAGCGGAATAAGAGATATCAAAACAATTTGTGGGTTTGGATTAAGATTTTATAAAGATTTACCTGCCCCAAATATTGCTAATTTAGAAAAAGATTTTGGTAAAAAAAGCAATGCTATTGAAGAAATTATCAATGAAACTCCTTCTATAGGTAATGATAAAATTGTTAGTTCTCTTGAAAATTTCAAAGGTGCATTTGAATCAAATCAAATTGAAGATATTTTTAATAAATTTTTATTAAATAAAGATTTAGATTCATTATCAATCTTAAGAGAAACAGCACAGATTTCTCCAGGGTTTAATAAAGGTAAAAAACAAATAAAAGCTGATGCAATGTTTGCTTATGGATTAATACATTATGTTTATGGAAATAGTGGAGCTAATAAAAACCTTGGAATTCGATATATTAAGGAAGCATCAGGAACACCTGATAATATTGGAGCATTAACAACTTATGGTGCTTGGCAATTTTATGGAATAAACATGCCTCAAAATATACAAAATGGAAATAAAATGGCATTAGATGGATACAATAGGGCCTATGATAAAAAATTAGTTTTAGGTGATCCGAATAACCCTCTTTTCAACAAAGAACCATTTAACCATGCCGAAACTGTTTTTTTAGCAATTGCTAATGACACTAGAAATCCATTTAGAAACCAGTATCAAAATCAGCTTGCACAAGCAAAACAAATGCAAAAAGAAATGGAAAAAGAAATTGCTAAACAAAGTTATTATTCACCAAAATCTTTTTATACTGACGAAATTAAAAATCAAGCAAATGCCCAACATGAATTATTAAAAGAATTATCTACTTTAGCTGGTGTGGCAAAAGAACTTTCTAAACTTAAACAACAATATGTATTATTAGAAAGTAAGGTTAAAGGAAATCCAGCAGTTTTAAATGAAATGATTGGTATTAATGATAAAATGGCAAAAAGAATTTTTGAAGTATTAAGATCAAAGAAAGAAAGTGATGAAAAAGGAAAAACAAAAATTGTGAACTTAAAACATGATAATCAGATAATGGTTCTGAGAAACGATGAATTAATGACAGTTATGATGTTTTCTATGTTATCTGGTGCAAGTTCATCTAACCTTTTTGATAGTAAATTACATAATGAATTAAATGTAGTAGGTAGATTTGCTAAGATTGCATGTAAAGTTGACAATGGAATAACTAATTATGCATCTAATTCAAATGTTAATATTGGGAAACCTGTTACAAGTTCAAAAACAAAGATGAGAACAATAAAAAGTTTTGGTAAAAATAGAGGTTAAATAGGAAGATTTTTTAAAACAGCGTTTGATTGTGATGATACATTATTAAAATCTTCACTATCTAATTTAAAATAATAAGATAATTGGCCATATGATAGAGAAGTACTGATCTCTTCACCATCAAAAAGAGTTTTTCTAAAATTTTGGTCAATTATACTTCTAAAAACTCTGTCCAACAAAGCTGCTGTCAAATAAGACAATGTCGCATCATCAGAGCGTAGCTCATTATTTTTTTTCTCAAAATAATTATGAGCTGCAACAAAAAATTGATTGTAGATTTCAACTTCTTCAAATGTATCGTAAATTATAATTTGTATTCCCATTCCCAGTTCAACTGACAACAAGTCTGATAAATTTTTTATTTTTTCTTCATAAAACTCCCAACCTTGATGAATTACTTTAATTTCAACATCAGGATTAGGTAATTTAGCAGCTACTTTTTGATAAAGTTTTGTAGCAGCATCAAACCGCGATATCGTAGTAACTCCAAGACCCTTAGTTTTGATGTATGGTATTATAGGAGATTTTAAAATTGACCCGTAAGCAAAAGTTGTTTCTTGACCAATAAATTCTTTAAACCTTCTAGGAGGTATTTTTAAAGTTTTATATAAGTTAGGATCTGTAGGTATTGAAACTTCTGTAACTTTAGGTCTTCTACCTTGCCATTTTTTGGACACAAATGACTGATTTTCTATTTCTTTTCTAAAAGCATAAACTATGTTTTTGTTTGGTGTATTCTCATTATACATATGATATTTTAACATTTCACTTTTTTGATTAACATTCGCTGAACTTATTTTTGAATAGGTTATAGCAAAATATCTTACTGGATAACTTGATATTATAGTTCTTGAATTAGGGTCATACAAAATTGAATAACTATAAATTCTTAATAGATATTGATATTCTTTGATTTCATCATCATAAGTATATCCATAATCAAATTCACCTCCAAACCCAAGAGTTAGAGCAAGTTTTGCGTTTTTTTCAAATCCTTGAAGAGATAAATTTACATTATTAAGAGGCTTATCCCTTAAAATTTTGGTCAGCTGGTAATTAAAAAAAGATGCATTAGAATCAGACATTAATATTTCAAAAGCTTTTTTAGAAATTGGAAAAAAATTATTTATATTTCCTGATCCAGTAAGAAAAGATGAACCAACCCAATTAATTGGTCCTTTATAATTTTGAGAAAGCAATTGTTTTGGTAATACACTTAATCCAGCAGAATAAAGAACGATTTTACTAAAATCCCTTCTAGTTATCATTTAATAATTAACCTTACAAAAATTATTAGTTACAAAACTTAGACATATTTATATTTAAGTCTAAAAATTTATTATTAATCATTAAATTATTTATGTAAATATTAGAATTAATCACTTCATAAGTTCCTGAAAAATTTTTAATTTGAAGGTTTCGGCTTTCAGAAATTTTTAAAAATTTTCCAAAAATATAATAATCTAACTCCTTTGGAAACATACGAAAATAATTAGTGTTGTCTGACAAATCATATTTTGTTCGAATGTTATTAATGTAATTCTTTTCTAAATTAGAATATATATCAGATGGTTTCCTTAAAATTGATGAAAAAGATGAAGGTATCCCATTTTTATATATTTCATTCAAGGTAAAAATATTTTGATTTTTATCAACTATTATTCCTTTTACACCCAGGCAGCTTATTAAATTTGAATAAATCTCATCATGAGCATTTAAATCTAAAGTCCATTTAAATGAAAAACTAATATTCTTATGATTTTTAAGAAAACTTTCACCTTTTTTTATCAATTCTTTTTTAGTCAGAGTACTGTCTGGATTATTAATTTGTTTTTTTAATTTAAAAATATTTTTATTATTATCAATTTGTTTGGATAAATTTAAAGGACTTTTTAAAAACTTATTATCTATTTTGTTTTTTTTATTTGAATATTTTATGTTTTCAATATTTATTTTTTTAAATTGTTTTTTTTTATAGTTTTTGTTTTGTAATTTGTTCTCCAAAAAATATTTTTTTTTTATAGTATCACTTTTATTTTGGCCTTTTTTTGAAATGTTTTTTTTAGGTTCAACTTTATTATTTTTTTTTATATTTATTAATGTATCAATTTCGATATATTTATTTTTAATAATTTCATTATTGCTTTTTAAATCACTTATACTTTTTTCATTTAACTTTACTTTAACTTGATCTAATTTTTGTGGGTTAACATCATCTACAAAAAAAAAATTTATAAAAATAAATACTAAAAAAATGCTGTAAATACAATAATTTACAGCGTTATGACGTTTTGAAAGCATCAATTTAATATTCCTTTAATACTATATATTTCTAAATCTGTGATAATTTCAGCCAATGCTTGACCTCTTTGTTGAGGTGTTAAAAATTTATTGACAATTTTATCCTTTTCTAAATTTTGGATTTCAGGATTATCAATTTTCAAATTTTCTACTTCTTTTTTTAATTTTTCTATTTGAACTTTTTGATTAGAAGTTTCTTTTGGACTATTTAATCCTTTTGATAAAACATTATCCTGAGATATTTTTTTTTCAGGTTTTGATAAATCTTTAATATTTTTATTAATCTTATCATTAAGTTTCTTAATTTGAGTTAACATTTCTTTTTGAAATTTTCCTTCATTATTAATTTTGTTTTCACTTAGATTTGTTTTAACTGAACTCTCACTATTTGAACTGACCGCAGTCTTTAATTTATCAACATAATCTTTTTTGGATAAATTTGTAATTTGATCTTTTTTATCAGAAAACCAGCTTTTGAAATTTTGGTTAGAGTTTGAAGTTAGCAAGTAACCTAACGCAAAAAAAACTAGAACATTAAAAATTAAAAATTTCATACTACTCTCCTTCAATTTGTTTTAATTTTGAAATATTGTTTTTTGTTAAAATATGTTCAAAATTTATTATTAATATTGATTTTAAAATTGCTGATGTAGGCAAACCTACAACAGAAGTCATAAATGCCATGCTAAATTGTTCAGTTAATTTACCTATTGTTTTATTTATCGTAGATATATCTAAATTTGAAGTTGAAAGCTCGCCAATCCCCATACTTATTCCAAATAAAGTAAATGTTAATGCTATTGTTGAAATACTATTAGAAACCTGAAGACCAAACTCAAACCAGTATCTTCTATTTTGAATTTCAGCTTGATTTAGTTGAACAAGACAAAATAATGTTAAAATTAACTGGGTTATAAATATTACAATAAATAATAAACCTAATGTTGAAACACCCCAGTTGATTAATATATTCGGATTTTGTCCAGTAACCATCATGTAAATAAAAAATATGATAGCTACTGAACCTATAAACCAACTTATGGATTGGGATATATTATTAAATTTATTCAAGAAAAATCTAATCATTTTCTATAAGCCTGAGTTCTTTTGAGATTATCAGAAGTAAAGCCTAAATCTTCAAGCCAGTTTATTGAAATTGGATTGTCCTTTTCCAGTGCAGAATGAACCAAAAAAGTAAAATTAAAAGTTTCAAATGCTTTAATAGTTTTGTTTGTAGGATTTTTTGCTAAATTACTATCATTAAGAACTATTTTTTCCATATCTAATAACTTTATTTTTAATTTTTCTATTTTTTCGGCTCTCTGACTTTCATTAATGTTTTTGTCAAACATCATTGTAATAGTTTTAGCCCTAACTCTTTCTAAATTTTCGACTGTTCCTGCTTCGACACCTGACAGCATTGACATAATCATCATTAGAGTTAACATAATTTTATTTCTCATTTTATTTCTCCATTTAGTTTAAAAATAGGATTACTGAATCTGTAGGATCGTTTACATCCTTAAATTCACTGCCTTGTGATATATTTATTTGTAAGCTATCTGCTAGTTCCATAGCATCTAAAGAAACAAGCTTAGCCATTTTTATAAGAACTTGCTCTTTCAATGCTAATACTGATAATTCGCTTTCAAGTTTATCAATAAAAACATTTAACGATTCTAATTTATTTTCAGAATTAAGTAATAAATCATTTTCTTGAAACTTTGGATGAGATTTTATTTTAGTCTCAAGCTTTTGCATTGCTAACATTGTTTTTTGGTATTCTGAAAAATATTTGGAATTATTTGACATATTGTTACCAATTAAAAGGTTACTTATTTTTTTATCCAACTTCTTAGATCTTTGTAGAGCTTTTTCTCTGGATGCTTGAAATTTACTTTGAGCTTTAAAGTTTTGATTACTTTTTTGGAATAAAGTCTTTTTTTTAATTTTTTCAAAAAATCTTTTTTTCGTTAGTAAATGCTCTCTTTTTATTTTTAATCTTTCACTCATGTCAGTTATGTATTCTTTCTTTTCCACTATGACTTGATGTTTTAATTCAATTTGTTCATCACCTTTAAATTGATGGATAGATTTATTTAATTGATCAATTTTTGAATATCTGCTCTTAATTTTATCATCTGCTGTTTTTAAATTTAAATACAAAGATGAATTTCGAAAATCGTTGTTTAAAACTCTATCTAATTGTTTTGGTGGCAAAATATACATCTTTTCAACAATTTGAGGTTGCCATTCACCATTAGATAAATTTGCAATAGCTTGAGAGCTTCCTAAGATTAAAAAAAACTTAATCAATGCAAAATTTAATAATTTATTCTTCATTTTTTAACTCCTTACTTTTTTGACCAGTACCAAATTCTTTTTAATTCAGATTTAATTTTTCTATTACTATTAGTCATTTCTAAATCAAGTCCCTTTTTTTCATTTGCAATATCTAATATGGCTTCTGTATTTTTTATAAAACTTGATCCATCTGAATAAATTAAATCTCTATCAAACTTGTTTTTAAAATCTTCCAATTTTAATGAAGCAACTTTTAATCTTCCAGATTTTAGGTAGTTTTGAATAGACAAAGCATAGTTTTTCATTCTTTGATCTTGTGTAGTAATTGTATTGTAATTACCTGCAATTTGATCACATTTCGACAAAATCTCGGCACTCTTTGAGTAAAGGCTTATTGAATTATCTTTACTGTCTGATGCCTTTTTATCAAAAAAATATCCTTCATCAACGCATCTTTCATATTCTCTAGTTGAATTTAAATATTTTTGATGACTTTGTGCTGAACTGATTACTTTACTATTGCCATTTAACAGTCCGTAATCCTTAAATGATGCCTGGCAAGATGTAAGAGCCAGAGCTCCTAGCGTTAAAATAATTTTATTTAATTTTATTTTCATTAATATCTCCTAATTAAAGTAAATTATGTCGTGAATACTGTAGTGATTATTTGAGTTAATTGTTTTAAAGCCACGATTAGTTCTGACTTTTATTTTGTAATGAGAAAATACTCTTCTATTTTCTTTGATATATGAAGAAGAATATTCACATGATGTATTATAACTATCATTATCAGCAGCAAAAATAGACCCAACAACAGCGCCCATGGTTCCCGCTCCATGATTATTGCTAATTTGGTTCCCTATTACACTTCCAATTAAACCACCAATTATAACATTTTCTAACCTTGGCTTTCTTTGGTAATGCCTAGTACATGTTTTATGTGTTGTTGGTTTATAAATTTTTTGGTTGTAGTATATTGGCTTAATATTAACAACAACACCCCAATTTTTATAAAAATGATCAGAAAATGCATTCGAAGAAAAAGTTATAATTAATATAAATGTAAATATTATTTTTTTCATTGTTTCCTCTTATTTTTTAATTACGTTAGTAATATGGAAAAAAGAGAAGAATTTTTGTTGAACTTGTTTTTCTATATATTCATATTGATTTTAATTTGTTTTAGTAATAATAGTTTTTCTCAAAATCAAACGATTAATAATTTCTCAAAATCAAAGAAAATTTTATTAAAAATTCATAAAAATAACCCTTATACTTTTTACTGTGGGTGTTCTTACAAAAACAAAACCCCTAACTTAAGTTCTTGTGGGTATAAAATTTTTAAAAATAATAAAAGGGCTAAAAGAATTGAATTTGAACATATTGTGCCAGCATCAAGATTTGGAAAAAAATTTGAAACTTGGAAAAATGGAAATTTAAGGTGTATTAAAAATGGAAAAAAATTTAAAGGTAGAAAATGTGCTCGTAAAATTAATAAAAAATTTAGATTAATGGAAGCAGACTTATATAACTTACAACCCACTATTGGTGAAATTAACCAACAAAGACAAAATTTTAAGATGTCAATAATACCAGGAGAAAAAAGAAATTTTGGTAAATGTGATTTTGAAGTTCAAAATAAATTTGTTGAACCTTCACCAAATATAAGAGGTGATATAGCTAGAACATATTTTTACATGGCTGATACTTATTCTAATTATATTAAATTAACAAAAAGTGAATTATCTCTATTCTCTAAGTGGAATGATGTAGATCCAGTCGATGAGTGGGAATGCAAAAAATCAAAATTAATTGTAAATTCTCAGAAAAATTTAAATAAATTTATAGTTCAAGGCTGCAAAGCGTCAGATTAATAATAGAAAAATTCTTAGAAACCTTGATTTTATTTATTGTTTTTATCACAATAATTTAATGGAAAGTAATATCTCTATAAATATTGATAGGATGTGGTCAACACTAATGGACATGGCCAAAATTGGACCAGGTATTGCTGGTGGCAATAATAGACAAACCTTAACTCATGAAGATGGTGAAGCCCGACAATTATTTCAAAAATGGTGTAATAACGCCAACTTAGAAATGAATGTTGATGAACTTGGTTCAATGTTTTTTTTAAGAAAAGGTATAGATAATGAATTACCACCAGTAGTTATTGGAAGTCACCTTGATACCCAACCTACTGGAGGAAAATATGATGGTGTTTTAGGAGTTTTAGCAGGTCTTGAAATAATCAGAACCTTGAATGATCTCGATATAAAAACGAAAAGACCAATTATGATAGTTAATTGGACTAATGAAGAAGGTTGTAGATTTGCACCAGCACTAATGGCATCATCTGGTTTTGTAGGAACAGTGGACGTTAATCAAATCTTAAATACAAAAGATTTAGATGGCAAAGTGTTCAAAGAAGAATTAGCTAAAATCGGTTGGAATGGTAAAGAAAAAGTAGGTTCTCAAAAAATGCATTGTTATTTTGAACTGCATATTGAACAAGGTCCTATTCTAGAAAAAGAAAATATAGATATTGGAGTTGTAACTCATGGTCAAGGATTGAGGTGGCTTGAAGTAGAATTAATAGGGGTTGAACAACATACTGGCACAACACCAATGAATGTTCGTAAGGATGCTGGATTAGTCATGGCAAAAATAATTACTGAAGTTAATAATCTAGCAAATAATAATCAACCCAATCTAGTTGCTAGTGTTGGACACATCGAAGTTTATCCAAATTCTAGAAATGTCATTCCAGGAAAAACTATTTTCACGATTGATTTTAGATCACACATTGACAAAAAACTGAAAGATATTGAAGCTAAAATTAGATCCATTGTTAGCAAAATAAGTGAAGATCATAAAGTTAAGTTTACAATTAAAGATGTAGCTAATTATGATCCAATAACCTTTGACAAAAACTGTGTAAACTTTATAAGAAATGCCGCAAAAAAATATAACTATACATATAAAGACATTGTATCTGGAGCAGGACATGATGCATGTGCAGTTAATACAAAAATTCCTGCAGCAATGATTATGTGCCCTTGTGTAGATGGTATTAGTCACAATGAGGCAGAAGAAATTAAAAAAGAATGGGCATTAACAAGTACTAATGTATTAATGCATGCAGCGCTTGAGGCAGCCCAATAACTATGAGGTAAATCGATGATGAATAAAAAAATTAGTTTCATTGGATTAGGAGCTATGGGTGGTCCTATGGCAACAAATATTATTAAAAAAGGTATAAAATTGTTTGTTTACGACATAGATGAAAACAAAAAAAATAAAGTCGTTAAAGAAGGTGGATTAACTTCAAAAAATATTTTAGATGCTGTTAAAGATGCAGATATTGTAATAACTATGCTTCCAGCTACAGAACAGGTAAAAACTGTATTACTTGGAGAAAATGGGGTAATTAAAAATTTAAAAAAAGATAGTCTTATATTAGATATGAGTACAATCTCACCAAAAGGATCAGATGAGGTTGCAAAAACATGTAGAGAAAATGAAATACGTTTTATTGATGCTCCAGTTGGGCGTTTAGTAAGTCATGCTATTGCTGGTGAATCTTTATTTATGGTTGGATGTGATGATGAAAAAGATTTTGAACGTGTAAAACCCCTTCTTGATGCAATGGGCACAAGTATTATTCGATGTGGAAAAGTTGGAACAGGAATAAGAGCAAAAGTAGTAAATAATTTCCAAATTTTATCTATTGCTCAAATCACTGCAGAAGCCCTAACTTTAGCTCAAAAACTTAACTTAGAATTAGATGTTTTTAAAGAAGTAAACGCTGGAACAACAGCAAATAATGGACAGTTTCATATAAATTTTATGTCAAAAGTTTTAAAAAATGATGTTGAACCAGGCTTTACAATTGATTTAGCCCATAAGGACATGGGATTGGCAATTGAAGCTGGAAATGATTTTAGAGTAGGTCTGCCTGTAGGATCTTCTGTACATGCTGTATATGGTCAAGCAAGATCATCTGAATTTGCAAAAAAAGATTTTAGTGCTCTCTTGGATTATGCTTGTCAAGTTGCTGAAATAAAACCACCAAGAATAAGCGACTAAACTACTGGACAGAGTCCACCATCTACATTGATTGCTGTTCCAGTTATATATGCACTTCTATCAGAGGATAGAAAAGCTACTAAATTAGCATAATCAATTTCTTTACCTACTTTACCCATAGGAACTCTTTTTGACATTTCCTCATATAATTGATTAACATCTGAATTTCCTGCTCGCCTTTCCCATTGAGCACTCTTGATTAAGCCAATACAAATTGCGTTTACACGAATATTAAATGGAGCAAATTCATTGGATAATGATTTAGTCAAGTTAATACCAGCTGCTCTAGTTACAGATGTTGGGAGACTTCCAGCATTTGGTGTCTTACCACCTCCAATAGCTGCGTTTATTATTGAGCCGGATTTATTTTCTTTCATAATTGGTAAAACAAGTCTGCATAATCTTACTGCTGCCATTAACTTTAAATTAATATCATCTTCCCAATTTTGATCAGTAACATTTTCAAAACCTGCAGCCGCAGACGTTCCAGCATTATTAACAAGAACATCTATTGCTTTAAAATGTGATATAGTCTGTTCTACTAAATTTTTACATTGATCAGCATCAGTAACGTCACATTGTATATCTAATACATCATTTTTTGTTTCTTCTTTTATAATATTTGCTTTCTCTTTTAAGTAATCACCTCTTCTACCACATAATGCAACTTTGGCTCCTTGCTCTGAAAGTAATTTTGCAGAGGCAAACCCTAGACCATCACTTCCACCTGTTATAAGAATAACTTTATCTTTCAAATTTAAATCAAACATAATTATAACCTTCTTTTACATTGTATCCTTAAACCTATTAATTGCAGTTACACCATCGAAAGAATGTGGAAAAATTAATGGTGTACTCTCTGCTTTACATTTGACTACAACTAATGAAGGTCCGTCTTCTTCATATATTGTTTTTAATACTTTATAATCATCTGTTCTTTCAAAAATGGTATAAGTATTTTCTATACCTGATCCTTTAGCAATTAATTCTAAATTAGTTTTCCCTGCTGTGGCAGTTGGCTGACTACCTGTTTCTACATAAGACTCATTATCTAAAACAATAACTGTTAAGTTACTTACGGGATGATTAGCTATAGTAGCCAAAGATCCTAAACTCATTAAAGTATCACCATCACCAGTAATTAATACAATCTTTTTATCTGGTTGAGCAATAGAAAGCCCTAATGCAAATGGTAATGCTTGACCCATAGCTCCGATAAAGCCAAAATTATTTTTTTCATCTCCGGTTGACATCAAATCCCAAGTAGAAGTTCCAATTCCACTTATAACTCTTAAATTATCTTTTCTATCTTCTAATAATTTATTTACAAAATCTCTTCTAATTATCATAGTTTATCCATTTTTAAATTGTTTGGCTCCAATCATTTTTTGAGACAGTAAAACAGCTGCTGATTTTCTTGTATTAAATGCAAAATTAGCTGCAGCATTTACAGTTTCTCCAACTTCATCTTTATAATCAACTCTAAAAATTTTTACATCCATTGCTTCTAACACTTTAGGAGTTCCTAATCCCATAGGGACTTGCCAAGGTATGAATTCTCCCCATTCACCCCTCATAGAAACTATTGTCAGAAACGGAATTCTACAAATATTTGGTAATGCTAAAGCATTAATACAATTTCCAACCCCACTTGACTGCATAAGTAAAGCACTTTTTTTTCCACCTGCCCAAGCTCCACATGATAAACCTACACCCTCTTCCTCTGTAGTTAGGGTCACTACATCGATATTATTATCTTTTTCGCATAAATCTATTAAAGGAGTATGGCCAGCATCAGGTATGTGTGAGACTAGAGAGATGCCAATATTTTTGAACACATCGTAAATGTCATTTCTCCAATCTTTTGAAAATTTTTCCATATTAAAACCTTTTTATATGAATTTATATCTTATTCATATTAATATAAAATTAAATGTTTTTTTAAAAATTAAGGATAAATAATGAATAGTAATAATAATAAAGTTGCAATTGTAACAGGTGGTGCAAAAAATATCGGAAGAGCAACTTGTATAGAGTTAGCAAAACTTGATTTCAATATATTAATTCATGCAAATACTGACAGGATAGGTGCTGAGGAAACAAAAACTTTTGTTGATGATTATAATGTTAACTCTAGAATTATTATAGGAGATTTAACAGATAAAAATTTTGCTAATGACTTAGTTAATGAAGCATCAAAAATTGGTAATATATCAGTTTTAGTAAACAATGCTTCTCAAAGAAATTTTTTTAAATTTGAAGATATGACATATGAAGATTGGAGACATATCTTAAATATTAATTTAGATGCAGTATTCTTGACCTGTAAAAAAGCAATACCACTAATGAAAAAGAATTCATGGGGAAGAATTATTAATCTAGGTGGTCTTTCGGCTCATATTGGAGCTATTGGAAGGTCACACGTTGTAACTTCTAAACTCGCTATAGTTGGTTTTAGTCGTGCTTTAGCAACAGAATATGCTGGTACAGGTATTACAGTAAATTGTGTTGTGCCAGGATTAATTGATACTGTAAGAGGTAAATCTGCTGGACAAGGATTAGTGCACCCTACTCATTCAGATCCTCCAATAGGAAGAAAAGGCAAACCTATTGAAGTTGCAAAAATGATAAAGAATTTATGTGACGAAAACTCTGACTTCATTAATGGACAAACTATTCATGTGAATGGTGGAAGTTTTTTCTGTTAATTATTTACTAGCTCTTATTGCTGCTTCGGATTGGTGATTCCCATGTTCATCCCAGTAAGGGACTGAACCATATGTTTTTACCAAAAAGTCTAGAAACGCTCTAACTTTGGGTGAGAGATGTTTACCACTTGGGTATACAGCATAAATTGGAATATCTTCTTGAAGAAAGTTTTCTAATAAAGAAACTAATGTTCCAGCTGCTATATGTCTGCCAACTACAAATCTAGACAACATACATATGCCACCATTGTTAATACATGATCTTAAAATTGCATCACCATGATTTAACTGCAACATACCTTTAGCCGTAAAAACTTTAGGCTTATTATCTACTAAGAAATGCCATTCATTGTAGGGACTGCCAAGTTGAAAAGAAATGATATCATGTTTATCTAAATCATCAGGGTGTATAGGCTTACCTTTTTTCTGTAGATAATCAGGTGAAGCTACCATAGCTCTTGGATTAGAAGCAAGTTTTCTTGATATTAAAGAAGAATCCCTCATTAAAGCAATTCTAATGGCAAGATCAATATTATTCTCAACTAAATTTAACTCATTATCAGAAATTATCATTTCAACTTCAACATCTGGGTACATTTCTCTAAAAATAGGCAAATGAGGAGAAATATGTCTATATGAGAAGGTACTAGGTGCTGTTATTCTTAAGTGTCCCCTAGGCGCATTCGTTACACTTGAAACTGCTGCCTCTGCTTCGTCAACATCACCTATAATTCTTCTCGCTCTATCAAGATAAGCATGTCCAACTTCAGTCAAAGAAACTGATCTAGTCGTTCGGGTTAATAATCTTGCACCGAGTCTATCTTCAAGAGCAGATAAATTTTTAGACATTACAGATGGAGATAAATTTAAATCTCTGCCAGCGCTTGCCATAGAACCCTTGTCCGCTACCGAAACAAAAACCCTCATCATTGAAATTAAATCCATTCAAACTCACTAATTAATTTTGTTAAAAGTATATATTACTTTAGATAAAACTTGAAATTCTTAAACTAATTGCGTATCAAAAAGATGCATACGGCGTGTAAATTTAAATCATTTACCACAATGTGGAGGGGTGGCCGAGTGGCTGAAGGCGCCGGTTTGCTAAATCGTTAGGGGAAGAAATTCCTCTCGGGGGTTCGAATCCCCCTCCCTCCGCCAATAAGATAACTACCTTAAGTCATACTGTGTCATAAACCTAAGGTAGGTCTCAATTTTGTTGACGAGGGCTCTTCAAGCTATTTCACTCTAAATCATCTTTAATCAACCCAACTTGTAGACCGAGTTGTAGACTGGAGATGACATGAAAAAATTAAATGCGAGAAAATTATTATTTTTACCTAAGGACAAATACCATGACGGTGAAGGGCTTTATATATCCATCTCGAGCCCTGGAAAAGGTAAATGGAGTTTTCGTTATACAATTAATAAACAAGCAAGAGAAATGGGTCTAGGTAAATTTCCTGATGTATCTCTTTTAGAGGCAAGACAACATGCATTAAGTAATAAACAATTACTAAGAAAAAAAATTGACCCTATTGATGAGAAAAATAGAGTTGAGGTTTTAAGACAACAACAAAATAAAAAGTTTTCAGATATAGCAGAGTTATATATTTCTAAAAAGAAAGAGGCTGAATGGACTAATCCCAAAAGTGCTCAGCAATGGCGAAACTCTATTAAAACTTATGCTTCACCATTGTTAGATACAAAGCCTTTTATTAATATTAATCGTGATGATATTATCAGTGTTTTACAGCCTATTTGGAATACAAAAACAGAAACAGCAAGACGTATTCAACAAAGATTATTTCTTATATTTTCATTTGCAAAAATTAGAGGTTGTTACGATAAAGATAATCCAGCTTCTTGGAAGGAACACCTTATTCATATTCTTCCAGACCCATACAAAATTCAAAGAGTAAAACATTTTTCTTCTCTGCCTTATTCGAGAATAATAGATTTTTATAAAGAGCTTTGTGAGTTTGATTTGTTATCAGCTTATGCAATGAGATTGTTGCTGTTAACAGCGACTAGAACTAAAGAAGTCATTGAGTCTGAGTTTGACGAATTTAATTTACAAAGAAAAATATGGACTATTCCAGCTGAAAAAATGAAAACAAAAAAAGAGCATAAAGTTCCTTTATCAGATGAAGCTATAAAAATAGTGGAGTTAATGAGAAGAAAGCATAATCATCATTTTGTTTTCACAAACCCAGCTACGGGAAAACATATTTCAAATGGGGCTATGCTGGTATTTTTAAAAAAGGAATTTTCTCATCTTAAAATTACTGTTCATGGTTTTAGGTCAACCTTTAGGGATTGGGCAGAAGAAACAGGAAAATATCAGCATCACGCAATAGAGTTTTGTCTCGCTCATCAATTACCAAACAAAGTAGAAAAGGCATATTTGAGGTCTAATCTTTTTGGATTAAGAACAAAAATCATGAATGATTGGGAGAAGTACCTATTAGAGACAATTTAGATTTTATTTATTAAGTAAAATATGTTATATTAAATAAAGATTGGAGATCAAATAACTAACAATCCTCTAGAAAGGAGAGGGTAAAAAATTTGATAACCAATTATGTATAAACAACGTTTCATTCCAAAAAAAGAAGTTTCCAGAATCCTGAATATAAGTTCATCAACTGTGTCAAGATGGTCAAAGACTATTGACAATTTTCCTAAACCATTTCTTCTTGGTCCTAATAAAGTAGTTTGGGATTTAGTTGAAATTGAAAATTACATTAACGAAAGAAAACAAATTAGAGGTTTTCTTGGCCATAAGCCTGAAAGATAAATAATGTCAATAAAACTCAATGAAAATCAACTAATTGCAGTTCAATTACTTGCCACTGGGCTAAAAGCTTCAATTATTGCTAAACAGCTTGGAATAAGAGAAGAAACATTATCACGTTGGAGACAAATTGATGAATTTAATGAGGCAGTTGAAGACGCAATAGAAGTTATATTAAGAGAAATTGATGAGACACATAAGAATCTATTAATTTGTTCTCAGAATGTAATTAATGAAGCTTTAAATAATGGAGGATTAGACATACTCAAAAAAGCTAATTTAGCTCTAAGGTATTTAAGCTTAATAAAAGGTAAAGACGATATTATGCAAAAATCATCAGATAATCTATTTAGGTACACTCTTTAGAAAATTTTAAATTTGTAAATTATAAAAATTATTATTTAGAATTAACTCTTTTAAAACCTAAATTTTGTGCTTCTTTAATTGTGTTTACATAACACTCTCCCTCAACATTGCCTATTATAATGCTGTCATATGCAGGATCAAAAGGAAGATGATATAACTTTCTGTCATTATTTATATTACACTTAATCATTGGGTATTCTTTGATCAACTTAATTTGGAAATGTTCTATATTTAAATATTTTGTTACATCTTTCGCTGTTTCACTTAGATCATTATTACTGCAAATAACTGGAATGATTTTAAGGTTTTTCATCATTTCTCTTGCTTTGGTTCTTCCATGAGTGGCTTTAAAAACCTGTCTAAGCTGCATTCTATAATGGGTAAAGGAACCGAATAATTGATAAATATGATTTTCTCTTATCTCGGTATGTTTGGACCAACACTTGGCTTGAACTACTTTATGTACATTGTTTTTAATGCATATTAAGTCTCGTCCAAGATCATTTAATCCATCAACTATACCTTTGTATGTTACTGACCATCCTTCATTTTCATATAAATAACCGACATATCGTTCATATAATCTTCCAACTTCTAAATTATTTAAATTTTTAACTTTAAATGCATCCAACATCGTTTGTTCTTTTTCAGCCTCATTTAAACTTTCTGACTTTTTCAATAAAACATCCTCAGGTGAATCTTCATGAGAAGTATCTAGTACGAGACTTCCTTCATTTACAACTTCAGCAAGTTCATTTGCTCCTGGTATATGTGATGTAAGAAATTCAAGGGCTTTCTTTAATTTTTCTATTTCTGACATTTTTGACTCCTTAAAAATAACTATAAATTAAAATTTTTTCTAATAAACGTATTAATAAATATTAGTTTTATATTTTTACCAAACGCTTCTCCCAATAGACTTTATATCGCTCACTTTCAACAAACCTTCCATACTAATCACATGGAAATGATCAAGACATGAATCTTTAGCTTCAACTTCCCAATAATTTTTAATTATGTTCATAGAAATCTCGTGTAGATCACCTTTTTTATTATCTGTATAACCAATAAAATCCCAATAATCTGAAAAGCTATGACGGTCAAAAAAACTATTCCAAAAATAATACCTAGATGGTTTTATATTAATAAAATAACTATCTATTCTATTGTGTGCAGGTGACCACATCCATTCAACTGAAAATAAAAAAACTACCTTTTGTGGTTTTATTTTAGGTCTATTTTTTTGAAGTGGTTTTTCGCTATCAATATAAATTTTATTATAATTGTTTATTGAAGGTAAATCTTTAACCTCAAAAATCTTTTGTTGAGGAAATTCATATTCATAATATGCCATTATTTATCCCCCACAAATTTCCATCCTAGTCTAATAAGGGATTTGGCTAAATGTTTTATTTTTTCTTTCCTAGACATTGTTTTTGGTATTTTCACCAAATCAATTTGTCTTCTATTATGTGTAGAAATTATAAAACCTTGCTTAAAGATTGGATCGTCTTCTTTAAGCTCTTTCCATATTATTTTTTTCATAGCAGTCTCCTTTTTAGTACTTTTGTCTTTGTGACAGGGTGTACAAGTTGGTTGATAAATACCCTTTAGTTTGACTATAAAGTCATCCTAACCTCCAAATTCTTCCATCATTTGAAGTGCTTTCATTGGGTCTAAACCAGGAAATTCTTTTAAACCCTCACGAATGATTGATAACCTGAATTCACCAATCTGTTCTCTTTGTTCTGGTGTAAGTTGATTAATTTTTTCGTCTACTGTTTGAGTTTGTTTAAGTTTTTCTCTATTTAGACGTAGCTTTGTAGCCATTGCATCAGCAAAGTCTTGATTGTGTTTTGATAATTTATTTGAAGTCAATTGTTCCTCCGCTTTAGTACTTTTGGCATTATGCTTAGGTGTACAAGTTGGTTATTAAATACCTATAGATATACATATAATACTTTTAATTGCGATTTCAAGTAACCTCTTTATTTAAAAGCTTTTTTGTTTACTAATTTGTAGACTGAATAAATATTGCTCTATAAAATATAATTAAATCAGATAATTAATACTAAGGACTCAAACTTGTGAATGAATTCAAGTCTATTGTTGAAAAAATATTTTTAAATTATCCAGTTGACTATAGAAGTGGATCATTTGGAAGTGATCTTCCAACTTATAAGGCTTTTTATGAATTAAGAGATTGGATAAAAGAAGAGATTACAAAAGATAGAGATGATTTAATAGTTAAGTTTAGTTGTGGACAAGGTAATTGGACACAAGTCCCACACTTTTCAATTTTGAATAAGAATGAAGCTACAGATACTAGAGATGGATTCTACATCGTAGCTTTATTTAAACATGACATGACAGGATTTTATTTGTGTTTTGGTCAAGGGATTACAGGTCCTGGAGATCATTATGGAAAAAAAGGTGGTGAAGAATATCTATTAGAAAAAGCATCAGAGGCAAAACCTTTTTTTGAAAAAATGCAACAATTTGATTTTTCATTTGATAACAGTCAATTTGATCTAGCAGCTACGAGTGGAGTTGCCATGGGATATGGTCCAGGAATTTGTATGCACAAACTTATAAGTAAAAATGATATCCCTGATGATAATTTAATTAAATCATATTTGAACGATTTAATTAATTGCTATGATAATTTATTAGAAAACGATGTATCTTCTAATTTAAGAAAAGTTTTTACAGAAAAAAATTATTGGATTATTGCCGCTGGTGAACAAGCTGCATACTGGGACGCATTTAGATTTCAAAACTTTATTTCTATTGGATGGCAAATTGGAGACCTCTCCAAATTTAAAACAAAAAAGGAAATTGAGGATAAGATGACGGAGCTTGACACATCTAGAGAAAGCAAGCCAAGAAATAATGTTTTGTGTTGTTTTGATTTTGTCAGGACTATTAAAAATGGAGACTTAATTTTTGTTAAAGAAGGTACAAAAAAATTGTTAGCAGCAGGTGAAGTTCAAGGTGATTATGAATATCAAGAAGATGAACACCACCCTCACATTAGAAAAGTTAAATGGTTAAATTTCAAAGAAATGAATCACGAAGAAGTTTTTGGAAATAGGACAGTAACAAAAACATTAACAAATATTACAAAATACACTGACTATGTGAAAAAAATAAATGAATTTTATTTTGGAGATAACGTATCTGAGATGTCTCCAGAAAATAGTGAAGATATTTCTTTTATTCTTAAAGATACATTTTTCTCTGCAGATATTTTTCAAACAATCTGTAACGAGCTTAAAATTAAAAAAAATATTATAATACAAGGTCCTCCAGGAGTTGGTAAAACATTTATAGCTGCAAAAATTTCAAAATATTTAGCTAGTGAAGAAAATAGACAATTGAATTTAGTTTTTCATGAAAATTATTCATATGAAGAATTCATTATGGGCATAAGGCCAAACAATGAAGGTAATTTTGTTCTTTCTGCAGGCCAGTTTATAAATTTTTGTGAGAAAGCAAAAAAAGATACTGATAACAATTACGTTATTATGATTGATGAAATTAATAGAGCTAACATTACAAAAGTATTTGGTGAGATTTTAGTAAATATTGAAGAAAATAAAAGAGGGCCTGAATATGCTATAAAGCTTTTATATTCCCTTGATGAGGAATTTTATATTCCATCTAACATCCACATTATAGGCTTAATGAATACAGCAGATAGATCATTAAAAGTTGTTGATTATGCATTGAGAAGAAGATTTTCTTTTTTTACTTTTATACCAGAGTTTGGAAACCCTAATTTCAAAAAATTTCTGTCTGATAAGAAAGTTAGTACTGCTGTTGTAGATAAAATTATCAACAATATGGAATCAATAAATCAAAAAATTTCAGATGAAACTTTAGATCTTGGTCCTGGATATTGTATTGGTCATAGTTTTTTCTGTCCTACCAATAATGATCTTTCGTACGGAATTGATTGGTATAAAAAAGTAATTGATAATCAAATCATCCCTCTTTTAGAAGAATACTATTTTGATAGGCCTGAAAAAGTTGAAGAGCTTAGGGCTGAGTTGTTATCTTGATAGTTCAAGATCACATTAAAATTCAAAATTTATACTATGTATTTTTATATGCATGGGAAAAATTTAGTGAAGGAAGATCATTAAAATTAGAAATAGATGAAAGTCCTGATTTACCAAACTTAATGACTAATATGCTTTTGAAGTCTGTTAAAAGAATTATTAAAAAAGGTTTGCATAAAGATTATAAATCCAAATTAATTAACGAACAGTTTATTAAAGGTAAAATAGACTTTAAAAAAAGTATTCAAAACAATTTTCAAATCACAAATAAATTGTACTGCAGATTTTCAGAGTTATCAGTAGATAGCATTTTAAATAAAATTATTAAAAAAAGTTTTTTAAATCTGCAAAAAAATCAAAAATTAAAAAAATATTTGAAAGAAGAAATTAATTCTGTTTTAAAATTTTTTACAGATGTAGAAACTAAAGAAAACGTTAGTTCATATTTATCCAAATTTCAATTATCTCAAAATAATAACTATTACAGATTACCCATAGAATTATGTAAAATGTTAGATGGTTTAAAGATACCTTCTCATGATAAAGGTAATTATGTTTTTACAGATATCTTAGATGATGAAATTAGAATGTCTGACATCTTTGAGAGATTTGTAGGTAATTTTTATAAATATGAACAATCTGAATTTAAAGTAAAAACATCTGAACAATTGGACTGGCAATTCCAATCTCTTGGAGGTGATCTCAAGTTAGTCCCAAAACAAAGGACAGACATTACTTTAAGTAATAAAGATAAAGTAATTATTATTGATACTAAATATTATAAGAAACCTCTTGTAGATAGCTTTTATGGTCAAGATAAATTTAAGTCTGAACATTTGAGACAAATAGCAACTTATATATTAAATATGGAAGACGAGCTTAACAACAATAAAGAAATTGAAGGTATTCTTTTATATGCAGATGCTGAAGGTTCAAAACATTTGGATGAGGACTATAGATGGAGAAAATATAATATTTCTTTTAAATCAATTAATTTGAATCAAAATTGGCAGAGTATTCATGGTGACTTACTTAATATTCTCAATCATTAAATTAGGAGGTTATGTAAATGTGGATCGTTTTAAATAAATCTTTTTTATCTATTGTTAAAAACAGAAATAATGAAAATCAACTTCTTATAAGAGCAAGAGTTAAAGGTGATATAGAAAAAGTTTTTGAAGACGCAAATGTCTTTGAAGATGAAAAAGCAGATTACAAATATAGGTCGTATATTAATAGAGAAATTGTTGCAAATGTAATAAGTAATGAGCTATTAAATATTGACTATGATAATTTTAAAAATTCAGTTTCTAAAGATGAATTTGATAGAGCAAAAGCTTATATAAATGTATGGAGCTCTTTAAATAAATTACAAAAATAGGAATTAATCTTAATGGCAAAATCTAGAAATAATCTTTTGATCTTTATTATTACAATTTTTTTTTCAGCTACTAACGTCTTTGGCTATTGTTCAGAACCCATTGCTCCAGAACCTCCAGGAGTTTATACCAAACCAACTAAACCTTTGGTTCCATTTTGTGTTAATGAGATAATGAAAACTCATACATGTGATGATTGGGAGATTTCTTCATACAATAGCGAACTCGCTTCTTACAGAAGTGATATAGATTTTTATGTAGAAAAACTTAAGAATTATATTTCTGAAGCAGAAAACTTCCTAAATGAAACTGTAGCTTATGCCAAGTGCGAAATCAGTACACTGGAATAAAAAAGATGTGTAAATTGTAGACTAGATTGTAGACTGAATAATTATAATTCTATAATATTTAATTAAATCAGATGATTAAAATGGAATAACGAGGAGGTTGTCTCCGTATTAAAAAATCCTAACTGATTTATAATTAAGCAATTTTGTTTCAACTTCGTTTTAAGATTTACTTTCAAACAGTCATTTATCATTATTACATAGTTTTAAATAATTTAATTATTGGAGAATTTTAATGTCAGAAGAAATAAGATGTATCAATCTTGGTTATGTAGTTCCAAAAGATAATACCGAAGAAGTTGAAAAGATTTTTAAAAAACACGCATCGTTGATGTAAGACTTTTATTCAGAAAATAACGGTGGACAGACGCACCTTTTAAACTCTTATTTCACTAAAGCACCAGAATTTGTTGATCCAACTGATCCTTCAAAAGGTGAAACTGGAAATATAGTTTTTACAATAAATGAGAGGTTTACTTCATTAGAAAGTGTTCAACGTCATATAGAGAATGCTATGAAAAATGATTATTTTGAAGAATTTGGCAATATACTCCAAAATTACGGAAAAGTTATTAGTCCTGGAGGAGTCATTTATCATTCAATAAGGTGAAAAGCTCATGATAGTCATAAATTATAAATACAAAATATATATAAGGAGTTAAACAATGGAAATTTTTTTTGTAGCTAAATTTACCTGTACATATGAAGAGTGGAAATCTGTATATGATGGAGATTTAGAATTAAGAAAACAATTTATGAAAGATGATATTGTTGGAAAAGTTGATGAAAATACTGCGATGATAAAAGCAACAATAACTGAACCAGAAAAAATGGAAAAGGTTATGTCAGAAAGAATTCCAGAAATAGCGCCCAAACTTGGATTAGAACATGAGATGTATAAACTGACTAAAATGAATAATTAAATGTGATTTTTAAATTAGAACAATTTAATTTTATGGCTTATTCTTTCTTTAAATATTTTTTTCTTAAGTTTTTATCTTAATATTATTTTTTAAAATGAAAATAGACCCTTTTAAAATATCCTTTCCCAAACAAGAGATTTTGGAAATCAAAGAAAAAGTTGAAATTTTTCCGTGGCATGAAATGCCTAAAGAAGGTGGCTGGTCTTTTGGAACAAATATAGAATACATGAAAAATTTAGCTGATTATTGGACCAAAAAATATGACTGGGAAACTCAAGAGCTGAAATTAAATCAACAGCCTAATTATAAAACAAAAGTAGATGATATTGATATTCATTTTATCTTTAAAAAATCTTCTTCCCCTAAGGCTATTCCATTAATTTTAATTCATGGATGGCCCGGCTCAATAGTTGAATTTCTAAATATCATTGAACCACTTTGTGAACCAAAAAAATACGGGAATAAGGACGAAATTTGTTTTGACATTATTGCTCCCTCTATTCCTGGTTTTGCATTTTCTGGGAAACCAGCTAACCCTATTGGACCCAGAAAAATTGCTGAAATTTTTAATAAACTTATGACGGAAAACCTTGGTTATGAAAGATATGTTGCCCAAGGAGGAGATTGGGGTAGTGCAATTTCTACATGGCTTGGTTTTGATCATTCAAAAAATTGTAAAGGTATTCATATCAACATGCTTCCAGCAAGACATATCGATGGGCCAAAAACAGAAGAAGAAAAAAAATGGGATAATCAATTTAATAAAGATTATTTTTCACAAAGTGGATATTTTGCAATACAAAGTACAAAACCTCAAACACTTAGTTACGCAATGATGGAGAGCCCATTAGGTATAGCTGCTTGGATAATAGAAAAATTTTACCATTGGTCTGATTTA
Source organism: SAR116 cluster bacterium AG-426-A06 (assembly GCA_003210115.1). Classification (GTDB taxonomy): domain Bacteria; phylum Pseudomonadota; class Alphaproteobacteria; order Puniceispirillales; family Marisalimonadaceae; genus TMED54. Next base: position 22,617 of record QCNM01000003.1, on the reverse strand, counting down.
AATGATGGAAGTCTAGATTTGACATACCAAAAAGATGATTTGTTAACCAATATTATGATCTATATCTTAACTAAAACATTCAATACATCATCTTGGATTTATTATGGAAGAGTTCAAGAAGGAGGACGAATACTCTCTAAGGAAGGAAAAAGGGTAGAGGTTCCAACTGGGTGTGCTGTTTATCCAAAAGAGTTTTTAACATGGCCTCCTAAGTCCTATGTTGAGAGGCTTTTTAATCTAGTTCATTGGACTGAAATGAGCAAAGGTGGTCATTTTGCAGCTCTTGAGCAACCCTCTTCTTTAATAAAAGACATTCAAAACTTTTTCAAAAAAGTCGCTATATAAAATTAATTAATGACGAGGTTCTTTCCGCCATTTATATGTTTTAATTATTAATTAAATTGAATTTAACAATTATTTTCTAATCTCATCCAAAATTTTAATCACAGCAAAACTTGGTATGAAAATTTCTTAGTTTACAGCGTCCTTTTCCTAGTCAAAATTTGTCAATGAAGAAGAAATACTATTTTGTTATCTATTATTTATACTTTTTCTTTAACCAATCTTTTAGTTGTTTATTGCTATCAAAAACTTTAACCCAATTAGAGTATACCCCTTCAAGAGATAGATCTTTGGACATATCAAAAAATTCAAAAATTCTACGTAAAAATTTATCTAATTCTGTTCCAGATGACAAAAATTTCGGATATGTTCTTTTACAATCTACAGACCAAAAGTGCATACAAGCTGAAACCAATGCTAGTGGCTCTTTATTAAATTGTTGAGGTTTTGATTTTTTTAGTTTGTCCAAAGAATGATGAAAATCAGTAGAGAAATTAATTAAATTTTTTTGCAATTTTTTAAAATCATTATTAATTTCTTCAAAGGTCATATCAGACTTTTTTGTATCAACATATTTAATCCTATCAGACAATTCTCTAAAATTCTTATATTCTTTTGTGATTGCCTTTTGAGTGTTAACTAGAATTTCGTCATCTTTTTCGTAATCATAAATCTCACTAATACTGCCTAGTTTATTATAATTAAAATTAGAAATCAGTTTTTCGGCACAAAGAACAGAATAAGTAGAACTAACTTCACCAGAAAAATCAAATTTTATGTTATTATCTTCTTTAATATATTCTGATAGAGTTTTTGCCAAATCATTTTTTTTCATTATAGCTTCCTTGGACTGATTATTATATTTAACTAAACCTAAACAAAATTTTCATTTGGTAAAAATCTTTTAACAATTACTATTAAAAAAAAACTTGGTGACATTAAGGCAACCAAATAATTTTTTATAATGTTATTCTATTTCAAAATAAACTATTTAAAATTGCACAATTATTGCTCTTTTATTTGAATTTATATTACTATAAAGTCTGTAATTATTGATAACTAGTAAACAACGATCATAATCTTATAGTGGTTATGCATGCAAAAAAAGAACTTGTTAAATTAAAAAATTTTCTTAAAGAAAAACGAAAAATATCTATTGAAGACCCTTCAACTAATCCAATTTCTTCATTAGCACATCATATTTCAAAAAAATTGTTAAGTAGGGAAATTGATTTACAAAACATTGAATTGATAGTTGATAATTTATCAAAAGAGCAAGTAAAAAGTAGAATTTCCTTTCTTAAAAAAGATGAGACACGTGATTTAAAACAAACTATAATCAATATTACCAAAAAGAATGACTTAAATACATTTAAAGAATATAAAAATTTTTGGACCGCAATGAGAATAGGAACAGTTTTTACTGCTCATCCAACTTTTAATCTAAATGATCAAACATGGAAAAATATTGTTATTGCTACCAGGTTAGAGGACACAAACCATTTATTCAAAAACTTTCAGCAAAGAAGAACAAAAAGAATTACTTTGCAAGAAGAGCATAAGGCAGCTCAGAACGCTATAAATAATTTTTGGGATGTAAGAAGAAATCTTTGTAGAATAATTTACGAATTTGGAAAAAAAAAATGGCCAAAAGAATATAAAGGTTTCAAAACAAATATTATAAATTGTTCTACATGGGTTGGGTATGATCTTGACGGCAGAACGGATATTGGATGGATAGATTCTTTTTCTTTAAGATTAAAAGAAAAATTATTGATGTTAGAAAAGTTAGATATTGATATCCAAAGGATAAAAAAACTAAATTCACATGACATTAGCTCAAATTTGATAATTATATTAAAACAAGTAAGATATTTTACAAAATGTACTAAAGAAATTTTAAATTTAGTTAGTATGAATGACCGAATTGATTTCTCACAATTGGAAGATAAATTAGAAAATTACAAAAAGTCTTACTTTAGTTCAAAAATTTTAACAGATAAAATTTTCAAACTTTCAAATATATGTAAAAACTTTGAAGTTTCTTCAGAGCTATTAATATTAGCCTCTGAAATTCAGAATAAAGGTTTTGGAGTTGGAGAGATTCAACTTAGATTTAATGCTTTACAGTTACACAATGCTTTTAGAGGGATACTTGAAATAAGTACTGACAGCGTATCAGTTAGAACAGATTTAAATAGATTATCAAATATAATAGAAACAGTAAGTTTTCAAAATGTTTCATTTAAGGATATAGATGTAGAGCCGACAACTGCTAAAAGACAATTGATGTTGGTTAGTTTAATTATTAGATATATTGACAATTCTATTCCTTTGAGACTCCTAATTGCTGAATGTGAACATCCTGCAACAATTTTATCAGCATTATATTTCGCAAAAAAATATGGAATCGATAAATCTTTAGACATAAGCCCATTATTTGAGACCTCAATATCTATAGAACGGGGTGCTAGAATTTTAGAACAGGCTTTAGATTGTAAACCTTTTTACAACTATATAAATAATAGAAAAAGAATAGCTATACAAACTGGTTTCTCTGATGCTGGTAGATTTATGGGACAAATAACCTCTTCACTTGCTGTAGAAAGATTGCAAGTAAAGTTAGCAGAAATTTTTCAGAAAAAATTAAGCAAAAAAATAGAAGTTGTAATGTTTAATACTCATGGTGAGAGTATTGGTAGAGGTGGACATCCAAATGGAATTGAGGAAAGAAACAAATATGTTTTTACCACATTTGCAAGAAATTCATTTATTAAAAAAGGGTTTTCTCTCAAACATGAAACAACATTTCAAGGTGGGGATGGCTATCTACGATTTGGAAATAAAGATATTGCTAAAAATTCAATTTCTTCTATTTTAAACTCCGAACTAATTCCGAACAATGTTAAAGAGGACATTTTTTATCAGGATACAGATTATAGCCTAGATTTTTTTATAACTTTAAAGAAATGGCATGAAGATTTATATGTTAATTGGGATTATTGGCAGTTTTTAGACTTATTCTCAAGCAACTTAGTGGTTCCTTCTGGATCAAGAACAAATAAAAGAACATCTGACTACTCAAATGAAAGAAAAGACCCATCACAAATAAGAGCAATATCACATAATGCAATTCTTCAACAATATGGATATTTAGCTCATATAGCTGGTGGCTTAGGAACTGCAGCAAGTGTCGACGCTGAAAAGTTTGAAGATTTGAGACGAAAATCAAGTAGGTTCAAACAATTAATAGAAGTTGGTTTGACTGCAAAAAAATTAAGTTCATTGAACACTCCTCTCGCTTACGCTCGACTATTAGATCAATCATATTGGGTAGCAAGATCTTACACTAATTCAGAAAAAAATATGTATTGGGCCTTTAGAAAACTCTCTAAGGTATTAAAAAATGATAAAAGAGCTGAGAGTGTAGTTCGTCTTATTACAATGCTAAGAGACGATGCTCTAGATTTTAATTTAATTGCACCTGATGATTTAAATTTACATCCAGAAAGTAATGAGAGGATTACTTTAGATTTGCTGCAATCTATAAGACTAGCACTTATGACCCATGTTCTTCTCTTAACGTCTCAACTTCCAACATTTTCGGCTAGGGACAATTTAACCCCAGAAAATATGTTATTGTCAGCTCTAAAAATGGATATTGAAAAAGTTGTATCTCAAATTAAATTAGCGTTTCCAAGAGTAAAAACAAATGGAGGTTTGGATACTTCAGTTGACACTAAAGATAATTATAAAAATATAAGGGATGATTTTGTAGATCCCTTATATATATGTAATGGTCTTATATTAGAGATAGGTGTTTTAATTTCCCATGCTTTTAATGCACATGGTTGACGAAAATTAAAAAAAATTTTCAATTTGAAACAAACAATATACTAATGATTATGCATTTTTTTAAAGAAAATTAGCCATTATTTGACCTCAGTTGCGACGAAGGTTCTCACACCTGGATTCATTTTTTCTAGAGTGAAACCAAAACCTATTATTTCTTAATTTTACAATATCTCCAGTAGCAAACCATTCTTCATAAACACAAATATCACCTTTTACATGCAATTCGTCCTGGATTATCTTTGTTTCAGAAAAAACTTTATTTCCCATTAATGTCAAAGTTTTTTTTCCTATTTGCAAATCTTCAACTTTAGAATCTGAGGGTTTAATTGTTTCATTTATAGCAATAGGACCAATTTCTGTCATTCCCCAATTAACTATAAATGTACATCCTTTTTCTACAAATTTATTTATCAAAAATGCTGGAACACCGTCACTCCCGCAAGTAATTATCTTTCCTTCTAAATTTAAATCTTTCCAACTCTTAGTCTTAATAATTGCTTTTGCCATTTTAGGTGTTAAATGGTTGTGAGTGAAATTTTTAATATTTTTAATCCACACAAACGGGTTAAATGACTCAATAAAAACAGTAGCCTTAACCTCTAAAGCTGGTAAGGTTTGTGCTAATAATCCTGCTGCATGACCTAAACTACATACTGTATAAACTTTACTATTTTGAGTAATCATTTGAACTTCTCTAGCTATTTTATTAGCAATTTTAATTTTTCCATTTGGCTGGACAATACTTTTTTTCTTTCCCATTGTGCCACTTGTAGAAATAACTATTTCTTTATTACTATTTTTTATTAGATTTATATTTAATTTTTTTAAGTATTCATGAAACATAAAATTATTCATCTATTTATATCAACTAAACAATATAAGTAAAAATAAAATGGAGATTAATTATTTTAATCTCTATCAATAATTAATCTTAAACTGATTAATAGATTGAAAAAATTCAATTTAAAAAATCGTGTTAAATTAAATGAATAAAATAACAAATAGGATTACTTTGGAGTATAAATAAATTTTATGAAATTATTTCATCTGTATGATTATCAACTATAACTGGATTTTTATAAAATTTTATATCAGGTGATGAATATCTATCAGTAATCCACTTTATTCTATCTTCATCAAACCAACTCTTTGCATTCTCCATATTATCAAAACAATAAATTCCACCTGCTAAATTCTTTGAAGTGTCACAGATATAGTTTTTTCTAATTAAACCCGGAGTATCTTTATAAATTGGAGATGTTTCTAAAAACTTTTCCTTTAAAATTAGTTCAGTTAATTCAGAATCTATTTTAAAGGTAACAATCGCAATAATCATTATAAAAATCCTTAATTACTAAATGGAATTTATAGCATAATCAAATTCGTTTAGATTAGTAAAGTATTTACTATTTTTTGACTTATATGCTTTCTTTATAAAAACTTATCATATAAGGTTCTTTTAGTAAAAATAGATGATTAAAATGGGATAACGAGGAGGAGGGTAGGATTTGAACCTAAGATCTTTAAGTTATGAGCCTAACGATCTTTTAATTTATTTAATTTTTGGTGTTGGTTTGCTATGAAAGTTGCTATGAAACCCAAATAAAAAATTTATAGCTGTTGCTTTATTGATGATGACCTTTAATAAGGTTTATGTTGCCTGACGGCCTTACTGATATTAAACTTTATAGTATAAGTTGAATTTAATATTAATGATTAAAAGGAAATTGATTTGAAAAAACCTTTAGTTAAGAGCTTTTCTGTGATCACTGTAAATGTTCCCTTAAAAAGACCTATTGTTGCCTCATTAGGAACATTTGAATATTGGCCGTACATGCTAATTGAAATAACTTTGAGCGATGGAACAATTGGTAAGGGTTACATTGGTCCATACTTAGTAAATTATACGCAAACTATTTCTTCAGCAATGAAAGAGCTTTTTAAAAATTTTCAAGATAGAGAAATTGCCCCTTATCAGTTTTATAATGAAGGTATGAATCATTTAAGTTTACTAGGAAGATCAGGAATTGCTCTTTATGCTTTAGCCGGACTAGACATAGCATTCTGGGATGCTAGTTCTAAAATATGCAATGAGCCATTATGTGTTCACTTAGGTGGATCAGTAGGTAAGGTTAAGGCATATAATTCCAGTGGATTGTGGTTAGATCATCCTCAAACATTATATGATGAAGCATTAACTCTAATAGCTGAAGGAAATTTTGATGCTGTAAAGGTTAGATTAGGTAGAAAAAAATTAGATGAAGACCTCAAAGCAATTGAAAATGTTAAAAGAGGTATTGGGGTTAATTCAGAACTTCTTTGTGATTTCAATCAATGCTTATCACTACCACAAGCAATACACAGATTAAATAATTTGGATGAACAGGGATTATATTGGTTTGAGGAACCAATAAAATATTATGAGTTTGAAGGTTATAAAGAATTAAGAAAAAGAATGAAAACACCTATCATTTTAGGAGAAAACTTTCATGGTTATAATGATGCTTTTACTGCTCTAAAAAATCAAATTTCTGATTTTATAATGCCAGATTTATTGAGGATTGGTGGTGTAAGTGCTTGGCTCAAAACTGCATCTATTGCTGAAGCATTTCAAATATCTGTTTCTTCTCATTTGTACCACGAAGTTTCATCTCATCTAATGCGTGTAACACCAACAGCTGGTTTTTTAGAGTGGACTAGATGGTCTAACATCATTTTAGAGGAACCATATGAATTAAGTAATGGACATGTAGTTATACCCAATAAAATAGGTACTGGAATTGATTTTAATAAAGAGACAATTAAAAAATATGAATATAAATTTTAAATTATTTTAGTAGTCCATTGAACACAACAAAAGCTAACCCTCAGGGTCAATGGTGCAGTAGTCATCGACATTAACATGTAAGATTAATTAAGAAAACACCCGCTGATAAAGATATAAATTTATGATAAAATCGAACCCCTAATTAGACAGATCTTGCATGTGTTGAAAAAATATTGCAATATACAACAACAACCATAAAAATAATAAAAAAATATATCAATAAGAAACTTATTTATTCACAATATATAACTTTATAAATTAATCTAAAAATTTAATTTTGGACTCTGAAGACTAGCCCATAAAATAATTACTTATCTGAGTTATTGGAGTAGTTGATGAAACATCGGCACCCCCCGCTTCTCTTATGGCAACTATTTCCTCTTGTTCGCCAAATGATTTTAAGAAAGATGGGTCTTTCATTTCTACTAAAACATAAACAGCAGTTTCGTCAGCATTACAACCAGCCCAGAGGATTTTAGACCCAACTTCATTCATTCGTGGCTCTAGACCTTGAGCCATTTGAGACCAAGTTTCCCATCCTTTTAAAATATTAATTTTAACTAGCATATTTACCATTCTATATCTCCTAATTTAAAAAATGTGTTTTCATTTTAGACGAATTTATAGATTGAATAAAAGTTAATCTATAAAATACTTATTGACTAAATTGTAGACTGAATAATGATTAGACTATAAAATCTAACTAAATCAGATGATTAAGATGGAATAATGAGGAGGTTGTCTCCTTCATAGAATTAACATTTTTATAAAATTATATTAGTATAGGAGTACGTCCTTTGTAAGAACATTGATGATGTTTGTTTCGCTGGAGTGTTTATTGAATGAGTGAAAATAATGAAAAAGAAGTTCTGAAAGCGTATGAAAAATATTTAGTATATTTTCTAAACAACGATATGGATGGCATCAATTCATTAGTTAAATTCCCTATTACATATATTGCTGATGGAGAATGTAAATCGTTAAATACTTTCCCAGTCAAACCAAAAGAAATGATGGATAGCAAACAATGGGATACTACAATTGACACAAATACTTACACTCATGGTACAAATTCTACTAAAGGTCATGTTATCAGTAGTGGTACCAGGATAAGAAAAGATAAATCGGTAATAGAAAAATATACAGTTTTCTATGCATTTACTAAAACTAATGATGGATGGAAAATGTATGCTATATCAGATATAATTTTAGACTAGTTTATAAAATGAATAAGAATAAATTTATAACATATTTGTTGACTAAAATGTGGATTGAAAAACTAATAGTCCATAAAATACAAGTGAAACAGATGATTAAGATGAAATAACGATGAGCTTGTCTCAGCCAATAAGTTGACTTCTTAAAGTTGACTTTCTATAAGAAGAATTCTGTCTTGACCAAAGTACATTTTGTTTTCATTTAAAAAGAAAGTTGGTGACCCAAACCCTCCACGATCTACGAGTTCTTGAGTGTTATCTTTTAGTCTATCCTTAGTGTCTTGTTGCTGAAGAAAATTTAAAAACTTGTTAGGATTTATATCTAAATTTTCAACAATCTTAATAAGATTTTCTTCTAAGGATATATCTAAGCCATCAGTCCAATATGCATAAAATATTGAATTAACGTAATTTTCAATACCCCCTTTATCTATAAACATAAAGGCACCCCTCATCGCTTTAACAGTGTTTACAGGAAAAACTTTTGGAGAAAAGCCTTCCCCAAAACCATCGTGGTTGATTATAATATTTCTAAAGTGACACCAGTCTTTTAAATCTTCAAAATAGTATTTTAATTTTTCCTTAACTGGGTTTGGGTTATTTCTTGCCTCATAAACACTTGGGTTAGTTGTATTAAAAATACCTCCAACTAAAATAGGCTTCCAAATAATTTCAAAATCTTTTCTTTTTGATAAATCTGTTATCCCTTTAAAAGCTAGATAAGTCCAAGGGCTACTACAATCAAAAAAATATTCAATCTTATTTTTCATCTCAATAATAATCTAACTTAGTCATGATTGTGTAAAGTTGCAATTTATTTTAATAATAAAAATGCCCAATTAATGTACTTTTTAAATTTTTTTAATAAATATTAAAAACTTGTTTTTGTTGGACATTTATTTTTTAATAATGACATGAATATATTCTTTGTCTTAAATTTCTTAAATTAAAATAATTGTACCTATTCTAAAATGCCGATAGCTGATATAAATGGTAATAAAATTAATTATATAGATACAGGTGGAAATAAACCTGTCATTATTTTTAGTCATGGTTTTTTTTTAAATCTAACGAGTTTTGATAAACAAGTAAATGTTTTAAAAGACACCTATAGATGTGTAGCCTGGGATGAAAGAGGGTTTGGCAAATCAGTAACAAACAAATATTTTACTTATTGGGACTCTGCAAATGATGCAATTTCTTTATTAAATCATCTTAACATTTCAGAGGCAGTATTTGCGGGTGTAAGTAAAGGTGGTTTCATATCACTTAGAGCTTATTTGACAAAGCCTGATATGGTCAAAGGCATAATTCTAATTGGAAGTGATTCGGGTACCTTTACTAATGATGAACAAATTGAGTTTTCAGATTTAACAGAACATTGGTGTAATTCAAAAGTTTTAGGTGAAGCAGCAGAAGCTGTTGGTGAAATCTATTTTGGAGACGACCCACAAAAATTAAAATGGATTGAATATTGGGAAAATTCAGATCGCACTAATATAAAATATCCTGCTCACGCTCTCCTTTTAAGAGATAATATAACTCATAAGTTGAAAGACATTAAGTGCCCTATTTTAATTATTCATGGCAAAAACGATTCTGCAATTACAATTGATAAAGCAAGAGCCTTATCCAAAAGAGTTCCTAATTTATTTAAACTTGTTGAGATTGATGGACCTCATGGACCAAATTGCACACATCCTACAGAAACAAACAACACGATAAAAGAATTTATGAAATATTTAAATAGCTAATATTTGATTTTTTATAAAACTTTTTATTTAAAACAAACAATTATAGAAAATATATTTGTAGACTAAATTGTAGACTGGTTAATGATTAGTCTATAAAATATAAGTAAATCAGATGATTAAGATTGAATAACGAGGAGGTTCCCTCCGCCATAAATATAAATTTAATCTATTAAAAACAATGCTTTATATAATTATAAACATTATGGTTCCACAAAGGGCCCCACAGTAAGGTGGCAAAGTTTTCTTGCTTTTCCCTAAGAGATCGTGGGGGGGTAAAAAACTAGAAGCGATTAGATTAAGCGTCCTTTTGTATGAAGTTTTGTTTGCCCTTTGGATTGCTCTAACACCATCAGGTTGTCTGGCACACCTTGTTGTAGACTGGAGATGACATGAAAAAACTTAAACTGATTAAAATTATATATAATTTAGATATGAATTCTATGAAATCTTTATTTTTTATTTATTAATTTTCATTTTCACGTAACTCAACTCTTCTAATTTTACCAGATATAGTTTTTGGTAAAGTAGTAACAAATTCAATTTTTCTTGGATACTTATATGGCGCAGTTAAGTTTTTGCAAAAATCTTGAATTTCTTTTACTAGTTCGTTAGAACCCTTCTTACCTTCAACTAAAACAATATATGCTTTTACTAATTGACCCCTTGTTTCGTCTGGGACACCTACTACAGCACTTTCCGCAATCATTACATGTTCAAGTAAAGCACTTTCTACTTCAAAAGGACTAATTCTATACCCTGCAGATGAAATTAGATCATCTGATCTACCAACAAACCAAAGATAACCGTCCTTATCACGAGATGCCGTATCACCAGTATAATACCAACCATGACGAAAAGAATCAGTTACAAGTTGATTATTTTGTAAATACCCATGGAAAAGACCTACTGGCCATTTTTTTTTTGTGCAAATAGCAATATGTCCGACCTCTCCATCGGGCAGAATATGACCATCATCGTCTATAATATTTATATCAAAACCTGGGACCGGTTTTCCCATTGAGCCATAACGGGATTTTACACCAGGAAAGTTTCCGACAATATTTATAGTCTCAGTTTGACCATAACCGTCAGCGATTACAGTTCCTGTGTTTTCAAACCACTGACGAATTACTTCTGGGTTTAAAGGCTCACCTGCCCCAAGGCATCTTCTTAAGGATGAAAGGTTGAATTTTTTGAGGTCTTGTTGAACAAACAACCTATATACTGTTGGAGGAGCGCAAAAAGTACTAACATTATAATTACTAATAGCCTTTAAATGTTCCACGGGATCCATGTCAGGTGAATCATATAACACAGTCGTGCAGCCAATCATCATTTGTGGGAATAAGATTCCCCAAGCAGCCTTAGCCCATCCTGTATCTGTTAAAGTCCAATGAATATCATTTTCTTTGAGGTCCATCCAAAATAATGCAGTAGCAGCATGAGCGTAAGCATAACCAAAGTCCCTTGGCACCATTTTTGGCAATGCTGTTGTCCCAGAAGTGAAATATATCATCATCGTTTCGTGAGATAAGAAAGGAGGCAAATCTGCAGAGCTTAGTTCTGTATCTTGCTCTTCACAAATTGTCTCAAAAGAAATCCAATCACCTGAGGCGCTTCCAGTGACAATTAAATATTTAAGAGAAGGACATTGATCAACAATTTTATTTACCTTCTCAACGTGCATCGGTGATACAATAACTGCTTTAGCTTGAGATTCATTTATTCGATAGGCAATATCCTTGGCCGTTAACAAGTTAGTTCCTGGCATAGATATTACACCAACCTTCATGCAACCAAAAAGTACTTTATGCCAATTTGGATTTCGTCCAATTAGAACACAAGCTGCGTCACCTTTTTTTAACCCAAGAGACAAAAGAGCCTTACCAAATTGAGCTGAGACTTTTGATAATTCTGAATAAGTAACGGATGACACATTTCCTGACGCAGTATCAATAGATAATAAAGCTTCTTTATCCGCTTTTTGAGCACGAACATCTAAAACATCAAAGGCAAAGTTAAATATTTTTGGTATATCAAGGGAAAAATTTTTACTTGCTACATCATAGTTTCTATCAACATTTTCAAAGGTAAACACTATTTACTCCATAAATATGAAAGGATTGTAAAAAAAATATAATAAACTTAGTTACATTAAATCTATAAAACATAAAATATTCTAAGCCAAAGATCTAATCCAAATCAACAAATAAACTAAATGTTAAAAAAACAAATAATTTAAGTTAAATAATAAATTTCGTTTGATATATCTAAAAATTTTAAAGAACAAGCTGCTTTAAATCTTAGAGAACAATTACCTCAATTGAAGGGTAATGTAGATAAAGTTATAGCAACACTTGATTAAACAAACTGTTATAGTTCTGAGTACAGATAATAAAATTGTAGACTAAATTGTAGACTGAAAAACTATTAAGCTATAAAATATTTATAAATGGATAATTATTTTGAGATATTGAAGATTTTATAGATGTATACTAGATGAAATATAAATATTTCTTATATCTAAATCACACATGTCTAAAGGAGAAAAAATGACTTTAGAAGAAAGTATTTTTACAGATCTAAAAAACGATCACAATAATCTAAAGCCAGTTGATAAACATTCACACGTTAAAGGGTCTAGTTCACCTCCACTAGTAAATTGCACAATATCAAATCTTTTGAAAAAAACAGTCTCTAAGTTTGCTCTAAGAGATGCTTTTATTTTCCCAGATCACAGACTAAACTATAAAGAATTTGACTTTATGGTTGATAAATTGGCAATTGGATTCATTAAAATAGGGTTAAAAAAGGGAGATAGATTAGGTATCTGGTCTCCTAATCGTTTAGAATGGGTATTAACACAGTTTGCAACTGCTCGTATAGGAGTTATTTTAGTAAATATCAATCCCGCTTATAGACTTTCTGAGTTAGAATATTCTCTCAACAAAGTTGGTTGCAAGGCTTTAATATTGGCAAAAAATTTTAAAAGTTCAGACTATTTTAACATGATACTCTCATTGGCTCCAGAATTAAGGAAATCAAAAAAAGGTAAACTTAAAACCAAAAATCTACCTCAACTTAATCATGTAATTCTGATAGATGAGGCGGATGAAAATTATGCTGGTGTATGGATGTTTGAAGAGATTTTTAACCTTGGAGGGGATAAAGAAAAACAAAAACTTATTGAAATCGATAAAACATTAAAGCCTGATGATGCAATCAATATTCAATTTACTTCCGGAACAACTGGACAACCAAAAGGAGCAACTTTATCTCACTACAACATTGTGAATAATGGAAGTTTTGTTACAGATAGAATCAAGCTTACTGAAAAAGATCGTTTAGCATTACCAGTGCCACTTTATCATTGTTTTGGCATGGTGATGGGTGTTTTAGGTGCCGTTAGCAAAGGGGCAGCTATGATTTTTCCAGGGGAATCTTTCGATGCTAAAGAAACGTTAGGTGTTTTAGTTAAAGAAAAATGTACTGCATTATATGGAGTACCAACCATGTTTGTTGCCATACTCGAAGAATTAAATAAATCGTCAAGTGATTTATCTAATATGAGAACAGGTATCATGGCTGGAGCACTATGCCCAATCGAAGTAATGAAAAAGGTAAATGATTTAATGAATATGAAAGAAGTAACAATATGTTATGGAATGACTGAAACTTCTCCTGTGTCTTTTCAAAGTTTTATTAACGATCCTACTGAAAAAAGATGTAAAACTGTTGGACGCGTTCATCCACATCTAGAAGTTAAGATAGTAGACAAATATAATAAAATTGTCTCTATTGGCGAACAAGGTGAACTATGTACTCGAGGTTATTCAGTGATGAAGGAGTATTGGAATGATGCTAATACAACAAATGAAGTGATAAATGACGGATGGATGCATACTGGTGATTTAGGTGTTTTTGATGAAGATGGTTTTTGTACTATTACAGGTCGTCTTAAAGATATGATTATTAGAGGTGGAGAAAATATATATCCCAGAGAAATAGAAGAGTTTTTATTCTTACATCCAAAAATAAGTGAGGCACAAGTATTTGGAGTTCCTGATGAGAAACTAGGAGAAATAGTTTGTGCATGGATTGTTCTAAAAGAAGGGTTTAAGATTGACAAAAATGAATTAGAAAAATTTTGCCATGGAAAAATAGCTCATTTTAAAATACCTAAGTTTTTTGAAGTTGTTAAGGAATTACCAATGACTATTACTGGAAAACCACAAAAATTTGTAATGAGGGAAAAAATGATGGAAATTCTTAATTTAAGATAATAATAGATTATTTAAAAATGTCATTACAGACTTATCCAAATTACAAGAATTTTAAATATTTTTGTAGACTAAATTGTAGACTGAAAAATAAATAGTCTATAAAATATAAGTAAATCAGATGATTAAGATTAAATAACGAGGAGGTTTCCTCCGCCATTATACTCATTCCAAGGAATACAATAGAGCTCCAATGAAACCTATAGAAGCCTATTTTATTCAATAAAAACAATGACTTGTTCTATTTCTGAAAAAATTGTATAATAAATTCAATGAATTAGAAAAAGTAAAAACCAGGGACTAAATGAGGGATTAGAATTAGATAATGGGATTATTAAAAGCTAACGAAATAAATAAAATAAAACAAAAAGGTATTTACAGTGATGGAGACGGCTTACGTCTTCGTGTTGATAAAAAAAACAATAAAAATTGGGTCTTTAGATATTCTATGTTTGGTAAATCAAAAGATATGGGTTTAGGAAAATTCCCTATTGTCACATTAAGTGATGCAAGACAAAAATTAGTTAATGCCAAAAAAATTATTTATGAAGGCAAAGATCCGATAAAACTGAAAAAAGAAAAACAGATAGAGCTTAAAAGAAAAAGTATTACTTTTAAGAAAATTCGTGACGAGTTCATAGAAACGTTTCAAGTTGAGTGGTCAAACAGTGAACATAAAAACCAATGGATAAATACATTAAAAACTTATGCTGATCCAATTATTGGTGATTTAGCACCATCAGAAATTAAGACACATCACGTCTTAAGCATATTAAAACCTACCTGGTCTTCGAAACACGAAACAGCTTCACGCGTAAGACAAAGACTTGAGAGAATTTTTTCTTATTGTATTGCTTCTAACTTTATGGATAGACCAAACCCAGCATCTCTTAAAGATAACTTAGAATTTTTACTTCCGAAGGTAAGTAAATCTTTGTCAGTACAGCATTTAAGATCTTTAGATTACCGGGGCTCCCCTTTTTAATTCCAAAACTGATTAACCCCCACACCACCCCATCCCTCGCACTTGCTCTCCTAATTACGACAGCATGTAGGACGAATGAGATCATTGGATCAACATGGAATGAAATTAATCTAAAAGATAAAGTCTGGATTATACCAGCTCACAGAATGAAGATGAGACAGGAGCATACCGTGCCACTCAATGACCTTGCTTTAAGGGTTTTAAACTTAATAGAAAAGAATAACGCCTCCCCTTTTATTTTTTTAAATGCCAAAAAGACAACTCATATTTGTAATAACACCATGAGATATTTTCTTATGAAAAATTTACCTAACTATTTCAAAGACACGGTGCCACATGGATTTAGATCTTCTTTTAGAAATTGGGCTGAAGAAAATCATAATTACTCCAGACGAGCTGTTGAGCTTTGCCTAGCCCATACTAACAAAAACAAAGTTGAAAAAGCTTATCTTAGGAGCAATCTCCTTTCCAAGAGAATTGAGATTATGAATGAATGGAATAAATTTTTAACATCTAAATTAAAGTAAGGATAAAGTGAATAACTTAAAAAAATGTAGATATTGTAGCAAAACTTTTATTATTAAAAGTAACAGAGGTAGTACTCAAAAATATTGTTCCATGGAATGCAAAAATAATTTACATGCCTTAGGAAGGCAATATTTGAAGTATCAACTTGAGACTGGAAAAACTGATATTCTTAGTGTCCAACAGCAAGTAACGCAACATCTAAAACATAAAGCACTTAAAAACTAAATTAATTCATAAATAAAAAGCGTGCACGCTTTAAACAAGCTTAGATTTGTTGTGCCACATAAAATTATACTAAAAATATTTTTACAAAGTGTGCACGCTTAAAATACTATTTAGTGAATAAAACAAAAACTGAACTGGATAAAGTAAGTTCTAACAACTAATGACATAACTATTAGATCTAATATAACTATAACTAATATAACTAGCTATTTATTACTAATATAACTATAACTAATTTAACTAGTTATTTACTAATCTAACTAATATGTCTAACTAGTTATAACTAGTACTTACTATTGTAGTTATAACTATTATTTAATAGTAAAGACCTTAAAATTTATTCAATTAAATAATAAATCATTTAGGTGTGGCACCCCAAAGTCACCACAAGGTGACCTCAAGGTTTGACTCTATAAAATTTTAAAAATATTTTGAACTTATGAAAGCTGAAAACTCTAATTTAATTCTCAAAGGGTTAAGCAAAGGAGATCAAATTGGTGGCCCGACGCAACTTGCTAAAATTTTATGTGAAAGCATAAAATCTTGTAAAAGTTTTGATAAAGATGATCTAACCAAAAGATATTTAAAATGGTGGGAAAATGATGCCTTTGATACAGGACCAACTTACGCAAGTGTATTCTCAAAAATTGTGATGGGCACCGATCCAGACGAAGCTGTTAGACAAACCCACAAAGAATTTGATCAAAACACTGCTGGATGCGGACCTGCGCACCGTTGTGCTCCTTTAGCTGGTTTTATGAATATTCCATCAACTCGGCTTATAAGTATTGCTCGTCAAGAGGCTTTAATAACACATCAACATCCAGACGCAGGTAGTGGCTCAGCGTTGGTCGTAATGATATGCAGACTGCTTCTAGAAGGACTTTCTTTCCAAGAAACTTTAGAAAATATTTCAACTCAACCTGAACTAAAAACAATCCTGTCTAGAGTTAAGAAAGCCCAACTTAGCCCAGATGGATATATTTTAAATGTTTTATTTTCGGCTTTTTATTTTATTGAAAAACAAACTCCAATGGATAAAGTATTTAATTTTGCAGGCAGTAGCAATTACTGCCCCGTCATAGTTGGATCCATTAGAGCTTGTATGAAATCAAAATTTTAAATTCCTTGATTATGTAGAATCATTTTGTTTCAGAATTTCTGACATTTCTATAAAATCACTGGGATAAATGTATTGAGTTACTAAATTATATCGTCCCATTATCTCGTCATCTGTGATTGTTTCAATTACATTATTATGTTCCTCAAACAAGTCTTGCAATTGATTGTTTAAAGATTGCTTTTGTAACTTATGAAGATTTTTTAATCTCTCAATGCCAAGTACATTTAATACCTTTCTGGCATAGTTTTCACGTTCTGTTTTATTCATTTTTGTCCTCCTTATAAGTCCATCCGTTGGCAATAAGGACATTTTTAAGATTCTCTATCATTTCATCTTTAGTAGTATCTTTATCTGCAATTTTTTCTAAAAAGAGATTCTCTTTATTTTCAGCTTTTTCTCTTGCTTTTATATAATTTTTTAAGGACTTATTATGAGACGATACTTTTAAACCCTCTTTATAAATTGGGTGATCTTTATCTAGATATTTAGTAGATTTGCTTTTAGCCATTTTTTTCTCCTTTTTAGTACTTTTGTCAGTATGACTGGGTGTACAAGTTGGTTAATAAATACCCTTTTTTTTATTATGTAGGTTTACTAGGCTCCAAATTCTTCCATCATCTTCAGTGCTGTTAATGGGTCTAAATCTGGAAATTCTTTTAGACCTTCGCGAATAAGTGATAACCTAAATTCGCCAATTCCCTTTTTTTGTTCGGCAATTAATTGATTGATTTTTTCATCTGCTGTCAGGTTTCGTTTATTTTTTTCTCTATTTAAACGTAACTTTGTAGCCATTGCGTCAACAAAGTCTTGGTCGTATTTTGAAAATATATTTGAAGTCATTTTTTCCTCCGCTTTAGTACTTTGGGCATTATGCCGAGGTGTACAAGTTGGTTTATTAAATACCTATTTACTATATATAATACTTTTGATTATGATTTCAAGATGACAAAAATAATTTTTAGTCGAAAAGGTTTTGATAGTAGTACTGGCGGCATGCCAAGTTACAAAAGGGATGAAACACTTATAAGTTTTCCTATACCATCTCAGAAAAATACATTAACTACGTATAATGATTGTCGTTTAGGCAAATACATTAAAGAGTTATCAAATAACAAAATACAACCTACCGACACCTGTCATTTTGATCCTAATCTTGATTATGGAGAGTTTGGACAAGTAGGTGCCGCTCAAACTCATTTACAAAATAATAAAGTAAAAGTTGGAGACCTTTTTTTATTTTGGGGGTGGTTTAGAGAAACCATAACAATAAATAAGAAAACTGTTTTCTCAAAAAAGGATCCTGGACATTATAGATTTTTTGGATGGTTGCAAATTGGTAAAATTATTCATTTAGGCAAAGACCCTAGTTGGTACCTAGCAGAAACAGAACAAAATCCAAATTCAACGTCTCACCCTCATACAATTGGTTATTGGAAAGAAAATAATACGCTTTATTTAGCAAGTAAAAAACTAGATGCTTTTGGACTTAAGGATTATTATGGATTTGGAAAATTTAAGGCATCTGAGAAAACAAATTTAAGTATTAATCCATCAATCAAAAAATCTAAGTGGAAATGTCCTAAATGGTTAAATCCTAAGCATGGTGGGTGTGGCATGACTTACCACAATGATTTGACTAGATGGGATGAAAATACTGTCGATGTAGTTGGTCGAGGACAGGAATTTGTAGCAGTTCCAAATAAAGTTGATGAGTGTAAAAAATGGTTAAGAAATATTTTTAGAGATGCTTAACAATAGAGGAAGTAGAATATTTTAAACAACTAAGTAAAGATATTACGGAAGAAGCATTGCGAAAAGCATACGTTCATAAAGATCAATGGATAAAAGATACTTTTCATTAAAATAATAAAAAAGTTAATTAAAGGAGATTTTAAATGAAAAAAATTTTAATTTGCATTTATAAATTTTATGTCCATGCCGTAACTAGATGGGAAGAATTAATGGAAGAAATGTTCGGCATGGGAAGTGTTAAAAACAAGAAATAGATCATTTTTTAAAATAAGAGAATGAATAAAGTAAAGAAATTAAATGGGTAACTATATTAAAATTATAATATTTGATATTATAAACTAACTTTTAGAAATTTGAATTAAGATAAATTAAATAATTATGATAATAAGAATTTTGAAATGGGTGATCAAGTTTGGTGTTCCACCATACTTAATTTTTTTTATTGCTATTGTTATTTATGACATTGAAAAAAACCTAAATTATGAAATCATTATGGAGTTAACCTTAAATGCACCTACAGGAATTTTATTTTTATCACCAATAGGAAAATTTTATCATTACTGCTTTCATAAAATGAAGGATTTTAACAAGGAAACAATTAGATTGGCAAAAGAAACATCTGATCACACAAAAGATATATTTAAAAACAATCAAGATGAAACTTCTAGTTCTAAATTTAAAAAAAAATATGAGAAACGAAATGGATTGGTGTGTAAGTGAAGATTTGAAAAAATTTATTTGTAATGGGTTCAAACTAATTAGAAATAGCACAGACTTCTCTGAAAAACAAAAATTTCAGTTAATTGATCGACTTTTATCAATGGGTGCAGGTGCTGGATGGAGACCAAAAGCTATCTCCATTAACGCTCTCAAATTATTTATTAAAAATGATTTTAAAAAGCCTAAAGGAATAGAGCGTGCTCATATTCATCATAGAAGGGATACTTTAAATGAACTATTAAAAAAAAAGTGGGAAAATGATGAATGGTGGGATTGGTATAGAGAAAGAGACTATACCATATTGTCTACAAGAGAAGAAAACAGGAAAGAAAAAGATTTTCATAAAATAAAAATAATTAAAATACCACTAGAGAAAAATTTATTTTTAGGAAAGAGAGTTGGTTATGTATATGGTGATCGAGAAAAAAACTTTCTTAGAAACATTTCACATAAGCTAGATGAAACAAAATTGTAATTAATAAATATTATACTTTATTTTTTACTAAATTTTTATATTTATTCCATAGATTTTTAAGAAGTATATAAATTAGACAAGGTATGCTGATATGACCAATTAGATGAGTATAATTATATAGTTCCTCGCTCAGCAAGACATAAAACTCAGAAAGTATTAATAAACCATGGGCAAAATAAAATAAATAAAAAGTTAACTAAAACTTAATAATTTATAATATATTATTACACTAGGAAAACTTATCATAACAAATTTGATTTAACTTTTTATCAATTTGTTAGACTTCTTTTTCTAACTGCATTTCCATTTATAAGTTTAAATGTAACACAACCGAGTACACCTAATAGAAATACAGTTTGATAAAGAGGTCTTTTTCTTTTATTTTCTTTATTATCACCAAATATTAATCGTTACTAGCATATTTACCATACTGTATCTCCTAATTTTAAATATGTTTTAATTTTAAACTATTTAAGTTGGATAAAAGTTAACTTGTAAAAACACTTGTTGTCTATATTTTAGTCTGTATCAAAAAAAGAAAAAAATATTTTAAAATTTTATTTTAAATAATTTAAGTTTTGTTACCATAAATTATCTATATTAATAATTTAAATTTTGAGGTTTTGTATGAAAATAATATTAGTTATTTTAAGTTTTTTATTTGTTAATTTTAACACCAATGCAGATGGGCATTCTGGTAAAATAGACCTTGAGGGTTTCGGCGCATGGTCTTTAAATGTTATGAATGCCGGTAATGGTAACCTTTCAATAACATATGACGGTTTATTTAGTGGCATTGCTATGAACGGAACTAAATTTGGAAACAACTCATCTGTTCAATGTGTTGGTGGACTTACTACATCAAAAGGTAAGTTTAATGATGAAACTGGTATTTGTAAATTTCTATTTCCTAATGGTGATACTGCTTTTACAAAATATATAGGATCTGGAGAAGCAGGAAAAAGCGGTTCAGGAACTTTTGAGTTCATTGGAGGTACTGGGAAATATAAGTCTATATCTGGATCAGGAACTGTGACACGAATTCAAATTCAAGCAGCAAAAAAGGGTTTTACACAAAGTAGAAATGTATTTAAGGGAAGTTATAAACTTAATTAGATTATAATTTTAAAGTTTTTTTTAAGTAATTTAAGAGTGTTCAGGAGTTAGTAACTAATTATGGCAACTTGGAGTAATTAGTTACTAAACTATTACAAAGTAAAAATAATATTATTTAAAAACAATTAGTTGCACAAAATGAACGATTGAATTTGGATTAAGTATGGAAGTTATACAGGTTAGATACAACTAATTAATCCATATTAAAAAAAATCTTAACTGGTTTACAATTAAGCAATTTTGTTTTAACTTTGTTTTAAGATTTACTTTCAAACAGTCATTCATCAAAATAAAATTTGATTTAATTATTTAGTTAAAGAAAATATTTATGTCTCATAAAATTTTGAATCAGGGTGGTTGTTCGTGTGGAAATGTTCGCTATAAAACAATCGGAAAAGAAGAACATGCTGGAGTTTGTCACTGTAGATATTGTCAATTAAGAACCGGGTCAGCATTTGGAATATCAGTTTATTTTAAAAGTAAAAATGTAGAATTATTATCCGGCGAATTAAAAAAATTTGAATACACAACTGAATCTGGAAATAAAGTTACAACACAATTTTGTATAGAATGTGGAACATCCCTATTTTGGAATGTAGAAATTTTTCCAGGTATGACTGGTATTGGCGGTGGAACATTTGATCCACCTACTTTTTGGTATAACATAAATAGGGAAGTTTTTTGTAGATCAAAAGCATACTTTTCAAAAAATGAAATTGTTGCAAAATTTCATACTTCACCGACATTTAAAAAAATAAAAGATGACCCTCCTAGAAAAAAAGGAATTTGATCAATGTACGTTAAAGATAAAAAATGAAAATTGAATATTGAATTAGCACCATTCAAATCAATATCAACTACTTTAATTAATATTAAACTTTGTTTAAGGTAACAAACAAGATGCCACGGATGTAAAATAGATTTTTAAAACGTTTATGATACGATATAAATTCAATTATGTGTAAGCATGAAAGAAGACTATAACTAGATAATGAAGATTAAAAAAAAACCTATGTTTGGGTTTCAAGTTACGGACTTATTTTGGTTTTCCTCAGCTTTGTGATTATTAGTCTTTATCATTTTGGAAAGGTTTTGATTAGCTTATCGATTATGGCTTTCGCGGTTATAATATCATTGATAGTTTATATGGAGGATTAAAAGAAACAGTATAATTATATAAAAAAATATAAATATCTTGAGAGTTTATACTCAAAATTAGCTTATTTTAAATTGCTTTTTTTCCTTAGATTTAGAAAATGAACTAGATACGGCGTTAACAGAATCGGTAAGAGCTTTAATTATCAAATTAACATCTTTTGTATTATAGTCATAATTCCTAGGATTTGATAAACCAATTAAGTTTTCAATTGCTAAAACTGCTTTTTCAGTTCTCAGCTCAGCTAGCCTAATAAACTTTT
>QCNM01000002.1 GCA_003210115.1 SAR116 cluster bacterium AG-426-A06 | reverse complement strand
AATCAAGTGAAAATTTAATCTTTTCATTTGCATGAGCTAAACTTGAGATAAAAAAGATTAAAGTTGAAATAAATATATTAAATGCTTTCATAACATTCTCCTTTCATAGGATAACTCTATAATCAAGAAATTACTATAGCACCATAAATCTAAATTGATAAAACAAATGATTAAAAATTGATCAAATTAATAATTACGAAATTTATTTTGATTTGAATAACAAAATTAACTATGTCTTCGGTACCCATGTATTTGTAGTCTTTATTTCACTAAATGTTTGAACATCTTGATTAATTTCAATTTCAACACTTTTTGGTTCATTATCAAATTCACCCTGAATTTTCACAATATCTTGTGGACAAGATGAAAATACAACATAACAATCCATCTCTGCTCTTAAAGTAATTTTATCACCTGGACTGGTTACTGTAGGCAGAGTTTTTAATGTTTTTTTATCCTCTTGTACCTCAATATTCATAAATATATTAAATGATGCAAGTATAGGTTTATTATAATTAATTTCATATTCTTTAAGGGCTTCAATAAGATTATCGCAGCAATTTCTATGATATTTTTTTACACCTAATAAATTATATCTTTTTTCATCGCATGCTGCCATGAAAGTATCGTGAATGCCAGGAGATGTATCTTCAACAATTGTAAGAATTTTATTTCTTTTATTGGTTACAAACGTGTCACCTAGTATAGGATTTAATCTTTGAGACCAAACTCTGCTAGCTTCCATTGACATGTATTCATTTGTGTTCGCTTTATTAAAAGCCCAACAATCAACAACTTGTGTTCCATATGTATTAATAACAGATATAGTTTGTGATTTATTTAAAATGAATGCTTTGCCATGACCAGCTGGTATTGTTGTATTTTCTATCATAAGTATGCCTAATCTAAATTAATAGATTAGGCTATATTTTTCAAATTTATAATGATGGCAACGGTGGTAAATCTTGACCTAACCATTTATTAGATATTTTGTTAAGATCTCCACCTAATTTTTTATGAAGTATAAAAACATTTACCCATCTTAAAAGATCTTCGTTTCCTTTTTTTACTCCGATAAAACAAGGGCTATCTTTAATAATAAACTTTCTTTGCAAATCAAAGTTGGGATCACTTTCTGTTATAGATGCTGCCGCTGTATTACCAGAGACTAATACCTGAACTTGCTTTGACTTTATAGCACTTAAAGTTGCAGCATTATCTCCAAATCTAGTGATTTTTGTTCCTTTAGGAGCTCGTTTAGTCAATTCTAAGTCTTCTAAGGTTCCACCTGTAACTCCTACAGTTAAACCGTCTAAATCTGCATATGAATTGATCTTAATGGAGGACGGTGCAAATACACCAGAGTAAAAAGGAGCATAAGCACTTGAAAAATTTATTGATTTCGCTCTCTTTGGATTGGCACCCATTGTGGATATGACTAAATCAACTTTATCAGTTTCTAAAAAAGGGATTCTTTGTTTAGATACAACTGGAACTATCTTTAACTTCACACCCAAATCTTTTGCGATTAACTTGGCAACGTCGACATCATAACCTTCATGCTCGCCAGATTTTCCAACAGCACCAAATGGAGGAAAAGCTTCAGGTACTGCAATTTTTACCTCACCTTTTTTCAATATATCACTTAAATCTGCAAATGCAGAACTTAAAGTAAATGTGAGGAATACAAAAAATAATTTAATTAATTTTAACATAATTTCTCCTTTCACTAATTTAATTATTTATTAATATTTTTTTCTCTAAATGCTTTGCATAAACAGCTAGAGGATAACAAAGACAGAAATACATTACTGCCATAATTGGAAAGATTATAAAAGGTTCTGATCCTGGAACAGGAGCATTTGCCCATCTCTTTCCTAATAACATAAGATCTTGAAATCCTATGATATAAGCTAAAGAAGTTCCTTTAATTATCTGTATTAAAAAACTTATAGTTGGTGCTACACTATATTTAAAAGCTTGAGGTATAATTATCAAAACTAAGCTTAGTGTAAAATTTAAATTTATACTTCTTGCTGCTTCCCATTGACCTTTAGATACAGCGATAATTGAACCTCTCCAAACTTCAGATAGATAGGCTGATGTGAAAATGACTAAGGATAATGTAGCAGCTATCCAAGGATCTATATCATACCCAAGCAATCTAGGAACGCCTAAACCTGACAAAAATAAAAGCATCAAAAGCGGAACAGATTGAAACAACCAAACATAAGAAAAACTTAATTTATTTAAGAGCTTATTTGGAATTATTCTTAAAAAAGTAATCAAAATTCCTAAAATTCCGCCACCTACAAAAGCAATTAGAGATAAGTATATCGTAAATCTACAAGCTGCAATTAATTGGGATATAATGATACCTTCAGGCTTGCCTAAAATGTTTATTAATAAACCTTCCATTACAAAGCTCTTTTACCAAGTGAAATTTTAAAAATTATTTCTAAACATGATTTGTAAACTAGAGACATAATTATATATAGAAAAGTAAGTACAATAAATATTTCAAATGATCGAAAAATCCTACTGTCTATAAAAAGTCCAGCATGTGTTAAATCTGTAACTCCTATCTCGGATATTATACCTGTTGTTAGAAAAATAAATATGAATTGGCTAGATAATGATGGAAACATTTTAATAATAGTTTGTGGCAATATTATTTTTCTAAAAACTATATTTTTGTTTAGATTTAAAGCAGAAGCAGCTTCAATTTGTCCATTAGGTGTTGACTCGTAACCACTTCTTAATATTTCTGCAAAATATCCTGAGAAATTAATTGTTAAGGCTAATAAAGCGTGACACCAAAAAGGCCATACATAACCAAAAAGAGCTGGTAGGCCAAAAGTTATAAAAAATATTTGTACAATTAATGGAGTATTTCTTATGAAATCTACATAACAAGTACTTATAAAACTTATGCCGAAAACTCTCCAATAAATTAAAGCTGCTAATATAAAAGCAATAATAAATCCGAATATACCACCAAATATTGTTAGAGCTGTGCTTACCAAGATGCCATCAAGTAATAGAGATAAGTACTCTTGAGATCGATAAATTTCAAAAAATCTTAACTCAAACATATACACACCAAATAAGTTACCCTAATGTATAATGATGTTAATGTGATTGCTTTTTATTCAACATTTTAATTATTTTAATTATTAAATCGTTTTTGATTAAATTTTAATCAATAATAATTGCTAAAGTTAACAATTTATAAAATAGCATTTTGAAATCTATTTAAATCTTCAACACCTAAACTTTTTGCTCTTAACGTAATTAAATTCCATGCTTCTTGAGCAATAGGAATTCCTTTTTGCATTCTATCTTTATAGATTTTTTTTTCGTTATCACCAGGTATCATAACTTTTTCAACACCTTCAGCTGGAGGTGATGATCTTACAAAGTTAGAATAAGCCTGAACTTCTTTTGAGAAATAATCTACATCAACAAACTTTTCGACATCTATGTAAATAGAAAGCATACCGTTTGCAAATGGTCTAATATTTTTATGATCAATTGCACACGTATCATTACTTGTGAGTGCCCCACCTAAAATCTCCATCATATAATTAATACCTGAACCTTTATGCATACCAAATGCTGTTATTGCACCATCTCCTTTATCTGGATTTGGAACGTCATCTGGTCCAATTTTACCATATAAAGCTTCTGTATTATTTGTAAGATTTCCTAAGTTGTCGATTAAAGCACTCATAGGTAATTTTTTACCACCTTTTTGAGCAACTAAAGCTTTGCCCTCAGCAACAGTAGATGTTGCCATATCTAAAATTACATGTTCTTTTCCTTTTACAGGAATTCCAATTGATAGTGGAGATGTACTTCCTCGTCTATCTGAACCACCATAAGGGGCTACTAACAAACTACCTCTTACATTAACAAAGTGTAAAGAAACACAATTTTTGTCAGCAGCTAATTCTGACCAATCGCCAATTCTGCCAAGGTGACCTGAATTTTTCAATCCAATGAGAGCGATTCCATGATTTTTTGCTCTATTAGTACCCTCCTGAACAGATTTTTCACCCATGATTTGACCAAAACCCTGATTAGCGTCTATCAAAGCAAGAGCACCAGAATCTAAAATTAAAGAATGTTGTTTATTAGGAAAAACTTTCCCTTCATCAACCCAATCACAATATCGAGGAACTCTTACAATCCCATGACTATCGTGGCCTTTTAGGTTTGAAAGGCATAATCTTTTAGAAATAAGATTTGCTTCTTCTTTAATACAACCTTTTTTTTCAAAAATCTCAGATATTAATATTTCGGCATCCCTGACATTTACTCTAAATTGATTATCCATTTAACGAATTCTTTCCATTTAATTTTTTTTTAATTATGTTAGTTAATAACTTTCCGTTAATAACTTAGAGAAATAAAATATTAACATCAATAAAATATATATTATACACACTACTTATTGGCTTTATTGGCGGAAGTATTTTTAACTATTTATTACTTCCTCTACCATGGGTTTTAGGGCCTGCGTTTTTAGTAGCAATCTTTGCTTTATTTAAAGTCAATGTTTTAATACCACCAAAATTCAGAAATCCATTTATTGGTGTCCTTGGAGTTTGGTTGGGAGGATCTTTTGATTCCTCAATTCTTGATAATGTAGAAACGTGGTTTTTCACCCTATTATTATTAGCTCTATATATACCTTTTGCATTTTTTATAACATTTTTAGTACTTCATAAAATTAGAAAAATTGAAAAACCAGAAGCATTTTTTATTGCTTCACCTGGCGGACTTCTCGAAATGGTTTTGGGTGCTGAAGAATGTGGCGCAGATTCTAAACAAGTCGGGATAATTCATATGATTAGAATTTTCTTAACAGTATTTACAATTCCATCATTAATTTTGATATCGTTTCCAGGGTCTTTTAAAAGAGAAGCTATTTGGCCAATAATGGATTTAGATCTGATTAATTTAATTATTTTATTCGTGATAGTATATTTAGGTATTTTTATTGGTAGAATTATAAAATTACCTGGCCCTAGATTATTTGGACCACTAATGTTAAGTGCAATTGTAAGCATTTTTGAAATTTACAAAATTGAAATGTCTATAACAGTGGTAATTTTTGCACAGTTGGTATCTGGAAGTTTCTTTGGTAGCAATTTCAACGGATTAAGTTGGAAAATTGCTGGAAAGTATATTGGTCATTCAGTTTCAGTAGTAATAACTTTAATTATATCATTATTACCTTTCATCTTGATTGTAAAATTAATTTCAGAAATAACTCCAGCTGCAATTTTTCTAGCATTTGCTCCTGGTGGTGTAAATGAAATGGGATTACTAGCTTTTTTATTAAATATTGAACCAGCATTTGTAATTACACACCATTTATTTAGATTGTCAGTTGTAGTAATAATTTTAGGATTGGCACAAAAATTTTTGTATCCAAAATTTAAATTAATGGTAAAACAAAGGAATAACATCTAGGAGGTATCTTTGATAAAAGGATTAATTGCACCCATTCTATCCCCATTTGATAATGACTTGAAATTTAATCAAAACATGTATAATGACCTTGCTCATGATTTACTTGAAAATGGATGCTCTGGATTAGCTCCTTTTGGTACAACTGGTGAGGCTTTATCTCTGAGTAATAAAGAAAGGATAAATGCACTAGAAGGGTTATTAAATAGTGGTATTAAAGCTGATCAACTAATTCCTGGTACAGGTTTATGTAATTTTCCAGATACTGTAATGATTAGTAAACATGCACTAGATCTAGGTTGCCATGGTGTTATGACATTACCACCTTTTTATTTCAAAGGTATGAGTGATGAAGGTCTATTTGATTATTTTGAAAAATTAATTGAAGAAATTAATCACAATAAACTTAAGATTTATTTATACCATATACCTCAAGTTTCCGGAGTTGGACTTTCAATTGATTTAGTATCAAAACTTAAAAAATCTTATCCTGATATTGTTGTTGGAATCAAAGATAGTTCAGGTAATTGGGAAAATACAAAATCTCTATTAGGGATAGATGACCTTGTTGTTTATCCAGGTGCAGAGTTACCAGTAATTGAAGCAATAAAGCTTGGAGCTCCAGGATGTATATCAGCTACTGCAAATTTAAACGGAGGTGATATATCAAAAGTTATAAATTTTTGTCATAATAATGAATGGGAAAAAGCTGAAGATTTACATAAAAAAGTCACAAAAGTAAGGTTGTTGTTTCAAGATTATGCTCCTATACCTGCACAAAAAGGTCTCTTAGCTAAAAAAACAAAAATTAGTGAGTGGTTAAATGTTAGACCACCATTAAAATCTATCAATAATGATAAAATATCAGAACTTGCTAATACCCTAAATAATGAGTTTGGTTATTCATATTAGTTGAGGAAATCTTTATGACTAAAAATCAAATTAAAAGTCAATGTCATTGTGGAAAAGTAAAGTTTTCTATTAATTGTGAATTAAAAGAACTTAGAAGATGTAATTGTTCTCATTGCTGAAGAAAAGGTTATGTAATGACAACTGTCAATAAAGACGAATTTAATTTAGAAAGTGGAAAAGATTATTTGAGTATTTATCAATGGAACACAAAAATTGCTAAACATTTTTTTTGTAAAATTTGTGGCATAAATACTCATAATAAAAGAAAAACAAATCCTAATGCTTTCGGAGTTAATGTTGGTTGTTTAGACGGATTTGATATGTCTTGGATTAAAAATGTTTCTGATTTTACAAATGGACAAGAGTTCACACTTGAAAATCAAAAGCAAGGAGAAGCTTCATTACAGAAAAAATAAAATTTTAAAATTTTGAATAATCAACCTTTTTATTTTTGTCAATATATGAGTTTACATCAGATAGTGGATACTTAAGACCAGACGCACAGTTAAACAAAACAACTTTTTCATTATTAGAAACTAGTCCTTGTTTTAAAGATTTTTTAAGAGCTGAAAAAGTAGCAGCACCTTCGGGACACATTAAAAGTCCATCTTGCTTAGATATAAAATCTCGGTCATTTAATATTTCTTCATCAGACACTGTGATAGAAAATCCATTACTTTCATTTAAAGCTCTAATAATTAGAAAATCTCCAACTGCTATTGGAACTCTAATTCCGGAAGCTACTGTTTTTGGATTTTCCCAGAGATTTGCAAATTCTTTATTTTCTTTCCATGCCTTAAAAATTGGTGCACATCCATCTGATTGAACAGCAACCATTCTTGGTTTTTTTGAAATCCATCCAAGTTCCTCTAATTCATTAAATGCTTTCCACATACCTATTAAACCAGTTCCTCCACCAGTTGGATAAAAAATTACATCAGGTAACTTCCAGTTAAATTGTTCTGCAAGCTCAAGTCCCATAGTTTTTTTTCCTTCTATTCTGTAGGGCTCTTTTAAAGTTGATACATCAAACCACCCAGTTTCTTCCTTTCCTTCAAAAACTATTTTTCCACACTCATTAATGAAACCATTAACTAGATAAGTATCAGCTCCAAGCGCATTAATTTCTCTAACATTTATTTCAGGAGTATCCTCAGGACAAAATACAGTACATTTAATATTTGCTCTTGCGCAATATGCAGCTAATGCTGCGCCAGCATTTCCATTTGTTGGTATGGCCATATGTTTAATGCCAAGCTGTTTAGCCATAGAAACTGCTAAACAAAGTCCTCTAGCCTTAAAGGAGGCTGTTGGCAGATAACTCTCATCTTTGACAATAAGATCACCGCTGAAATCAATCTTCTTTTTTACGTTATTCAGGGTTACCAAAGGAGTTAAAACTTCATTTAGCGATACTCTATTTTCTTTTTCAACAGGTAGTAAAAAACTATATTTCCATAATCCATTTAAATTTGTTTGACTAATTTCTGGTTTGGTAATTCTCTCTTTAATTTGGTCTAAATGATAATTTACTAAAAGTGGCTTACCTATTTTAGAAAGGTTATGTATCTTACTTGCATCATATTTTTCTCCAGTTAAAGAGCAAGATAAATGACTAACAAATGTTTGATTTAAATCCATTATTTGATCATAATTATCTTGATTAAAATTACTACCAATTAATAACTTTTCAATATATACATATAACAAATTCTAAGATATATGAGATGAATATTGCAAAATAAATACTATCTAAATTCGAACAATTTATTAATAAATAAATGGTTATTTATTAATATATTATTTTCTATATTTATTTTATGTCCAATAATATTTCTAATAACTAATTCATTTGCAAATACTTTAGATGTTTGGATTCACCTTAAAAATACTAAGTTATTTTTATACATTTATAACACTATAATATTAGTGTTTGGAGTTGGCATTTTGTCAACATTTTTGGGAGTATCATCAGCTTGGTTGACTACACAATATAATTTTTATTTCAAAAAATATATTGAGTGGCTTTTAATTTTACCATTAGCTATCCCAGGATATATTGTGGCCTATGCTTATACAGATTTTCTTGAATACAGTGGTGCTTTTCAAATTTTTATAAGATCATTATTTGGATTTTCTAATCCAAGTGAATATTATTTTCCATCTATTAGATCTCTAGGAGGAGCAATTTTTATATTATCTTTTTCTTTGTATCCTTATGTTTATCTCCTGGTAAAATTTGCATTTAATACTACTCCAAAAAATCTAATAGAAACTTCTTTATTAAGTCATAAAAATCCTTTTTATAATGTCATTTTACCTTTATCAAGGCCTGCAATTATTGCTGGATCAGCATTAGTCATAATGGAAACCATATCAGACTTTGGTACTGTCGATTACTTTGCTGTAGAAACACTGACATTAGCAATGTTTAATCTCTGGTTAGGTATGAACAATTTAGAAGCCGCCTCACAAATTTCATTAATAATTTTTTCATTTGTAATAATTATTCTTTCTATTGAGTTAATAAATAGAAGAAATAAAAGATTTGATAGTAATGTTATTAGTAATGAATATGAATTTTCTAAAAAAATATCTCGTTCTCAAAAACTTTTAATTTTATTTCTTTGTTTAATTCCCATTATTATTGGTTTCATTATACCTGTTTTAATTTTGTTAAATTTAACTCTCTCCAATTTTGATTTTGATGAATTATTATACTCTCTTATAATAACAAAAAACTCTTTTCTAATTGGTTTTTTAGGTGGAGCAAGTATTGTCATATCTTCATTATATTTTTGTTTATACAAATTGTATGACAACTCCAGAGTATCTAATTTTCTACTACCCATTCTAGGTTCTGGATATGCTTTTCCAGGGGTTGTTATAGCTCTTGGAACTCTTTTCTTTTTAGGAAATTTACAGTTTCAAATTAATAGTTTTCTTGATTTTTTTGAATTTAATTTAAATTTTTCATTTATTAGTGGTTTTTTTGGTTTAATTTTAGCTCTTACTGTAAGATTTAATTCTATTGGTCTTGGTTCTATAAATGCCGGTTTGTCTAGAATTCCTAATAATTTAATTGAAGCTAATCTTACGCTTGGCCAATCATTTATTCATGGAACAAAGAAAATTTTATTACCTTTACTTAAATCATCTATTTTAATCGGCTTTATACTTACATTTATTGACATTATCAAAGAATTACCAATTACCTTATTGCTAAGGCCTTTTAACTTCGAAACCCTTACAACTCATATTTATCAATATGCTAGTGATGAAATGCTTGAAAAAGCAGCTTTACCATCCCTAATAATTATAATTGCTAGTTTATTACCAGTTTTTATAATTTATAAAACTTTTATTAAAAAATAAATTGTCATTATAATTTATTTAATTTTAATTAATTCTATTGTATAAAAAAACATGGCTGAATTGTATGATAAATGCTTAAAAGTTGGACTAAGAATGACTTTACCTAGAAAAGTTATTCTTGAAGTCATTGAAGCTTCAGAAGATCATCCAGATGTAGAAGAACTTTACAGAAGAGCTGTTGAAAAAGACAGATCCATCTCAATTGCCACTGTTTACAGAACAATTAAATTGTTTGAAGAAGCTGGTATAATTGAAAAACTTGATATAGGCGATGGAAGAGCGCGATATGAGGAAGCTGGTGAACATCATGAACATCTCATTGATGTTGAAACTGGTGAGATTATAGAATTTCAAAATGAAGAATTAGAAGAAATGAAGCGTCAAGTTGCATTAAATATGGGTTATGAATTAGTTGATCATAGACTTGAATTGTTTGGAAAAAAAATAAAAAAATAAAACAGTTTTTATCAATTTAAAAAATAGGTTAAAAGAGATCCACCAATTATTAGCCAGATTATTCCTTTAATTAAAAAAAATAAAAATGCTCCTATACCTATGTATTTAAGATTTCCTTTAATATTAAACAGTCTGTCCACCGTTTATTTGGATTTCTGTTCCGTTAACGTATGAAAAAGATTCTGAACACATTGAGAATATTACAGAAGCTACTTCTTCGGGCTTTCCAAATCTACCCATTGGAATTTGTTTGATCAAATGTTGAGAATTTTTTGTAATCATACTAGTTTCAATTTCCCCAGGAGCAATAGCATTTACTCTAATATTATATTGGCTTAAATCAGATGCCATTTCTCTAGTCAATGATTTAAGTGCTGCTTTTGAGGTGGCATAGGCTGGACCTGCAAATTCATGCACCATATCACTTGCAATCGACGTAATATTTATAATTACTCCATTTGCTGATTGAAGATTAGGAATTAAACTCTTAGATAAAATTATAGGTGAAAAGAAATTTACATTAAATACTTTTTGCCACAAATTTAAATCAGTTTCGTCAAAATTAAGTCTATTGTTTTTTTCATTTTTAGGCGAAATAGCCGCATTATTTATTAATGCTTTAACAGGTTTGCCTTTTAGTAAGGCTTGTAAATCCTTAACTTTTTTTCGTAAATCATCTAAATCTTCTAAATCTATTTGAAAATGATCTGTTTTATTTTTTTCCCATGGACATTGAGGGGCAACTTCAGTTCTTGAGCAGGTGATAACTCTCCATCCTTCTTCCCAAAACTTTTTTGAGGTAGCATGACCTATACCTCTGCTACCACCTGTCAGAATGATTATATTTTCGTTCATATAAATTTACTATAATTGGTTATCATAATGATATGATAACCATTTTTTTTAAAATTACCAACCTACTTTATCTATAATTTCTTGTGCTTTTGGTGCATTTTTAGAAATAGTAGTAATATTAATTTCATCTGATTTGAAAGAGCCCCACATTGTAATTTTTCCTGATGGTTTAATATTTTTATTTACAGGATATTCATAGTTTATTTCAGAATATATTTTTTGTGCCTTTTCACTTGTTAACCATTCTAAAAACTTTAAACTTTCTTTTGAATTTTTAGAATGCTTTGATATTGCACCTGCTGAAACATTAATATGCTGCCCCCTATCATTCTGATTAAAAAATATGATATCAGTTGCATCTGCCCATTTTTGTTGTTCAGGGTTTTTTGTATTAAATTTCATCAATCCAAAATAGTATGTATTCATTAAAACAATATCACATTCTCCAGAAAAAATTGCTTTTGCCTGAGCTCTATCATTACCTTGTGGCTTTCTAGCAAAATTATTTACTAAACCCTTAGCCCATGTTAAAGCTTTTTCATATCCATTGTGACTTATGATAGAGGATAGCAAAGCTCTATTATATGGATGACTCCCTTTTCTTGTGCATATTTTATTTTTAAATTGAGGATTAGCTAAATCTTCAATTCTTTTAATTTCATCTTTATTAACTCTACTTTTTGATACACCTATTATCCTAGCTCTAGTTGATAAAGCTACCCATTTATTATCACTATCAACCAAATGGTCTGGAACATTATTATTTATCACTTTTGAATTGATAGATTTTAACAGATCATAATCTTTTAATTCTGTTATTCTTGATATATCTACTGTTAATATTATATCTGCTTTTGTATTTTTTCCCTCAGAAAGTAATCTTTGAGCCATCCCTTTTTTTAAATGTAGAACATTAAATTTGATATTAGTTTTTTTGGAATATTCATCGAGAAATGGTTTTAATAAAAATGGTTTTCTATATGAATAAATATTAAGTTCATTTGCAATGGCAAAAGATGAACCTAACAACATAAAAAGAGAATTGATTATTATAAATAATTTAAACATAAAATTATCCTTGATAATAGTTATCGTTATGAGAATCATTATCATTATTAATATCATTTTGTCAATAAATTAAAAAGCGCCTATCAAAATTCCTGTAGAAAGCACTAATCCTCCTCCAAAAACAACTTGAAAAATTGCTTTAGAAAAGCTTATTTTCATATATTTGTTTTGTATCCATGCTATTAACCACAGTTCAAAAAATACAATAAAAATTGCTATAACTGTCGCAGTGTAAAAATCATTTATCAAATATGGTAAAGCATGACCTAACCCACCTAAAGTTGTCATTATTCCTGAAGCAAGCCCCCTTTTTAAAGGTGAACCCCTACCTGATATAACTCCATCATCATGAACAGCTTCAGTGAAGCCCATAGATATGCCAGCTCCTACTGAAGCTGCAAGACCAACAAGCAGTGTTGTATGAGAATTCATGGTTGCAAAAGCAGTTGCAAATATCGGAGCTAAAGTTGAAACTGAACCATCCATTAAACCGGCAAGACCAGGCTGAACCCATGTTAATATAAATTGTTTTTTATCTTTTTCTATTTCATTGATGGCAGATTTGTTTGAGTCTAACTTTCTTGCTCTCTCTATAGCTTTACCTTCATGCTTAAATTCAATAACTGCTAAATCACCAAGCAATTTCCTTATACTTGGATCTGACGTTCTTTGAGCAGCGTCAAAATAAAATTTTGAAGCATCATTTTCCATTTTTCTAATTTCATCTCTAGCAGTATCTAGTTTTAAATTTTCTATTAACCAAATTGGTTTTCTTTTATAAAATCCAGATACGTGCTCTCTTTTTACTATTGGAATACTACTTCCAAATTTTTTTTTATATAAATCAATTAATAGTTTTCGATGCTCGTTTTCTTCCTTTCCCATTTCATCAAATAACTTAGCTGTTTCAGGAAATTCTTTTTTAAAAGTATTAGCAAAATAAAAATAAATCTTAGAATCCTCTTCTTCAGCATAAATCGCTAAAGCAAGCACATGTTTGTCAGACAATTTGGAAAAATGTGTTTTATTAAATTTGAATTTGAACATAATAAGAAATCAAATAACTCGATATCATTATTATATTATATAATGTAAAATTTATTTATAAAATAGGTTAAAATAATGAGCATAACTTTTAATATTGCAACATTTCAAGGCGATGGTATAGGACCTGATGTTATTAATTCTGCAATAAAAATAATTGAAAAGGCATCTAATGCAGTTAGTGGCTTAAATTATGAATGGAATTATATCGAAGCTGGAGCTAGCTATTATCAAAAGACTAGAATGGATGTAGAGCCTGATGGAGAAAAAAAAGCATCTGAAGCAGATGCAATTTTTTTAGGTGCAATTGGATTACCAACTGTAAGAAAAAAAGATGGAACAGAAATAGCACCACATTTAAGATTTAGAGAAAAATTTAATCTCTATGCAGGAGTTAGACCTGTAAAAGCATATAGGAATACACCTCAACGATTAAGCGACAAAAATGCTGAAAAAATTGACTTTGTAGTATTAAGAGAATGTACTGAAGGTTTATTTTATACTGCTGCTGTTCATAATAGAAATAAAATTGCAAATAATGATGAAGTCGAAGACATTATGAGAATAACAAGAAATACAACAACGAGACTCCATAATTTTGCATTTAAGCTAGCTGAAAAAAGAAAACAAAAAGGAAAACTAGGGAAAGTAACATGCGTTGATAAGGCTAACGTCTTTAAATCTCAAGCATTATTTAGAAAAATATTTAATGAAATTAAAGATGATTTTCCAAACATAGAGGCTGACACTTGTTATGTAGATGCAATGGCTCTTAATCTGATCCGACAACCATGGGAATATGATGTTATGGTAATGGAAAATATATTTGGCGATATACTTTCAGACTTGGGTGGAGGCTTAGTTGGTGGTATGGGCATGGCATCTTGCGGAGAAATTGGGGATTATCACGGTCTATTTCAACCAGCTCACGGAAGTGCACCAGATATTATGGGTAAAAATAAAGCAAATCCACTTGCAACAATTTTAAGTGGATCAATGATGTTAGAATATCTTGCTGATAAAAAACATTGCCCCGAAGCTAATGAAGCTGCATTAATTATAGAAAATGCTATTGAAGAAGGGTTTAATAAAAATTTGTTAAGACCATTCGAATTTGGAGGAGATATGTCCACTACTGAAATAACATCTCAAATTTTAAATTTAATTAAATAAAGAAAGGTTTTATTAAAATGTTTGTTATAACTGTAGACTTTGAAATTAAAAGTAAATTTGTAAATGAATTCAGAAATAGAGTTTTGCAACAAGCAAAAGATTCATTAAACAATGAAGAAAAGTGCTTGATATTCGATGTATGTTTTGATGAAAAAAATACAAACAAAGTCTTTCTTTATGAAATTTATCAAGATAAAGATGCTTTTGATTATCATCTTAAAAGTGATCACTATTTAAGCTTTGATAAAGATGTAAAAAATTGGGTGACAAAGAAAACAGTTAATCAATTAATTAAACACAACTAATGAGGTTAAGATGCTTCTTGGGGTAATAGGTGATGATTTTACCGGCTCTTCAGATATAGCAAATAATTTAAAAAAAGCTGGAATGTCAGTTGGCATGTATTCAGGAGTGCCTGACAATAAAATGAAATTAAATAAGTATAATGCTGTTGTAATTGCCCTCAAGACAAGAACAATTCCAATAAAAAAAGCAATTTCAGAAAGTGTTAAAGCTTTGGAATGGTTGAAATCTAAAAAGTGTAAAAAAATAATTTTTAAATACTGCTCTACTTTTGACTCCACAAAAAAAGGTAATATAGGGCCTGTCATTGATGCAATTATGAAAAACTTAAATGTTGACTTTACTATTGCTTGTCCATCGTTTCCAGATGCAGGAAGAACATTATATCAAGGTCACATGTTTGTTAATGGTGTACCACTCAATGAATCAGGAATGGAAAGTCATCCACTTACACCCATGACCGATCATAACCTTGTTAGATGGTTAAACTATCAAACAAAAGGAAAAGTAGATTTAATAAATTCTGTCACAATCAAAGAAGGTGCTAAATCAATAAAAAAAAGAATAACTGAATTAAAAAAAAGTAATGTGAAATACGCAATTACTGATACTCTAGATAATCAAGATTTTGATTTAATTTGTAGTGGCACAGATAATTTAAAATTTCTAACAGGTGGCTCAGGTATAGCACTAGGTCTTCCAAAAGTTTTCAAGAAAAAAGGTATGCTAAAAAAAAGCAACTCTAAGTTACCTAATGTTAAAGGAAACACAATCATTCTTTCAGGCTCTTGTTCTTTGGCAACTAATGAACAAGTAGAATTATATAGAAAAAGTAATCCTTCTTTGTTTATTTTACCAGATGAATTAATTGAAAACGAAAATTATCACAATGAGATTATTGAATGGATATTGAGACATAGTAAAAAAAGACCACTTATTTATTCAACAGCTCTTCCAAAAAAAGTATCTCTTTATCAGAAAAAGTTTGGTTCAAAGATTTCATCTAAAATAGAAACCCTTTTTCAAAAAATTATTAAAAATATTTATAAATATAATTTTAATAAAATTGTATGTGCTGGAGGTGAAACGTCAGGCGCTATTGTTAAAGCATTAATGATTAAAGAACTTCAAATTGGTGAAGAAATTTCAGCAGGTGTGCCTGTTATGTGGGAGCCAGAAAAGAATATTAAAATCACTTTAAAATCAGGGAACTTTGGGCAGAAAGATTTTTTTTCTAGAGCTTTAAAAAAACTATAAAATTATATTTTTTTGAATTTTGAAAGCGCTTCTATAAATGTTAAACCTCTCTCCATTTCTAACATTGCTTGATTATCATCAGCGCTAAATTTTTCAGCATTTGAAATTACATTTTCTAATTCTTCTAGAGGAATACAAAGAACACCTGTTCCATCAGCTACAATTATATCACCTGTTCTCACCTTCACTCCAGAACAAATAATTGGTTCCCCAATCGATAAAACTTTTATCCTAGTTTTTCCTGGGGTTGGTACCATATGCTTTGAAAAGGCAGGAAAGTTAAACTCAATTATTTCTTCCCTATCTCTTATCCCTCCATCAACAACTAATCCACCAATACCCTTTAATTTTGCGGAATAAGAAGCCATGCCTCCCCAAGTAGAAACTGGTGCACCATTATTTGCTACAACAATAACATCTCCAGGATTTGCTTTTTCGATCATGTGACCCACTTTAAAATCTTCAGTTTTAAATGAACCAAAAGGTCCAGTTGTTTCTTGAACTGTAAGTGCCTCACCTACAACCCTCATTCCAAAACCTGCAGGTTGTAAATTATACATTATTCCTTCAAATCCAATATCATCCAACACATTTGCCAATGTTGGAGTTGCTAATTTTGTTAACCTTGATTTATGTTCTTTTGTAAATTTAACCATCAATTGAGTTTATGTGATTTAAACATTAAAATCAATTAACCCACAAATTTACCCTAGTCATATTCAATAAATTATTTATATTATTAATATGACTTATTTTAATTTTCCACATATTGAAGAAGATGATAATCTTAAAAACCTTAGAAATGATGTAAAAAGTTTTTTAAAAACAACATTCAATTCTAATAATATTAAACCTCAAGCTGATGCCTGGATGTATTCTGCAAACCCAGAGTTTAGTAAAAAACTTGGTGAAAAAGGATGGCTTGGAATGTCATTCCCTAAAAAATATGGCGGTCGTGAAAAAACAATGTTGGAAAGATACGTTATTACTGAAGAACTTTTAGTTGCTGGAGCACCTGTTGCTGCTCATTGGATTGCAGATAGACAAAGTGGGTCACAAATTATTAGATACGGAACAGAAGAACAAAAGAAAGAAATCATTCCTAAAATTTCATCTGGTGAATGTTTTTTTGCCATTGGGATGAGTGAACCTGATTCAGGATCTGACCTTGCTTCAGTGAAAACTTTTGCAAAAAAAACTGCCGATGGATGGGAGTTAACAGGCAGAAAAATATGGTCAACAGGAGCCCATTTGTCACATTACATGATTGTTTTAGCTCGAACAGAAAAACTTGATGAGAAAAACAGACATTCTGGTCTATCTCAATTTTTAGTAAATTTAAAATTACCAGGTGTAGAAATTAATCCAATTGAAGATATGACACACCAAAAGCACTTTAATGAAACAGTTTTTAATAATGTTAAATTAAATAAAGATGCTCTTTTAGGTGAAGAAGGTATGGGTTGGCAACAAGTTGTTGGAGAACTTGCTCTTGAAAGATCTGGGCCAGAGAGATTTTTATCTCATTATATTTTATTAGATAACTTTATTAGTGAATTCAGATATAAAATGTCTGAAATGGGTATTACATCATTAGGTAAAATCATATCAGAATTACAAACATTAAGAATGATGAGTTTTTCAATTGCTTGGATGATACAAGAAAAAAAATCACCAGATGTTCAAGCAGCTTTTGTTAAAGAAGCCGGCAACGTTTTTGAAAAAAAATTAATTGAAACGATCAGAGAAATGTCAAACTTGATTCCTTTTGAAGAATGGTCATCTAGTCTAAAAAGTTTATTTCAAGATGCTACTCTTCGAATACCAGCGAATTCATTAAGAGGAGGCACATCTGAAATCATGCGAGGTATAATCTCAAAACAACTTGGCTTAAGATGAAAGATGAAGTTAAAATAATCTTAGATATTTGTGATAAAATATTACTTAAAAATGTAGATCACCATCTCAGATTAAATCTAGAACCAAATTCAACTCAATTTAAAACTTTAAAAGATGAAATCTTATCAAGTGAGTTAACAAAGTTACTTGTAAAAGAAAACTTAGGTGGTGCTGGCATGACACTGAATGATATTATTCCGATAGTACAGTTGTCAGCTCAATATGGTACACCTATACCTTTCATTGAAACAATAATAAGTAATTTTTTATTATCAGAATTAAATATAAAACCTGAAAACGATTTTATAACACTGACTAATAAAACTGAAAATATTATAATAAAGAAAGATAAAATATCTGGAAACTTTAAATCAATACCTTACTTAAATTTAGCTGAAAAAATTTTAGTAGAAACTGAAATTAAAAATCAAAAATATATCATTTTGTTTAAAAAAGGTGGAAAATTAGAACTGCAAAAAAATTTTTTATCAGAGCCAAAGTTTGATCTTGATGCTGCAGAGTTAGAAATCATTTCTATGATGGAAAAACCTGAACAAATAGACGTACAAAATCTTTTAATAAAT
Organism: SAR116 cluster bacterium AG-426-A06; assembly: GCA_003210115.1. Classification (GTDB taxonomy): domain Bacteria; phylum Pseudomonadota; class Alphaproteobacteria; order Puniceispirillales; family Marisalimonadaceae; genus TMED54. The sequence goes on along the minus strand of QCNM01000002.1, from coordinate 39,682 downwards.
GTAAGGTCAATTCAATCATTTGGAGCTATGGAAAAAATTTTAAAACTTTGTATTGAATATTGCTCTCAAAGAAAACAATTTGGACGTACATTATCTAAATTTCAAATGATACAAAATCACATTAGCGAAATTGCTTTAGAGGTGGCAGCAAGTGGTGCGTCTCTATCTACATTAAAAAATAATAAAAAAAATTTTTATAATTTCAAAAGTACTGCTATCCCTAAAATAAGAACTGGAATAGCATCAGGAAAAGTTATAGCCTTGTCTCATCAAGTTCATGGAGCAATGGGATTTACAAAAGAATATGAACTTAGCTATTTCACCAAAGCTTTAAATAGTTGGCGAAATGAGTTTGGGAACGAAATTTATTGGCAAAATATTCTAGGTAAACTATTTCTAAATCAAAATAAAAACCTTTGGGAATTTTTAAATCATTAAAATTAAGTATTGGAGAAAATAGATGAGCAAATCAGTTTTATGTGAAGAAAAAGATAATATTTGTTTAATAACTCTTAATGAAGAAGATACTAGAAATGCTATTTCTCCAGAAATAATAAACGAATTAGTAAGTATTTTAGAAGAAATTGATAATAACAAAAAGATATCATGCGCAATATTGACCGGAGCTGGAAAAAGTTTTTCCTCTGGTGGAAATTTACATGAAATCAATGAAATGACAGAAAATAACAATATGTCATTAAGAGATATTGAAAATTGGTATAGAAATGGAATTCAAAGAATTCCTATGACATTCAATAAAATTGATGTGCCAGTTATAGCAGCTGTTAATGGGCATGCAATAGGTGCAGGTAATGATCTCTGTACAATGTGTGACATCAGAATAGCATCAGAAAATGCCAAATTTTCTGAAAGTTTTTTAAGAATTGGAATTATACCTGGTGATGGAGGCTCATGGTTTTTACCAAAAATAATTGGCCTTTCTAGAGCTACAGAAATGATATTAACTTGTGAAGTGCTTGATGCACAAAAAGCTCTAGATTGGGGACTAGTTTCACATGTTGTCCCTCAAGAAGAATTACTAAATAAAGCATATGAAATAGCAAATAAAATTATTAAAAACCCACCTCAATCAATTAGAAGAGCTAAAAGACTATTAAGATTATCTCAAAACATCAATTTAAGTACCGCTCTTGAAATGGCTGCCAGTCAACAAACTCTTCTTCAAATGACAAATGACCATAAAGAAGCCATTCAAGCATTAATTGAAAAAAGAGATCCAAATTATAAAAACTCATAATCAATTCACATGAATTGTCTTGGAAAGATATACTCTTTTACCACACCATCTTTAAAGTTTGAATTAACATAATCAGAGCTTTCGTAATCAAAAATTATACAACCTGCCGTTACTAAATTATAAGGAAGTAATTTTTTGTTTTTGAAAGCCATATCATTAATTAATTCACTGAGAACAGGATTATGTCCAATTACAACACCAGTTTGAATGCCTGAAAAATTTTGTTTTATCAAATTTAAAATATCAGTTTTAGAACCACCATAGAGAATTTCTTCATTATAAGTTAATTGAAAAATACTTTTATTTTGAAACCATGAAAAAAATATTTCTTCGAAAGTTAGTTGAGCTCTTTTAGCTGGAGAAATAAGAAATTTATCAGGAAGATTTATTCTTATTTTCAATTCTCGTGAAATTATTTCACAAGACCTATAACCTCTTTCATTAAGTCCCCTTTCAAAATCAGAGTTAAAAGAACTCCAATCAGACTTAGCATGTCTTATAATAATGATTTGAGGCAAATCTTTAGCTTTTTCTTTCTAAGATTGAAACATAATTAGCAACAGCAGAACCACCCATATTAAAAATACCACCTAATGATGCGTCTTTTATTTGCATATCTTTTGCTTCACCTACTAGTTGCATGCAAGCCATAACATGCTGTGAAACACCAGTTGCACCTACAGGATGCCCTTTTGCTTTTAACCCACCAGATGGATTGATTGGTAATTTTCCATCTTTATAAACAGTACCTTCTTCTAAAACTTTATAGCCCATTCCCCTTTGAGTTAATCCCATTGCTTCATATTCAATTAGTTCTGCAATTGTAAAACAATCGTGTGTCTCAACAAAAGAAAGGTCCATTAGATTTACTTGAGCATCCGACAAAGCTTTCTTCCAGGAAAGTGAAGCTCCACGAAATTCAGTTTTATCTCTTTTACTCATTGGCATTAAATCATTCATTTGAACTCTGGCCTTAAAACTAATTGCTTTTTCTGCTTCTAAAGCTAACTCGTCATCTGCTATTATAAGCGCTGCTGCTCCATCTGAAATCATTGAACAATCACTTCTCTTTAAAGGTGGTGCAACCAAAGGATTTTTTTCTGACACTTTATTACAAAAATCAAAACCTAAATCTACTTGCATATGTGCATATGGATTCACAGCACCATTTTTATGATTTTTTGCTGCAATCTTTGACAGATATTTAGTTTGATCTCCATATCTTTGAAAATAAGTATCAGTTATTTGTGCAAAAACACCTGCAAAACCACCATCTATTTTATCTTCTTCTTTTCTGTAACTAGCTCCAAGTAGTATATCACCTGCTTCTTTTGTAGATCTATCAGTCATTTTCTCTACACCAACAACTAAATTTAACTTTGATCTTTTGGCTTCAATACTATTTAAAGCAGTATGAATTGCAGCTGAACCTGTTGCACATGCATTTTCAACCCTAAGTGATGGTACATGCTTTAAAACTTCGCAATTAATTGCCGGTAGAGCACCATGAAAATCCTGCTTTTGAAAACCATTATTAAAAGTACCTACAACAATATTATCAATGTCTTTTGGATCTACTTGTGCATGAGATATAGCCCCAGAAACTACTTCTGCAATCATATCTTCGGTAGATTGCGTGTCATTTCTACCAAATTTATTGTGCCCCCATCCAATTATATTTCCCATTTAAAAACCCCCTATTTTAATTGTTCTGCTAAAATCTTATAAAATAAATTAATAGTACCGTGCGGATGACTTATCATACCATCGTGACCAGCATTTAAATCATAGACTGGCCATCCAAAATCTTCCACCCTTTTTCTTGACAACTCTAATGGGTCATATAATGGATTTTTGCATCTTATATAACAAAGTGGTAAACCATTTCCAATTTTATTTTTTAAACTTAATTTTGATTGAAAAGAACTTAATGGCATTGGCGTCAATTTATCTTTGAGAAATAAAGATTGCTTAATATCAAAAATACCAAAACTTTCAGCACTAGGTTCTGGTATAGAAATCCCATTATCAAATTTTTCTGAAAGTTGAATTCTTTTTTTAACTATTTCTTTAGGCAAAGTATCAAAATGAGCTTCTCCATTTAATAAAATAATACTATCAAAATAAATTAAAAGTTTAATCTTATCTTTAAGTCTATCAGCCAAACCAGAAAGTATACTTCCTGCGAAACTATGACCTACTAAAACCAAATTTTCTAAATTTTGATAAATAATATGGTTTTCAACATCTTTAATAAATGTATCAATTGTAATTTGATTAGAAATCAAATGCTTTCTTTCGCCTAATCCAGTCAAATTAGGACATGAAACTTTAAAATTTTTCTCAGACAACTTTGAACTAACATTCTTCCAAGCCCAACTTCCATGCCATGCTCCATGAATTAATACAAAATGTAATTTATTTTCCATAAATATATTATACGTTGTTTAAAAAAAAATTATATGATTTAGTAGATTAACTATATCATTTAAATATGGATCAATTAAAAATAGCAATTTTTGGAAGTTCTGGTGCAATTGGGTCTGCCCTTTGTAGAAAGTATATACAGCAAGAAAATGTGGAAAAAGTATATTGTTTTTCTAGGCAAATAACAGAAGTCAAACACGAAAAGGCTCACTGCTTTATTTTAGATTATCTAGACGAAGAAAATTTATCTACCATATCAAGTGAAATAAATTTTTCATTTGATATTATTTTAATTTCAATTGGAGCACTTTTAAATCCAGAGAAATCCATAAAAGACCTAAACGTAGAAAAATTTAATAATATGATTTCTGCTAATACCCTGCCAACTTTATTAATTGGAAAATATTTCCTTCCAAAATTGAATAAAAATAGAATTTCTAAATTCGCATCTCTATCTGCAAGAGTTGGAAGTATCAGCGATAACTTTCTAGGTGGTTGGTATTCATATAGAGCATCTAAATCAGCTTTAAATATGATCATTAAGAATTTTTCAATTGAAATAAATAGAACAAATAAAAATAGTATAATTTTTGGTTTACATCCTGGAACAGTCACCTCAAAACTTTCAGATCCTTTTAAAAATAAAAATAAAAATTATTTCAGTCCTAAAACTTCAGCTGATTATCTTTACAATGTTATTGAAACAAAAACTAAGAATGATAGCGGGAAAATTTTTGATTGGAATAATCAAGAAATATTACCATAACTTTGCTTTGGAATATTTTCATTTACTAAATATTTCTTCCAAAAATCTTCAGAATAATTAGAAAATATTTTTAAAATCAAGTAAACACATAAAAGAGTTAAAATACATCTTAATAATAATGTGATAAATATGTTTGCGCCCATTAAACTTACTAATCCAGTATCTTCTATTACACTGTGCAACATTCCAATAAGCGTAATAACGCCGAAAACATCTTTATATTTTATTTTGCCGGATTTAACTTCTTGAATTAAAAGACCTCCTCCAAAACCAATACCAAGAGTAACTCCAACTACAGCAATGGTTGATGCTCTTTCTCCAACTCCAATTAAATTAAGGAATGGTTTTAGTGATAATTCTATAAGCCTTTGGATGCCAATATATTTAAAAATTTCTATTAGGATGACAATCAAGACTATTATTAAAAATATAATGAAAAGGGTTTTAATTTGATTTAACACCCAATCTAACAAAATAGGTGAAGGCTCAGAAAATGGAATAATTATAGTTGCTTGAGAACTTAATAAATTTGTAGCATTTAAAAATTGATGTAACATAACACAAAAAAGAAATCCTAAAATTAACCGCACAAATATAGTTGCTCTAATTCTGACGCCTGCTCTTCTGCATATTAATGCTTCTATAGGTAATGAATGAGCAAATAAAATTAATAATCCTAAAACACTTGCCTGAGCACTAGTTAAACCATTTTCTAGCGGCAAACCTGCCAAAACTGCTAAACCAGTATAAGGACTTGTAAGAATTGTTGTTGTAACAACTATACCAATTTCTTCAGGCAACCCTACTAAGAACATTAAAGGTGATAATAAATTATTTAAAATATCAACAAATCCAAGTTCTTGTAAGATTTTGACAATTATTAAAGTAGGTATCATTATACGAAAGAGTTCGTAAGTAATTTCAAAAATATTTTTAACAATATCTTTTGTTTTTTTTATACTTTTATCCAATTGAAATTGCCTTTCTATTCTGCCAGAAGTCTGACTTGTAAATGATATATATAACAATGATCAAATTAAATAAATTCCAAATTATACCATTCATAAATGCAAAATAATATGATGCTGTAATGTCAAAAATTTCTCCAGACATCCATCCTCCTAATGACATTCCTACAATTGTAGCACCTATAACAAGTCCAACTCTTAATCCAGCTTCCTTGATTGGCAAATATTTTCTAATGATTATTGCATAAGCAGGAACAATTCCACCTTGTGATAATCCAAACATTAAAGAAACAACATATAAAGAAATTTCGGACGAAAACGGCAAGAAAAATGTTAACGAAACCATTTGTAAAAATGAGCCTAATAATAATGTTAAAACAGGTCCAATTCTGTCAGAAATCATTCCAAAAACAATTCTACTTATCATACCACTATAGAGCATGACAGCTAAAATTTCCGTGCCAACTTGAAGGCCAAAACCATTATCCACACACAAAGCGACCATATGAACTTGTGGCATAGCCATAGCAACACAACAACATATACCTGCAAGCATTAACAATACTTGTATTTGATTGTTTGAAAGATCTAGCCTTATATCTTTATACCTTTGCTTCATTTCAAGAGATTTACTTTCATCTACTGAAGCATTTTTTAATAAAAGTATAAGTGGTATCATAATTAATAAACATATTGATATCCAAAAATGTGCAGCTCTCCAGTCAATGAATGTTAAAAAATAACCAATTAATAACGGCCATGTTGCTCCTGCTACATAATTAGCACTAGCAACGATGGATAGAGCAAAACCTCTTTGTTTATTAAAAAAATTTGATATATCTGCCATAGCAGGACCAAAAAAAGCCGATGCCGCAAAACCCATAAAAAATTGAAGAATTAGAAACTGCCAATAAAATGGAAAAATAGAATAAAAATAATAAGATGTAATTAGGACAAATGTGGCTAACAAAATTGGCTTTTTAATACCAAACTTATCGTAAACTTTGCCAATTACGACAGTACCAAAACCAAAACCAATCATAGTAAAGGCGTATAACAAACTTGAAGTTCCCCTATCTAGGCCAAATTCTTTTTCTATGTCAGGAATAAAAACTACAACTGACCACATTCCTACTGTACCTATTAGAGCAAGAATAAATAATATTGTTGCCCTAAACCATGCACCTCTAGAATCAGAAACTATTAAATTGGGTTTAACTGAATTAATCATTGAATTTATTTATATTAAATAATGTTTTTGTCTTTAAGTGACTTAATTTGATCTTCGTCAAGGTTTAATTCGGTTTTTAAAATTTCGTTAGTATGTTCTCCAAGGAGCGGAGGTGCATATCTATACGAAACAGGTGTTTCATTCATTTTTATAGGATTTGAAATTAATTTTAATGATTTTTCTCCGGTTTTAGAGTGCTCCATTTCCAAAACCATTTTTCTAGATATCACCTGTGGATCATTAAACACATCTGAAAGATTGTTTATAGGACCACAACCAATTTTTGCTTTTTCTAGTTCACTTAACCATTCATTAGAAGTTTTTCGTTTTGTAACTTCGTTCAGTACTTTAGTAACATGTTCTCTATTTGATACCCTTGATGCATTTGTTTTAAAACGATCATCTTCAAGTAATTTGGTTTCGCCAGCTAATTCGCAAAAACGTTCAAATGTTGGATCATTTCCAATTGATAATACAATGTATCCATCAGAAGTTGGCATGACTTGATAAGGAACAATGTTAGGGTGTTGATTTCCTAATCTTGCAGGATTTTCATCTGTTGAAAGATAATTCATCCCTTGATTAGCTAACCATGCTACATGTGTATCTAACATACCAATATCAATAAATTGTCCTTTTCCAGTTTCAGCCTGATGCCTAACAGCAGCTAAAATACCTACAGAAGCAAACATGCCAGCCATTAAATCACCAATTGGAACTCCAACTTTCATAGGTTCACCATTAGGTTCACCTGTTAAAGCCATAACTCCGCCCATTGCCTGAATAAGACCATCATAACCAGGTCTTGAAGCATATGGTCCAGTTTGACCAAAACCAGTTATTGAACAAAATATTAGTCTTGGAAATTCATTTTTAAGATCATCATAAGACAAACCATATTTAGCTAAAGTTCCTGTTTTAAAATTTTCAACTAGAATATCAGAATTTTTAAGAAGTTTATGAATAATATCTTGGCCTTCTTTTTCACTTAAATTTATTGTAATAGATCTTTTATTTCTATTAGCACCACAATAATAAGCACTTAGGTCAGTCTCATTTCCATTATTATCTTTTAAATAAGGTGGTGCAAAACCTCTAGTATCATCACCAGCGCCTGGTCTTTCGACTTTTATAATTTCAGCTCCTAAATCTCCTAGCATTTGTGTACAATAAGGGCCAGCTAAAACTCTTGTTAAATCTAATACTCTCAAACCTTTTAATGGACTATTCATAAAAATACCCTTTTAATCAAATTTTAATTTTCTATACTTTTTTATAATAATTAAGTATGTGTATAATTCATGAGCTCACAATTTCCTACAAAAACTTCAGAAATAAAAGAAAAATTTGATAAATTTATTAATAAAAATTTAATTGATTATAGTTCTAAACGAAATTTTGATTTGGGTTCACCTCATACAAATGTATCTACTCTTTCACCATATATAGGTAGAAGGTTAATATCAGAAATAGATATTTTGGATATTGCGTTTCAAAAGTTTAAACCAAATAAAATAGAAAAATTTGTTCAAGAAATTTTTTGGAGAACCTATTGGAGAGGATGGCTTGAACTTCATCCAATAATCTGGAATGAATATGAAAAAAAAATACAATATGTAGAACCTCCTAAAAAGACAGGCATAAAATGTTTTGATTATTGGACACAAGAATTAATTGAAACTGGCTATTTACACAATCATGCACGTATGTGGTATGCAAGCATATGGATCTTTACACTAAAAAAAGATTGGATTGATGGTGCGATTTTTTTTCAAAAAAATTTACTCGATTGGTGCCCTGCTGTAAATACATTGAGTTGGAGATGGGTGGCAGGATTACAGACTATTGGAAAAAATTACATTGCGCGTGCAGATAATATTTATAAGTTTACAAACTATAAATTTAACCCTGTTAATGAACTAAATGAAACAGCTTCGCCCCTTGAAAGTCAATCAAGCTTTAATCAACAAATTATTAATAAAGAATTTGAAAAAATTTCCTTTAGTAATTTAGAGGATATTGGATTAATCATTAACAAAAATGATTTTTCTTTAGATTCTTTTTTAAAAAAAGATATTAATTTTAAAACATGCCTTTTTAACAGTGATAATTCATTAATTGATCAAAGCGAACTAATTAAAAACTTTGAAAATAACTTATGTGAAGAAATAATTAATAATAATACTCACATTTCATATGCATTAAGTGATGAGGAATTGATTAATTGGATAACTAAATTTAAGATTAAAAATTTGATAATACCTTATGAGACTGAAGGCAAATGTTTGTTGAATAGAAAAAATCTATTAAATAAATTTACAAATAATAATGTTAATGTATTTTTTTATTTAAGGGAATGGGATAGGTTAGCTTTTCCATTTGCTAAAAAAGGTTTTTTCCCTTTTAAAAATAAAATTCCAGAATTATTAAAAAGACAAGGTTTAACGAACAAAGAGGCTTAAATTGACAAAACTAAATTATGAAATACCTAAGCATGGCGAATTTAATGAACTTAGGAAAGACCTATATTGGACGCAATTCGAACTTCCATTTCGTTTAAATCATGTAAATCTATTTTTTTTAAACACAAAAAATGGATGGATATTGATTGATAGTGGCCTGAGATCTGATCACTCAATTGAAATGTGGGAAAAGATACTCAATGGACCATTAAAATCAGAAAAAATTCATTCATTACTTATTACTCACTATCATCCAGATCATATTGGCATGGCAGGTTGGCTTCAAAAAAAATTAAATGTTCCAGCATTTACATCATCTAAAGAATTAGAAGTAGCAAAAAGGTTGTTAGTTATGCCTGATAAAGACTATTCAATTATGTTTGATAATATCTTTCAAAGATCAGGAATTCCAAGGGAACAAAAACAAGAAATGTTAGAAGCCACAAGATTATATAAAAACAAAGTTTTTAATTTACCAGATTTTAAAATTATATCTGAAGGTTTTAAAATTGAATCAAATGAGGGGAAATGGGAAGTTAGGACAGATGTGGGTCATTCTCCAGAACATATCTCGTTAACAGATAAAAAAAGAAGTTTATATCTGGCTGGAGATTTCTTACTTCCTAGAATATCACCAAATGTTTCAGACAATTTTTTTGATCCTTTTGATGATAGATTGGGGGGATATTTAAACTATTTAAATGACATTAAAACCATTAACTCTGAAGTTGAAGTATTCCCTTGTCATGATTGGCCTTTTAAAGACGGAGACAGCAGAGCCGTAGAACTTATAAATCATCATAATCAAAGATTAGATATTTTAAAAAATGAATTATTAAAAAGAAATATTACTGTTTATGACTCTTTAAGTTTAATTTTTGATAGAAAAATAGGAAACGAACAAATGCATTTCGCCATTGGTGAAGCTAGATCACACCTCATAAATCTAGTAAAAACAGGATATGCAAAAAAAATTTCTAATTCTAATAAAGTTGAATGGTTTAGTTTAAATAATTAATTCTCTTTAACTAAGCTATTTTTAATTCAGGCTTATTATCTTTTATTTTTGGTAACATATAAGCTGAAATTACAACAAAAATAGCCAAACAAGACAATATTGTTAATAAATCACTAAAAGTATATCCATAACCTAAAAATAATGAAACTAAAGGTAAAACAGAAGCGCCAGCGCAAAGATTTATTAAAAATTTTATTGATAGTATTCTTGCTCTCCACTTATCATCAACATATCTTACAAGAATTGCGTCAGTAATTGGAACTTGACCAAAAACAAAGAACATCGCCATTAACATTACAAAAAATAAAGCGTAATCGATATACAAACTTGATAAATAAATTAAAAAAAACTGCCCTATTCCAACAAAACCTAAAATTATTTTAGGCGAATATCTATCAATTAAATACCCAACACCAACTTGAGATAATGAAGCAATAGCATAAACAATTCCTGCCAATAAACCTGTTATTGCAATATCAACAGAAATTCCTGACAAATTTACTTCAAATATTCGTGGTATCAAAAAAGTTAATGAACCGAATATGAACCCACCAGCTAATGTAGTCATAGTAAGTGAAAGTAGAACAATTTTCCATCCTTCAACAAGACCATTTGATGTTTTTTGTTTAGTTTTTTCTTCTTTAACATGAATTTCTTTAAAACCTCTTAATTGAGCAATCCCAAATATTAAACAAATTAGTGAAGGAACTAAAAAGCTTAATTGCCAATTTGAATTTAAAATTATAAAGCCAGTTAAAACTGGAGCAGCAGCAACTCCCATATTACCCCAAACACCATTAACTCCTAATCTAACACCAACCTTATTTGAATCTCTTATCAACATCGCAATACCAACTGGATGAAAAATAGCAGCAAAAAAACCAATTACACCGATTGAAAAACCTAGCATAATTGGAGAAGAAGATAAAAAACATAAAAATGCACCTAATGATACGCCAAAAGGATAAATGATTATTATCAACGATCTTGAATATTTGTCAGCCAACCACCCGGCTAATGGGGCAGCAGCTCCAAATAGAAATAAACCTAGAGTTCCATAAATAATTATTTCATCATAATTAAGACCAAAATGACGACCCGCATCAAATGCAGCTTTAGCAAATATCAACATCATAAAATGATCAAGGAAATGACCAATATTAATGTACATATCTGGCAACGTTAAATTTCTTGATGCCTCAATATTAAATAATTTCATAAAAACTAATCGATAAATGTTGAGAACTGATCATGTTTTAACTTTTCAACTCTCAATTTATTTTCTGGTGCATCCTCATCTTCATAGCCCATTGATACACCACACACCAGCATTTCATTTTCATCAAATTCTAATTCTTTGCTTAGTATAGTATGAAACTTTGTAAAAGCTACTTGACCACAAGTATGTAATCCTTCTCCTCTAGCACCTACCAAAATACTTTGTATAAACATTCCCAAATCAATAAAAGTGCCCTCTGCAAGCCTTCTATCCATGGTTATAAACATCCCTACAGGCGCGCCAAAAAAATGGAAATTCTCCTGCATTTGTTTATTTCTAGCATCGTAATCATCTTTCGCTATGCCAAGTAATTTATAGAGTTCGAAACCTACAGCTCTTCTCCTTGAAATGTATGGTTCGTACCACTCAGTTGGATAATAATCAAATTCTTGCTTGAAATTTTTTGCTTCACCATTTTCAATTGATTTTATAATTTCTTCCGTTATCTTTTTCTTTTTATAACCAGTTACAACATATACATGCCAAGGTTGAATATTATGGCCACTGGGTGCAAAGGCAGCACCTTCTAAAATCTTTTTTATTTTACTTTGATCCACTTCTTTTGAAAGAAAACGCCTTACTGATCTTCTTGAAATTAAAGAATTATATACATCCATATTTACACCATCATTGTTTCTGAATTAATTATTAGTTTAATTATCAGATTGTTGCATAAAAATATTTCTAAAGTACATAATTTTTTTTATATTTTCATACAATCTAGGTTGAAAATTTTTAATGTGAGTTTCTAAATTATCTAGTTTAGCAACTTTAATTTCTAATTGGTTTTTTATTTTTAAATTCCAGTTTGCTAAAACTTTTTGATGATATTTTAAATTTTTTTTGGGTTTAGATGAATGATATCTTTTTATAGCCTCATCCCAATTGCCAAAATTAGAATGCAATTCATATAAAAATGAAGTTGCGTAAGAAATATTTACCATTGGGTCCAATACATCCAATATATTTTTAAATTTTGATCCATGCCATTTTAAATTTATCTGCATACAGCCAACATCTAAATTATAGTTTTCTTTTTTTATTTCATTTATAACAAAGTTTTTCATTTGTATTTTATTATCAAAAAATAAACTTTTTTTACCTGTATTTATTGTCCAAGGCCAAATCACAACAGTCTTATCTTTTTTAAATCTTCCAGATTCGGTTTTTCCAATTGCGGTCAATAAACCTTTTGGAATATCAATTTGCTTTTCAATAATATTTATTTCTTTTTGACAAGTGTCAGAATAATTTAGTTTTGAAAAGGCAGATTTAGAAAATAGTACAATTAGAATGAAAAATAGATTTTTTATTAATACCATTCATTACTAGAGCAAATAAAATGCCAAATTTATGATCTGAATTTTGAAAAATTAGGATCTCTTTTTTCTAGAAAAGCATCTATACCCTCCATGCTTTCTTTATCTCCTTGAGAATCTGCCATTAAATTCGCTTCTAATTTCATTTGTTCGTCAAAATTATTATCATAAGAATGATGAATTAATGTTTTTATTCTTAACATTGCATTTTGGGGTAAGTTTTTAAATTTTTCAGAAAACTTTAAAGCATCTGATTTAACTTCACCTGCATCTGAAATTAAATTTAAAAAACCTAGATCAAATAATTTTTTTGCAAAAATTCGATCTCCAATGAGTGCCATTTCTGACAAAATTTGTTTTGGCAAAACTTCAGCTAAAAGTTTTGTAACACCACCATCTGGAGTGAGCCCAATTTTTACATAAGCAAGAGATAAAAAACTCTTATCTGACATAATCAAAAAGTCACATGCCATTGCAAGAGAAACACCTGCACCTGCTGCCCCGCCTTCAACTGCTGCAATTGTAGGTTTGGAACACTCTTTAATTTTTTTTATTGTTCCATTTAATTGTTCAAGAGTTTCTAATCTCTCAGGTACTGTCATATCTCTTCTGGTTTTTAGACTATTAAGATCTCCCCCAGCACAAAAGAACCCACCTTCACCAAAAATTATTATAGAATTTATATCTTTTGAATTTTCAGCTTCATCAATTTTGCTCTGAAACTGTGGATGAAATCCTTTGACCATTGAGTTTTTTGATTTTGGATTATTTATAGTTATAAAAAACGTATTATTAATCTTTTGACCATCAATAATTGACATATAAATTCCCCCTACTACGATTAAATTAAAATAATAAATTAGTTCAAGGTTAATTCAATTTTTTTATGATTAAAAATAATAAACATCAATTGTTTCTTATTATGAATGAGGCAATCAACTCATCTAAACCTGATAATAATTTTCCAAAATTATTAGAAAAGCCAAAAGGTAATATTTATGTCTTAGGCGCAGGGAAAGCAGCGGGAAGTATGGCTAAAGTTTTCGAAGATCAATGCCCATTTGATTTAGAAGGATTGGTAATAACAAGATATGATCATTTTGTTAAAACTAAAAAAATCAAAGTGGTAGAGGCATCACATCCAATCCCCGATTTAAACGGCTATAATGCTACAAAAAAAATAATACAAATTGCAAAAAATACATCTAAAGATGATTTAGTCATTTTCCTTATCTCAGGTGGAGCATCGGCTTTATTATGTTCTCCTCTTGATGGAATAAATTTTGATGAGAAACAAAAAATTAATAATGAACTTTTAAAATCTGGAGCATCTATTGATGAAATGAATATTGTTAGACAATCTATTTCTGCAGTTAAAGGAGGAAGATTATTAGAATTAATAAAACCATCTAATTGTATTACTTATGGAATTTCTGATATTCCTGGAGACGATCCAAGTTTTATTGGATCTGGGCCAACAATATATTCTAATAATGACCCTAACAAGTTATTTGAAATTTTAAAAAATTATCAAATAGAAATTTCAAAAGAAATTTTATCTATCATAAAAACTAATCTTCTGCCAAAGGGTATAAATGAAAATTTTCATTTAATAGCATCTCCAATGAAAGCACTTAAAGCAGCATCAAATTTAGCAAAAAAAATAGGTTTTTTACCTATTATCCTTTCTGATAAACTAGATGGTTATGCTTCAAAGGAAGGTGAACGAATGGCAAATCTTGCGCTTAAAATAAAAAAAGAAAAAAGCTATAAAAATATTTCCTTAGAAAAACCTATATTACTCCTTTCTGGTGGTGAAACTACGGTAAAGGTAAATGGTCTAGGGAAAGGTGGAAGAAATTCAGAGTTTGCCCTGTCTATGGTTAATACTTTAAAAGGAAATAAAAATATACTTGGACTTTCAATAGATACGGATGGAATAGATGGAAGTGAAGATAATGCAGGTGCTTTTTTTTCTTATGAAACATTTTTAAAATCTAAAAAACTTAATTTAGACATTAAAAAATATATAGATAATAATGACGCATTTAGTTTTTTTAAAAAAACTAAAGATCTAATTTATACCGGACCAACATTGACCAATGTTAATGATTTTAGGGCCGTGCTTGTTCTACCAAATTAAGAAGGATCTTTTGGATAGGTTTCTTTATAACCAGGCATAGAAGCACTAACTTGTTTATGCCATACATCTAAGTTTTTTGTTTTCATTTCCCAATCATAAATTTTTCTAAAATTTAAGTAATCGAGCGCAACAATTAAACCAATATGAGATATATAAACTTTAGACGGATTAAAATCATTCGAAACATTTTTATCTAAATAATCTATAGTGTTTTCAATCTTAGTTAATTGAAGCTTTTGCCAAACTTCTGATGGTTTCTGATTTCCTGCATATCTAATTGAATAAACGTAAAGAAGAGATGCATCAACAAGACCTTCAGTAAGAGCAGCATTAGTTAAAATTATTTTTTTATTATCATCATTAGGATATAACTTACCTGAAGTATCATTTAATAATTCAACAATTACACGACTATCAAAAACATACTGATTGTTTGGGGTCATTAAAACTGGTATCTTTCCCAATGGATTGTTTAATTTCATTTTAATATGAGTTTCATGATCTGGATTTAATAATTCTATTTGATCATTTAGACCAGAAAGATAGCCTGCTAATCTAACTTTCCTTACATAAGGAGAGGCTGGACTATAAGTTAATTTATACATATTCTAACCTTCTTAAATTTAATAATAATATACTACACAAAATATTTGAATATAATCAAAAAAATGAGAGTTATAATTGTTACGCAAACTTTTCCTCCTCGTTTTGGAGGAATGCAAAGTGTTATGTCAGCATTAGCAAAGCACTTTTCAAAAAAAATTCCAACCTTTGTTTTACCAGATCATAATATACCAGAATCTCATCCAATAAGAAGTTATAAAATTAAGTTTAATTTTTCTAAATTTCCAAAATTTCTTAGACCATTAATAAAAAAAATTAAATTAAAAAAAATCTTAAAAAAAGATGATATCATTATTTGTGATAGTTGGAAATCTCTAAACGCTATACCAAATACAAATAACAAAGTTGTAATGCTTGCTCATGGTCAAGAATATTTGTCCAAGTCAAAAAAAAAGAAAATCAATAAATTATTAAAAAAGGTAAGTATTGTTATTTCTTCTTCAAATTATACAAAAAATATTTTTTTAAATATTTGCAAATTTCCCGAAACTAAAATTCATGTAATACCTCCAACATATGAAATAGAAAATGATAAAATTAAAATTCAAAATAAATCTTCTAATAAAAAAGGCCTTATACTTACAACTATTTCAAGATTAGAAGAGAGAAAAGGCTTCATACCAGTAATAAAGGCTTTTAAATACTTAATAAAAAAAAAGTTGATTAAAAACTTTATATGGTCAATTTATGGCGATGGTTATTTGAAAAAAAAATTACAAGAACAAATTAACTATTACAAATTGAATAAATATATAAAAATCAAAAATTTTGTTAATGAAGAATCAAAAGAAAAAATTTTAATGAATTCGGATTTGTTTATTATGCCATCTTATAAAGTTGAAAATTCTATTGAAGGTTTTGGAATATCTTATATCGAAGCTGCGAAATTTTCAGTGCCTTCAATATCTGGAGTAGATGGTGGTGTTTTAGATGCTGTTATAAACAATGAAACAGGTTGGAATGTGAACACACTTAACGAAAAAGAATTAGAAAATGTAATTTTTGAAGCAATTAATAATCAAACTAAAAGAAATCAATTAGGTAAAAATGCAAGACAATCATTTATTAAAAAATTTGCCAGTGATAAAGTCTTTAGGAAATTCATGGCTGCCATTAGCAATTCTTTTTAGCTCAAAAAATCCTATCATTAATTCTTTTTTTAAATTTCCATAATAATGTGGAAATAAATCATTATTTCTTGATTTTTCCCACTTTAAGTTATTTCCTAAATCTTTAATTTTAAAATAAATTACAATTAAATTTTCTCTTCCAGAGAAATATTTCTTGCATGTTTCATAAATCTGGTTCACTGAAGAAAGATGTATAAAACCATCTTTTAAATCAATTAAAGACCCTTTATATTCCTCTTCATTATTAAACCATTCTTTGTGCTCTAGAATTTTAAAAACAAAGTCTGTGTTCATTAATTATTACTAACAAACTCCTTTATTAATTCAATAATTTTATATGGTTCATCTTCTTGAGAAAAATGCCCAGCATTTTCTAATTTGGTTACTTTAGAATTAGGATATAAAGCTTTAAAATCTTTTATAGCGTAATCTGGGTCAATTGCTCTATCTTTCATTCCATAGACTAATTCAGAAGGAATTTCTAAAAAAGATTTCATATCTCCATTTTTCAAGCAATTAATTATAAATGGAATCATTCTTCCATGCAAAACATCTAGTGGAAAATTGATTGCTCCTAAACAACTGTCCTTATTTGGAAATGGCGAAGCATATGCATTTATCCAATTATCATCAATTATAGAGCTATTTGTAAAATTCAATAATTTCATTATTGATAAAATAGTTGTATTCAATTCTCCTAATATTCCATCTAAAGTACCATTTTCTTCATTTTTCTTTATCCATTTAAACCATGGGGTTAATTCTTTAGGTTTTTCAGTTCTACTATATCCAAAAATTGTATTTATTAAAAACATACCTTTAGTTTCTGTTAAATTACGTAATGTATATGCTCCTAAAATTGGACCACCCCAATCTTGCCCAACAAAATATATGTTTTTTAATTCTAAGTAGTTTACTAAATTTTCCAAATTTTCAACATGTGTCTTTAGAGAATATTCTTTATTCATTGGCGTTTCAGATTTTCCAAAGCCCATTAAATCTGGAACTACTACTCTAAAATTTTTTGATAATTTTTTAATAAAATGTCTATATATATATCCCCATGTTGGTTCACCATGGAGGCATAAAATCACTTTATTATTTTCTTTACCTTCGTCCACGTAATGTTGTTTAAAACCATTGCCGGAAAAAAAATTAGGATTAAATGGCCATGTATTATTAAAATTTTCTTTAGCTTCAATCATTATTAATTCTCTGTAAGAGTTGCTTCTTTTTCATACGTATATGCACAAACGCCAACAAAATTATTTTCTTTAAAAGCTAAACTCTTTTTTAAATCTGAGATTATATTTTCATAGTTAGTTTCGAATTTATTAAGCGCATTTGAGTTTTCAAATTTAATTGAAACATTAAGATCTCCTAACTGACTGATAAATATGTTAAGACCAATGATATTATAATCAGATATTTTTGAACCAAACTTTTCAGAACAGAATGAAGCTGCTAGCTTTGCCTCGCTAACTGATGGAAATCTAAAATTTAAGATTTTCCCAAACATTAATTATTCCTAATTTCGTTAAATAAATTGTCTAAATCATTTTCATTGTTTGATAAATTTTTTACTCTCTTTAATATACCCTTATCTAGAGATAGTTCATTTCTTAATTTATTGCCAAAATCTGTAATTACAAATTCCTTAGCAGATACTTTTATTACTTTAATTTTTGACAAATAGTTTTTTTCAATATTATCAATAGTTTGATCTGAAAAAAATTTTAAAATTGTTTTTAAATGAGTGATATTTAAGTTTTCTACATGCTGTGAAATTTTATCTATAATTTGAATTAAGTTTTCAGCACTTTTATTTCTAAAATTTTCTTGTATTTCTAATTGATAAGCCATTTTTCTAGATAAACTTTTAAGTGATTTGATTTGGTTTTTAGTTAGTTCAACCTCTTTATCTCCACTTACACATAACGTTCCTAGAGTATAACCATCGGATGTTACTATGGGAAAGGCCGCATAAAATTTAACAATCCCTTCTTTAACTAATGGATGATTTTTAAAGATTAAATCAGTTTTCATATTCTGTATTATTAAAGGCTCTGTTTTATCAAGAGCATATTGGCAAAAAGTTTGTTTTCTTGGAATTTTTTTTGATGTGTCTTCGGGAAATCCATCACTTGCTAAACAATATTGATTTTCACTATCAATTAGGCCAGTCCAACTTACTGGACATCCTGTAATCTCTTTTGCTAAATAACAATATACATCATAAAGTTCATCCTGATCCAAATACATGGCGCCTGTTCTTCTAACAGCTTCCAATCTTTGATTTTCATTACTGGCAATTGGTGCTGGTATATAATCTGAGATATATTTGTCATTACTCATGCAGAAATATTAACAACATTTTAAATAAACAAAAAATTATTTATTTATTATTTTTAAAACCAAAAAATATTAGCCTCAAATATAAACAAATATAAGTAACTAATTATAAAAGCTGGTATAGAAGAATAAAGTGTAGCAATTAGTGCAGCTTTTGGATGTATAGCAATTGCTGGAAATAAAGCGTCACCGTCATTAGAAATAGCATTACCTAGTTGAGCAGATAATGGAATAACACCACTTAAATACATTGTTGTAACCAAAATTTGAGGTCCACAACCAGGAAGAAGTCCGATCAAAATTGAGATTAAAGGTACAAAATATAAATAAGTATTAAAAATAATTGATAGATCAATATTTGAAAAATGAATACTTAATTCAAATGCCAAAAAAGCCAAGATAACCCAACCAGTTACAAAGTTGGTATCACTAATAGTTCTATATTTTAAGGTATCATTATTATCTGAGATATGGATTTTATATCCGTGCATTAAAGGTAATAGCCACATAAAAAAACAAAGAGAACCCGCAACAAAGCCAAAAAATGAAATTGGATCTTTTACAAAACGGTTTGTAAAAACAGAATTAAGATCAATCTGAAAAGCGCTTAAAATACCAATTAAAATGCCTGGTATCATAAAAAACAACCAGAGATTTTCTAAATTCTTAGATTGGTTAAATTTTTTTGAAGTTGATGCATATCTTTTAATAACTTGGCATCCTGTTAATTTTAGAAAAAATTTACCGTGTAATAGATTTACCAAAATTCCTGAAAGAATACCAACAAAGAACCCAGTTGTGAGTACAAATAATCCAACTAGTGGTTTTTTTGCAATGAGAAGAAATGCAGCATCACCCATTGTTGCTGTTAGAGTGGCTACAACAGATCCAAAAGATATTTTTCCTCTTGTATATTGTGTCATTACTATTATAGCTCCACCACAACCAGGCAAAGCACCGAGAAATGAACAGCCTATAATTTCTAATTTTGGGTGTTTTTTTAAAAAAACTCCAATATCAAAATTAAGAAACTTTTCTAATGAATAGAATATTAATAAAGTGCCTGCCACAAAACTTGAAACTGCTATGTAGGCATCAGCTACAGAGCTTTGAATAATGTTTAGGACTTCATTATCTAAATTTAAATAAACAAGTATACAAAATAATAGTAGCACGTAAGTAGCAATTAACTGATACTTTATTAAAAGTGGCTGAGAGAGCTCATTATACCTTGGATTTGAAGTTTGCATAGTTTATATATTGGTTAAAGCTTACTAAAAGTCAATAAACTAATATTTTTAGTCTTATCTAACTTTTTTTTATATATTAATTTTTAAATATTTACTCTATTATTAACATAATGAAAATAGACAATGATACAAAACAGTTTTTAAAATTAAGACTTGAAAATAATGCGCCTGAAGTCGAAAACCTTACACCAATAGAATTAAGAGAAATGAGAGCTTCTATGGCTGCAGTACCTCCTGATCATCAAGTTCACATAAACCGCATAAATGAAATTAAAATAAAAAGTAAAAATAGAAAACTAAAGCTCAGAATATATTCAAATAATGATAATGATAATCAACCTTTAATAATTTTTTTTCACGGTGGTGGTTTTGTAATGGGAGATCTTGACAGTCATGATTTGCTATGCAGACATCTTACTAAAAAATCAGAATGTAAATTAATTGCTGTAGATTATTCTTTAGCACCAGAATATAAATTTCCTTGTTCATTGGAAGATTCAATAAACGCTGTAAAATATGTTTTTGAAAATAGTAAACAAATTAAATTTGATAAAAATAAAGTTGTAGTTTGCGGTGATAGTGCTGGAGGAAATTTAGCATTAATTATATCAATTCTTTCAAAAGAAAAAAAACTTCCTAAGATTAAAGGACAAATACTTTTTTATCCTTGGGTTGATTTTACAATGTCACGACCATCCATGAGCATAATATTGGATGGACTAATTGTTAAGAAGTCAACTTTAGATTATTTTGCAGATCATTATTTAAATGATAATGATGATGTTACTAATTGGAACATATCACCTTTGCTTTACTCAGATTTTCATGAAATGCCTACTACTTATATTTATGGTGCAGGATTAGATCCACTAGTTGATGAAGGGTATGCTTTAATGAAAAGACTAAAATCATTTAAAAATGAGGTATATTACAAAGTTTATGAAGGACAAATACATGCTTTTGTAAGTAACATATTAAGTTTACCAACTTCAATTCTATGTATAAATGAAGCTAGTGACGCAATTAAGCAAATAATAAAAACTGATTAATAATTGCTATAAGGCTTTTCTACATATAGATTTGATTTATCTAAATCTACTACGTTTCTTCTTCCGCAAAATGCCATAGTTTTATCAAGTTCATTTTTAATGATGTCTAATGATTTAGTAACACCTTTTTTACCCATAGCTCCCAAACCATAAAGAAATGCTCTACCTATATAAACGCCCTTTGCTCCTAAACACAATGCTTTAACAACATCTTGTCCAGACCTAATACCACCGTCAATGTGAATTTCTATTTTTCTCCCAACAGCGTCCACTATTTCAGGTAATACTTTAATAGATGAGGGCGCACCATCTAATTGTCGTCCACCATGATTAGAAACAATAATTGCATCAGCACCTGTCTTAGATGCAATTATAGCATCTTCACTATCTAAAATGCCTTTAAGTATAAGCTTTTTCTTCCATTTTTTTCTTATCCATTCAATTTCATTCCAATCTAATTTTGGGTCAAACTGCTCAGAAGTCCAAGAACCTAATGATCTTAAGTCTGAAACACCATCAACGTGACCTACTATATTTCCAAATGATCTATTTTTGGTTTGCAGCATTTCAAAACACCATTTTGGTCTAACGACCATTTGATAGATGTGCTTTGGAGTAAGTTTAGGAGGTGTGGACAACCCATTACGTATGTCCTTATGTCTTTGTCCTAAAATTTGTAAATCTAAAGTTAGGACTAGTGCACTACATCCAGCTTTATCAGCTCTTTCAATCAATCTTTCCATAAATTTTTTGTCTCTCATTACATACAGCTGAAACCAAAAAGGTTTTTTTGTATGCTTGGCGACTTCTTCAATTGAACATACACTCATAGTTGATAAGGTATAAGGTATTCCAAATTCCTCACAGGCTTGAGCAGCTAATATTTCTCCGTTTGCTTTTTGCATACCTGTAAGGCCCGTTGGAGCGATTGCAACTGGCATTGAAAATTCTTGATCAACTAATTTTGTATTTAATTTTCTATTAGTCATATCAACGGCAACTCTTTGCCTAAGTTTTATTTTAGAAAAGTCACTAACATTTTCTTTATATGTAGCTTCTGTCCATGAGCCTGAATTAACATAATCAAAAAACATCTTAGGTACTCTTTTTTTAGCTAATCTCTCAAGATCCTTAATTTCCAAAATATCCATATGTTTCTCATTGCTAAATTGTAATTTATAAATTATCTTATTTGAAACTCATTACAAGTTCAAATTAACTAAATTATAGAGGATAACATGGCAATCTATGAGCTAAGAACATATACTCTTTTTGTTGGAAAACTTCATGAAGCATCAGAAATATATAAAGAATTTGGAACTCCTTGGATTAAAAAATTTAAAAAAAATTTAGTAAATTATTATCTTGGGGACATTGGTGCTTTAAACCAAATTATCCACATTTGGAAATTTGAGGATGATAATGAGAGAAGAAAATTATGGAAACAAATTTTTTTAGATGAAGATTTTATTAAATTTGCTTCTAAATTTAGACCTTTGGTTTTAAATCAAGAAAATAAAATAATGACACAAGCTCCGTGGATTGAGATATAATATAAATGGACGTTATGAAAAAAAATAGATTTAATATTGCCGTTATAGCAGGTGACGGAATTGGAAAAGAAGTAATGCCTGAAGGTATTAAAGTTCTTAAAAAAGTATCTGAAAAATTTGATTTTAATTTAAATTTTGAGGAGTTTGAATTTAGCTCTTATGATTATTATCAAAAGCATGGACAAATGATGCCTGACAATTGGAAGGATAAAATTTCAAATCATGATGCTATTTTTTTTGGAGCTGTAGGTTGGCCAGCTAAAATCCCAGATCATGTTTCTTTATGGGGATCACTCTTAAAGTTCAGAAGAGAATTTGATCAATATGTTAATTTAAGACCAGTTAAATTAATGCCCGGAGTTCCTTCTCCATTAGCTAACAAAATTCCAGGAGATATAGATTTCTTTATTGTTAGAGAAAATACTGAAGGGGAATACTCATCTATCGGGGGGAAAATGTTTCCTAATACTGATAGAGAGTTTGTTGTTCAAGAAACTATAATGACTAAAATTGGAGTAGATAGAGTTTTAAATTTTGCTTTCAATCTGGCAAAGAATACAAAAAGAAAACATTTAACTTCAGCTACAAAATCTAACGGTATTTCTATTACAATGCCTTACTGGGACGAGAGAGTTGAAGAGATATCAAAGAATTTTCCTGATGTTAGATTTGATAAATATCATATTGATATTTTATGTGCTCATTTCGTCTTAAATCCAGAAAAATTTAATGTAGTTGTGGGATCAAATCTTTTTGGAGATATTTTATCTGATTTAGGACCAGCATGTACTGGTACCATAGGTGTTGCTCCTTCAGGAAATATTAATCCAGAAAAAGATTTTCCATCTTTATTTGAACCAGTTCATGGATCTGCACCTGACATTGCTGGACAGAATATCGCGAATCCTATTGGACAAATTTGGGCTGGTGCAATGATGTTAGATCATTTTGGTTACAAAGAAGCACATGATCATGTCATCAAGACAATTGAATTAACAATATCTAAACAAGAAAACAGAACTAAAGACTTAGGTGGTGATGCTAAAACCCATGAATGCGGTGATGCCATTGCAAGAGCAATTTAAAATTATAATTGATTAGATATTTCAATTAAATTAAAATCTGGATCTCTGATATATATAGATAAAATGGGACCTAAAGCACCAGTTTTTTTCTCAGGTCCAATTTCAATATTAATTCCTTTTTTTACTAGGTGATAAACCCAGTCATTAATCTTATTTTTGGAAATAAAACAAATATCCATTGAACCTGAGGATGGATTTAATGCATTGGGTTTAAAAGGCTTTTTTTCTTCGTGAAAATTAATTTTTTGAGAGCCAAAACTTGCTGCATATCTAATTTGATTATTATCTAATGATGATAAAAATTTTTCTAACTTCATTCCTAATATATTCGTATAGAAATCAATTGTTTTATTTAAATCTTTGACAGTTATTACCACATGATCAATATTTTCTAATTTCACTTATTATTCTCAATTTTTTGTTTTAGTCTTGCCATGCCACTTATCCATCTGTCATAGTTAGATGATTTTTTTTGAATATAATTTTGAACTTCTGAATGAGGCAAAATTAAAAATTGTTTCTCATCTATTCCTTCTTGAATTTTTTCAACTAAAAAATCAGGTTCTAACATTCCATCTAAAGCAGCAACATCTTTTTCTCTTCCTTTTGTCATATTTGTTTTTACCGCTTGTGGACAAATAACTGAGACATTAAAACCATAATCTATATTGTTAATTGCTATCCATTCTGCAAATGCAATTGCACTATGTTTTGTAACAGAATAAGTTATGGAATCAATATGGGTTAAAAGGCCAGCCGCAGACGCAGTAATTAAAAAATAACCAAATTTTTGTTTTTTAAATATAGGAAGTAATTTTCTAGAAACAAAAACATGACTCATTAAATGTAGTTTCCAATTTTTTTCCCAATCAAAATTGCTAGAGTGTTCATCCCCAAGTGATAATATACCTGCATTTGAAAAAAAATAATCAATCCTACTATATTTCTTTAAAACAAATTCAAATAAATTATTTATGCTATTTTCGCATTCAACATTACATTTTAAAAAACTAAAATTTTTATCATCAAAATCAATAGTTTTTTCTAAATCGGCGGATATTACAAAACACCTTTCCTGAAGATACTTTTTAATTAATGCTTGACCTATACCTCCAGAACCACCAGTAATAACTACAACTGAATTTCTCATTGCCTAAACCTAATTTTATCAATATTAGATAAAAGATTAACTAACCTATCAATTTCTTTTGGATTTAAGTACTCTGTCATTTGTTTAGCTTTATCAATATTAGGCCTGTAAATAATTCCTTCTTTTTTAGTGTAGGACACCCATCCATTATCAATTAATTTCTTTACTTGTCTTCTTATAGTCTCAATACTAAGACCAGTAAGTTCAGAAACCAAAGAATATGTCAGTCTCTTATTAGGCTTTGTCTTAGAATTTGCACTAGCCTCCCAACTTTTTATAAAGTTTTCTCTGTCTTGATTTTTATGCTCTGAAAATAAAACTAAACCGTGATGCCAAGAAATTACCTGTAAAATTAAGTATCCATTAGGATTATTTTTCATAAACCTTACACAATCTCTACTTCGCATCACTTCAAAATAAAGAAATTGAAACCAAATTTCAGAAAAATTATTTTCTATTAAGCTTTTATATTCTTCAGGTTTATAAGGTTTTTGAGATGACATAAACAAATTTCTAATACTTTATATTATCACGATACGTGAAATATTTTCAAATACATTATTCTTTTTTACTATAAAATAACTGATTAGTTAAGAGGCAGGTATGGCTCAAAAGCAAGAAATTGATATAGGTTTATCTATTTATAATAAAGAAAACAATGATTTGACTTATACAATTGTTGACAAAAAAGAAATGAATGGCATTTTACATTATCTTATTGAGTCAAGAAGTAGAGCAAGTTCGGGATCAATTTATTTAAGCGAATACGCTATTAAAGAAAGATTTAATATATTAAAAGAAACTGATCTTAATATTGAAACAAAACCTTCAGTCTCTAATCTATATTCAAAAATAACCGATTCAGTTAATAAAGAGAGTTAATATGTTAAATCAAAAATTCATTATTTCAATTATATCATTATTTTTCTTAGCATCATGTGAAACAGCTACACAAAACACGGTAAAAAGTGATGCTGGAAAAGCTAGTGCTACTGCGAAAGTAGCAAAAGCATCTAGTGCATCAATATTTGGATCAGCTAAACAAACACCGGCTGATAAGTTAATCGCTGTAGGTGATAGAGTTTTATTTGATTATGATTCATCAGAATTATCATCAGAAGCAAAGTTAACTTTAGATAAGCAATCAAGATTTTTAAGAGTTAACTCAGATTTAACTTTTACTATTGAAGGTCACTGTGATGAAAGAGGTACAAGAGAGTACAACTTAGCATTAGGTGAAAAGAGAGCTACAGCAGTAAGAGATTACTTAGTTATTGAAGGAATAAGCCCAGATAGAATTAGGGTTATTTCATATGGTAAAGAAAAGCCAGCAGTAGTTGGTTCAAATGACATGGCTTGGTCTAAAAATAGAAGAGCAGTAACTACCATAGATTAATTTTCGTAATCATAAACTGAGTTACCAGACTTAATCCAGTAATTTATTCCATTTGTTAAATTATATATTTGAAGCTCTGGTAACTTTTTATTAAGCAATCTAGATATATAGTGTGATCTAACTCCTGTTGCACAAACAAAAGCAAGTGGTTTATTGAAATCTACTTTTTGACTGAAATTATAATACCATTCGTCAAATATAAATTTATTTTTTTTGTTAACGAGAGATATTAACAAACTATTTTTTATGATTCCAGTTTTCTTCCATTCTTCAGGTGTCCTGACGTCTACAATATTTACACCTCTTTTGATTAGAATATTTAATTCGTAATTTCCAACACTCGTCAGATCTGCATATAAAACTTTAGGTAAAAATAGTATTAAAAAAAATAGAAATCTCATTATTTACTCTTAAAATTTATAACTTGCTTTTGAGATGTTAAATTAATTTCGTCAATCACACTTCCACTTCTCATTTTGAGAACTTCAATAACAATATTAGCAATGTCATTAGGTTCAATAAATTCATCATACTTAGTACCCGGAGATATTTTTAAGTTATTATAAAAAGGTGTCTTAACTATGCCTGGGTTAATTTGAGTAACTTTAATATTGTTTAATGAAGTTTCGATCCTTATTGATTTAACAAACCCACGCAACCCAAACTTACAAGCACTATATATACTTCCATATTTTCCAACCTTATATGAAGCTTCAGATCCAATATATATTAAAAATCCATTTTTATTTGTTTTAAAATATGGCAATAAAAGTCTTGTAATAATTATATGAGAATTCAGGTTTAAATTTATAAATTCAGATATTTGTTTTGGAGAAAAATTTTCTAAACTATCAAGTTTTCCTGTGCCAGCATTGCTAATTAATCCATCAATAGGTTTTTCTTTTATAACGCTACTTAACTTTTCATATTCAGTTTCAATATTTGATAAATCAAATTGAATGTGATGATAATTTTTATTTGATAAACTTGGATTTCTTCTTGAAACACCTAATACATTTGCTTTGTTTTTTAGCAAAGCTTTAGTTATGGATAAACCTATGCCACTAGAGCTTCCGGTAACAATAATATTTTTATTGGATAGCATGTAAGTTAATATGGAGTGCAAGTGAAAATTTGTACATCTTTTTTAACCTTTTTGTAAATTAGATTTTTACAATATGAAATCATCTCGTTTTCAACTTCATCCTTATACGAATATACATTAGCTCTTTTTTCAAAATTATGCGCGAATAATTCGTCTCCAGGATACATATTACTTATTGTATTAAAGATTTGTTTTGGGAATCTTAAAGAACCAAAACTAACTGAATGTAAATAATTTGTATTAATTTGATCAAAAATCGTTCTTATCAATTCTTTATAAGAAATTTTCCAATTGTTATTGTATATTAATGGGTCAAACCTTAGACCAATTTGCCACCCAAGTAATGTAAGTTGTTTTAATGATTTTATTCTCAGATTTATTGATGGGGCCTTAACATCAAATTTTTGAGCTAAGTCATTTGGGAGTAAACTGTAAGCAATTACAATATTTTCTGACGGTCTGTTTTTTAAAAAAGGATTAATTTGTAAACTTTTTGTTCTAAACTCATATGTAATTTTTTTATTTTCCAAATAGTTTTTTAAGAAAAATTCTGCAAAACTTGTTACTTTTTCCATTGCTAATGAATCACAGTCATAACCAGAAAAAAATGTAATACTCTTACCTTTATTTATAGTAATTAAATTTTTAATTTGTGTTAAAAAATCTTCATAATTAACAAAAACTAAATAATTTGCGGAAGAATATAAGCCTTGTAAAAAACAATATTTACAATCGTAGATACAATTGTACATATGCGAAAAATAGTAATTTTTACTAGCGCCTATTCCAAATCCTTCTGGGGCTTTTAAAACAAAATTATTATGTTTTTTTGCAAGAATTAATAAAGGATCTTTTTTTTGTAATCTAAAACTTTGAGTTTTTTTATTAAAAATTTCAGAATATTTATTAATATATATTATTCTCGACCTTTTAAATTTTGACAAAATAGACAAAGTTCTTGAATTGTCTTTAATTTCATTTTCGACATAGATAGTATTAATCAATGTTTTTACCTACAATAATTTTTGTTTTAAGTAATTTATTACTAGTTTTCCATTTTTTAATTTTTTAATGAATATTAAATTTTGTTTTAAATCATTTGGATTAAAATGCTTTAAAAGATTTTTCAAAACATTCTGTTCGTAAACTGAAAATTTAAATTCTTCTTCAATTTTTTTATAGAAATTTAAAGCATAAGAAAATGGAAAAATTGTGATCTTCATTTCATCAGATAAATTCATTATTTCTGTAATATATTTGTTTTGTTCAGATTTGATTGTTTTGTTATCAATATCCGATAGTTCATATTTTTCTGGGATAGATAGAGTTGTAACAAATATCAATGCCTTATTAACCAATTTTTCTAATGTTTTATATATCTCATATATATTTTTTAAAGTTATGCGTTCTTGATTTTGAAACTTTTGTTCATTAGAAAAAGCATTTTTTCTCTTAAATTTCTTTAAACAAGAAACTGACGGGTAAAGCTTATTTTGTGTACTTGAGTTTATTATTTCATCGATAATAGTAAAATGTGGCGAATTTAAATTAGATAAAAAAGAAAATGAAAAAAATATCCATGTTGTTTGTTCATTAGCATTTGCACAATTATTTAAATAAATAGGTGTTACAGTTGAAGAAATTGTATCCTGATTAATTGCAAGCCATATATTTTTGTTTTCATTTGAAAATATTGGAAATAAATTATATTTTTTTTTAAGTTTAAGATTGAATCTATTAATAAAAAATTGAGCTTCAGATATGTTGTTTACTATGAAACAATATTCACAAATATAACTATTATCAGTTGAATTTAACTTTTCCATTTTAATAATTTATTATGATACTCACTAAATAATTTTTGGTTATTTCGGTTTTTTGCTCCAATCAAAATAATTTTAATTTTTGAAATCAGATCATCAATAGCATATTTTTTTTGTTCTTCATTAAACCAATTATTTAATATATTTTTTTCTATTGCCATTATTCTGAACCTATCCATCCCCCAATATTTTTTTGATAATTGTCCATCATGACCGCCATGTTTTATAGTAAGTTTGTCTTCCAAAAAATGAACTTTTATTTTAGAGGAAACTCTTAACCAAAATTCATAATCCTCACACACCTCAAAACTTTCATCAAAATATCCAATTTTATCAAATAATTTTTTTTTAATGATAGTACTACTTGGTGAAATACAACAAAGTTTTATACAATTCTTAAAAATATAACCACCATATTTTTTATGGATTTTTTTCTGATTTAAATGTTTTCCATTTTTAAACCAAATTTCATTTGTATGAAGAAAATCAACATCTGGGTTTTTTAAAATATATTCCTTTTGTAAAAATAATTTATCTTTCATCCATTCATCATCAGAGTCTAAAAAGGATATCCAATTACTTTTGGATATTCTGATGCCTGCATTTCTTGCTGAGCTTACACCTTTTTTATCATGATAAATATAACAAATTTTTCTAAAATTTTTAGATACCATTTCACTTGTATCATCAGTAGACCCGTTGTCTACAACAATGATTTCATTAGGTTGATAAGTTTGATTTAAAACAGATCTTATAGATCTGTTTAATAATTTAGACCTATTATAAGTTGGAATTATCACAGATATGTTTATGTTTTCACTGCTCATATAAAATCAATTTTTTACTTTTTGAATATTTTTAAACGAATTATTTTTAACAGAATTGACAGATTTTGAGACTTCATAAATATTCATTTCTATTGAAAATTGACACTCAAAATCATGAGTTTTATCAAACCATGTATTAAAATTATCATACTTCAGTAAAACAGGTTGTCTTGAATGAATTTGATTGATTTTTGGATAACTTTCTCTCGTAACAATACATGCCCCATCATCATTATAAATACCAGCGAAAAACATAATTTCATCTGATAAAAAATGATAAAATGGAATTTTATTTTGACCATTCCTTTTCCACTCGTAATAACCATTAGCTAAAAAAATACATCTTTTCGTATTGTTAAATGATTTCTTAACCATTAACGTTTCAGAACGTGAATTAAAAATTTTTACTTTCTCAGACCAATTTGCCGTTATCCCCCAATTAATAATTAAAGGTAATTTATTTTCATTTAGAATTAAAATACTTGAACCGGGCGAAATATTAAAGTTTGGTTTAAATTCATTTTTTATATTGATATTAAACTTAGACAAGTCATATAAAGTAAACCTTCCACACATATAAATAGAATAATGGTTATAAATTAATTTTAAATTACTTTATTTATTCATTGTTTCATTTAATGTAATTAAAATGAATGAATTTGATTTTATTATAATTGGGGCTGGTTCCGCTGGCTGTGTGCTAGCTAATAGGCTAACTAAAAACCCTAAAAACAAAGTATGTTTGATTGAATCTGGCCCGAAAGATTGGAATCCACTAATACATATACCCGCAGGTTTTATGTATAACCTAAAAAATAAAAACCTTAACTGGATGTATCAATCGGAACCCAGTTGGGGAACAAAAAATCGATCCATTGAAATTCCTAGAGGTAAAACACTTGGTGGTTCAAGTTCTATAAATGGAGTTGTTTTTAATAGAGGACAAAGCATGGACTTTGATGTTTGGGCTCAAAAAGGAAATAAAGGTTGGTCTTATGATGATTTGTTGCCTCATTTCAAAAACATGGAGAAAAAAGTTGGGGACGCAGATTCAGAATTTAGAGGTAACGATGGAGAGCAAATTATTTCTAATTTAGAATGGCGACATCCTTTATGTGATGCATTTATAGAGGGAGCTATAGAATATGGCATCCCTCTTAATAAAGATTATAATGGTGAAAAACAAGAAGGAGTATCTTACGTCCAAAGAACTACTCACAAACGTTTAAGAAAGAGTTCAGCTAGATCATTTTTGTATCCTATAAAAAACAGAAAAAATTTAAAAATTTTGACAAACGCACATGTCACAAAATTAATCATAGAAAATAACATTGCAAATGCTGTTGAATACGTTTTATCAAATAACAAAACACAAAAGATTAAAATCAAAGCCAATAGAGAAGTTATATTATCTGCTGGAGCGATAAACTCTCCACAGATACTTCAAATTTCAGGTGTAGGCCCTGCGGATATTCTCAAAAAAAATGGTATCAAAATCATATCTGATCTTAATGGAGTCGGCAAAAATTTAAGGGATCATTACAATGTAAGGCTAACTGGTAGGGTAAAAAATATTTCTACCATTAATGAACAATCAAGAGGACTACCACTTATCAAAGAAATTATAAAGTACTTTTGGAATGGCAATTCAATTTTAAGTTTAGGACCAACTCTTGTTTATTGTTTTTGGCATTCCGATGAAACTATAAAAAATCATGACTTACAAATGACATTTACTCCAGCAAGTTACCCAGAGGGCAACCAGGCAGGATTAGATACAGAACCAGGATTTTCTATAGCAGCGTGGCAGCAAAGACCAGAAAGTCTTGGATGGGTTAATGCAAAAAGTTCAGATCCTTTTGAAAAACCAATCATTCAACCAAATTATCTTTCAGCACCAGAAGATCAAAGAGTTGCAGTTGAAGGTATAAGATTATCTAGAAAATTAATGCACAGCAACGCCCTATCAAAATATTTAGACCATGAGCTTTATCCTGGAAAAGGAGTTGGAGATAGTTTTGATGAATTACTTGACATAGCACGTGAGAGAGGTTTGACCTGTTATCACCAAATGGGCACATGTAGAATGGGTCCAAGTGCAGATAAAACAGCAGTTGTTAATAATGAACTTAAAGTATACGGCATAGAAAATCTTAGAGTAGTAGACGCGTCCATAATGCCGACAATGCTATCTGCTAATTTAAATGCAGGTGCAATGATGATAGGAGAGAAAGCTTCAAGTATAATTTTAAAAGATAAATAATTTAATTTCCTTTAAAATTTGGCTTTCTTTTTTCCATAAAAGCTCTTCTTCCTTCAACATAATCATTACTGTCAAAACAAGCTTCTGCTAATTTTTTACATTCATTTAAATTTCTATCATTTGGATTTTTTAAAATTTCAATTCCAATATTTTTCATAGCTTTAATAGTCAACGGAGCGTTTCCAGCAATTTTTTCAGCATAATTATTTACAAATTCTTCTAGTGTTCCATCTTCTACAAGTTTTTGAACCAATCCACAGGACAAAGCTTCATCAGATAATATTCTTTCAGCGGTAAACATAAAATGCTTTGACATCCCTGGACCCATTATGTCGAACAATCTTTTTATAGATGAAAAAGGATAACCTAATGATAGTTTAGCTGCAGGCATTGCAAATTGAGACTTTTTGGAACATATTCTTATATCGCAACAAACAGCAACATTTAGTCCGCCACCTATACAATAGCCATCAATCATTGCAATTGTTGGTTTTGGGAATGATTCTAACCTTTCATAAACTTTTTGAGTTCTAGAATTGTAATGTAAAACAGCTTCTTTTGTAGACCGTTCTTTTTCAAATTTTGAAATATCTGCCCCTGATACAAAAGATTTTCCACCTGCCCCATTTAAAACAACAACTCTAACATTATGATCTTTTTCGCATTGATTTAACATTTCTTCCAAACTATCCCACATATCCAAAGATACAGCGTTATGCTTTTCTGGATTATTAAAAGTTATGTAAGCAACATTGCTCTTAATATTCAAAATCATTTTGTCTGTTGTCATCTTATACCTCTATTTAAATAATATTATTTTGTTCTAAAGAACTTAATTCATCATCTTTAATACCTAATTCACTTAATATTTCTTTAGAATGCTCTCCTTTTTTAGGAGGCTTTTGTTTAAATTCATTTGGAGTTCTATTCAAATTGAATGGTTGATTTACAAGACATGTTTTACCAAATGGATCAGTATTAATTTCTTTAGCCATATTTAAGTGCTTGACTTGTGGGTCATTAAATACTTCATCAATTGAATATATTGGACCACATGGACAACCTACTTTTTCTAATTCATTAACCCATTCTTCACTTGTTTTTTTAGAAGTTACTTCTTCAATTAAACCATTGAGATAATCTCTATTTTCTAATCTAGCCTTTGCACTAGAAAATTCTGGCATTTCTAACCATTCTTTTTTATTTACGGCTTCTGCAAACCTCTTCCAAATCGTTTCACCAGCAACGCCAAGATTAATAGCTCCATTAGATGTTTTAAAAACTCCTGTAGGAACACTTGTTGGATGATTATTACCTGCTTGTTTCGGAATCGTTTTTTCGCATAACCATCTTGCAGCTTGAAAATCTAACATAAATATTTGTGCCTGTAATAATGAAGTTGTCACCCATTGTCCTTTGCCAGATTTTTCTCTTTCAATTAATGCTGTTTGTATCCCCATTGCACAAAATAACCCAGCTGTTAAATCAGCTATTGGGACACCTACTCTCATAGGACCTTCACCAGGAGCTCCTGTTATACTCATTAAGCCACCCATCCCTTGTGCAATTTGATCAAATCCAGGTCTTTTCCCATAAGGTCCATCTTGACCAAAACCTGATATACTGGCCAAAATGATCTTAGGATTTATTTTCTCTAATTTACTATAATTAATCCCTAATCTATCTTTGACATCAGGCCTAAAATTTTCTACCACAACATCGCTTTTTTGAACAAGTTTATAAAATATTTCAATTGCTTTTTTATCTTTTAAATTAAGGGTTAGACTTCTTTTATTTCTATGCAAATTTTGGAAATCAGCAGTATCTCTAGAAGCACCTAAAGACCCATCTGGTTCAATGCTCTCAGGAGGTTCAATTTTGATCACATTAGCTCCCCAGTCAGCTAATTGTCTTACAGCTGTTGGACCTGATCTAACACGAGTAAGATCAAGTACAGTTATGTGTGATAATGCTTCTGATGCAGAAATATGAGGCATACGAAATCCTTTAGATCATAATTAATTAATTGTAAAAATTGATTTATATCAATAATAATACCTTATCACATGGTGCAATTATGCAAATAGAAAAATTTAACGAAAAAAAATTGCAAAAAGAAATTGAAGAATTTGAGAAAGGTTCAAAAAAATTATTTATAAGTACCGATGATACAACAGTCTGTTGGAGAATTTGGGGTAAAGGACAACCTATTATTTTTTTACATGGTGGTTATGGATCTTGGAGACATTGGATTAAACAAGTTACATACTTATCAAAAGATTATCAAATTTTAGTCCCTGACATGCCTGGATTTGGAGATTCTTCAGATTTAAAATCTGATCACACACCAGAAAATATATCTTTAAATCTTTATCAAACTTTTAGGAAACTAAATATTACTGATTTAGATAATATAAATTTAGTAGGGTTTTCTTTTGGAGGTTTAATTTCTGGACATCTTTCTTATCAATTTTTAAAAAAAGGAATTGAATTGAAAAATTTAATTTTGGTTGGACCTGGTGGAACAGGTGCAAGAAGAGGACCAATGAGAGAAATGGTTCGTCGAACACCTAATATGTCTTTTGAAAAAATTTTAAAAGCGCATTTTGAAAATCTAAAAATCTTAATGATTAACAACCCAAAAAATATTGATCTGTTATCCTTATATATACAATTAGAAAACACAAATAATCACAGGCTTAAAAGTAGACCTATATCAGCTACTAATACTCTAATAAAAATATTAGAAAAACAAAATATAATCCCTTATCTAATTTTTGGAGAAAAAGATGCAACAGTTGGTCCTTATTTAGAAGAAAGAATTTCTCTTTTTAGAGAAGCATGTAAGGATGTAAGAATTCATGTTGAGATTGATGCTGGACATTGGATTATGTATGAAAAACCAGATAGATTTAACAATCTTGTAAAAGAAATAATTAATTAATCTAGATTAAATCCATGAGATTTTAACCATTTTTTAAACTCTTTTCTCTCTGATAAAGACATTTGTCTTGAGATATTTTCAGACCAAGTGTTTTTTTCGTTAAAACCATAAACATTTACATGTCTTTGTTTTGATTTTGGTATTGGTTGAACACGTTCAATGGTTTTATCATATTGATCAATTTGCTTTAACATATCTTTATCGTTATAAAAATCTTCATGAAAAACTACTTTTATGGGCAACCTAATTGAAACTTCATTATTTTCATCAGGCCAACCAACACTAAGCCCTGCTATTGGAAATACACCTTTGGGTAAATGACACATTTTCTTAACTTCTTCTAAGTGGTTTCTAACCATACTAATTGGACAAATTCCTAATCCAAACTCTTCTGCACTATTAATGAAATTTTGCATAGCAAGTGAAGCATCAATTACAGCATTCATAAAATAATCAATACTATTATTTTTATATTCATAACCTTTATATTCTGTAATAATTTGATTTCTTCTTATATCTGCTAAAAAAAGAAAAAATAAAGGTGCTTCTAAAGCCCATGCTGTTTTCTCTAAAAGTTTACTTAATTTATTTTTAATTTCTTTATTTTTAATTAATAAAATAGAATATTGCTGAAGATTAGACTTTGAAGGGGCAGCTTGAGCTGAAGCTATTAAAGATATCAAAATTTCTTTTGAAACTTTTGATTTTTTAAATTTACGACAAGATTTTCTTAATATTCTTTTAGATATAGAATCAGGCATATCAAAAGATTTTTTCAAATCACTATCTTGTGCATATCTACTTTTAATGAGATCTTTGATATCAATCATAAAAATTTAAGATTTTATTATAATTATGTTAGAGTTAAAATATACGATTAGAAAGAAAAAAATTATGTTAAGTTTAGATGGGAAAACTGCCATTGTAACAGGATGTGGATCTGAAGGTGATGGCTGGGGAAACGGTAGAGCTATTGCAACTTTGTTAGCAAGGCAAGGAGCAAAAGTTATAGGTACAGATTTAAATTATAAAGCAGCAAAAAATACGCAGGATTTTATTCTTAAAGAAAACAATAAATGTGAAATTCATGAAGTAAATATGTCTAATAAAAAAGATGTAGACTCTTTTTTCAAAAATGTAACCAAGTTGCATGAAAAAATTAATATTTTAGTTAACAATGTAGGTAGATCTGAACCAGGCGATCCAGAAGTTTTGGATTATGATGTTTGGAGAGAACAATTTAGTACAAATTTAGATACTGCTTTTTTTGCTATCAAACAAATTATACCAATAATGAAAAAAATTGGTGGTGGGTCTATTGTGAACATTTCATCTGTAGCTGGAATGAGATATGTGGGTAAACCTCAGGTTGGTTATAGTGCATCTAAAGCAGCCTTAATGCAAATGACTAAAACAACAGCAATTATACATGCAGAAAATAAAATAAGATTAAATTGTGTTGTTCCTGGATTAATGCACACTCCCCTTGTTGAAAGACTTGCAAATAAATATGCTGATGGGAAATATGATGAATTCGTTAAAACAAGAAATAATCAAGTTCCTATGAAAAAAATGGGAAGTTCATTTGATGTGGCGAACGCAGTTTTGTTTTTAGCATCAGATGAAGCAAAATATATTACAGGGACCGAGATTGTGGTCGATGGAGGCTTAACAGCAACCACACCATAAACAAGAATAATGAAAAAATATCATAAAATTCAAATTAGGACTAATGAATTACTCTCAAGAGGTTCGTCGGCAGATTTGCAAAGTAGACTTGTTGATATTTTCTTATTTGTTCTCATTTTGTTAAATGTAACTGCTGTATGTTTAGAATCCGTAAAATCAATAAGAGATAGTTTTGGTTATGAATTTTTTATTTTCGAAACTATGTCAGTCGTCATATTTTCAGTTGAATATTTACTTCGCGTATGGTCTGCAAGTGCTAGTTCAGATTCTATTTCTAAGAACTTAATTAAAAGAAGATTGAAATATATCTTTAGTTTTAATGGTATTATTGACTTATGTGCAATTTTGCCTTCAATACTTCCTATACTTTTTGGAGGTGTTGATTTACGTTGGCTAAGAGTACTGAGATTATTAAGACTTCTTAAATTATCAAATTATTCTACAGCTTTGGAAGATTTTTTCTTAGCTATAAAAGAAGATTGGCAATCATTTTCAGCAGCATTATATCTAATGCTAATTGCATTATTTTTATCTAGTTCTTTAATGTACATTGCAGAACATGAGGTACAACCTGACAACTTTAGCTCAATACCTGAAACTATGTGGTGGGGACTTATTACGTTAACAACTGTTGGCTATGGTGACGTCTCCCCTATTACACCTTTAGGAAAAATAATTGGAGCATTTACAGCTATTATGGGAATATGTACTGTAGCCCTTTTGACAGGAATCGTCGCTACTTCTTTTGCAAATCTAAGATCTAGAAAATCAGCAATCTTTGAAGCAGAAATTAATGAGGCTCTTAGAGACGGTATTATAACTGAAGAGGAGGCATTAAAAATTGAAAATTTACGTAAAGAATTAAATTTGTCAGAAGAACATTCTAAATCCTTGATGAAACTGTTATCTGAAGGAAAAAAAAATATTAAATAGATTTTTTAAAACGTCTTGCATACTGATTAGGAGTTTCAATTTCAGCACCTAAAATATCAGCAGCATCCCAAACCCATCTAGGATTAGATAGAAATGCTCTTGCCATTGCAATCATATCACTTTCATCATTTTCAAGTATTTTATTCGCTTTAATTGGATCTGTTATCATTCCAACTGTTCTAGTTAGAATATCTGAATTTTGTTTTATATGTTTTGATAAATGTACTTGATAATGCTCTTTAACTGGTATTTTAGGACTTGGTGTATTGCCACCACTTGAAACGCAAACATAATCACAACCTAAGTTTTTAAGTTGTTTAGAAAAAACTAATGCATCTTCTATTTCAATTCCATTTTCTTCCCATTCTGTTCCGGTAATTCTCATTCCAATAGGCAAATTATTTGAAACTTTAACTACCTCCTCAAAAACTTCTAAAGGAAATCTCATTCTATTATCAAGACTCCCTCCATATTTATCTTTTCTTTGATTTGATATTGGCGAAATAAATTGATGTAATAAATATCCATGCGCAGCATGAATTTCTATTAAGTCAAATCCAGCTTTAACACTTCTTCTTGTTGCATCAATAAAAGCTTTTTTTACCCTTTGCAAATCATCATCATTTATCTCTTGAGGAATTGGCCAATCCTTGTCAAATGGAATTGCCGATGGAGCAATCGTTTTCCAAGGATTTTGATTATGTCTTAGATAAGATCTTCCTTCCCAAGGTCTCTGAGTAGATGCTTTTCTGCCAGCATGACCTAGCTGAATTCCAAATTTAACTTCATTTAATGATAGTACTTTAACTTTTTCCATTATAGTTTTAATTGATGACAGACAATCATCATCATAAATTCCTGTACAATTATGGGTAATTCTTCCAATATTCTCTACAGCTGTTGATTCAATCATCACTAAGCCTGCACCACTAAAACCAAATTGTGATAAATGTTGGAAATGCCAATCATTCATCAAACCATTTTCAGCAGAGTATTGACACATTGGAGATACAACAATTCTGTTGGAAAATTCAGTATCTTTAATTTTAATTTTTTTAAAAATTTTATTTTTACTCATGTCTTCGTATCCAATCATTAACAAGTCTTCTTGCAATAGAGTCAAATCTAGGAAGTTTAAATCCATCCGCAATGTCAGGATGTATCAAATCTTTTAATTGACTAATATCAAACCAATTTGCATCTTCTATTTCATCTTTATCAATATTCAAATTAGTATCTTGTGTTTCAGCAAAAAATCCAAGCATTAAAGATGCTGGAAATGGCCAAGGTTGAGACTGAAAATATTCAATTTTATTTACATTTATCCCAACCTCTTCGTATACCTCTCTTTTTAAGGCTAATTCAAGACTTTCTCCTGGCTCAACAAATCCAGCAAGAGTACTATACATTTTTTGCGGAAATCTAGACGAACGAGCCAACAAAACTTTATCTTTATTTGAAACAAGTGTTATAATAGCTGGATCTGTTCTTGGAAAATGGCTTTCATTACAATTTTTATTTACACATTTTAAAACAAAACCAGCCTCTTGCGTTTTTGTATTTGATCCACATACTCCACAAAACTTATTTTTTTTATGCCAAAAAATCATACCTTTAGCTAATGCTAAATATGAGCTA
>QCNM01000001.1 GCA_003210115.1 SAR116 cluster bacterium AG-426-A06 | reverse complement strand
ACTTGTAGACCGAGTTGTAGACTGGAGATGACATAAAAAATCACTGATTATGAAAAAGAAATTCTTACTGAAAAATTATTTGGAATATTAATAATTAAATACCCAAGATAAGTTGTTTAAGCTTTTACTTTATGTCTCAAAATGCATTTCATGTCGTTTTTTTTTCATAAAATTATATTTTATTTAATATATATCATGTTATATCTGAATTATGACAAATAAAGACATTAATGCTTTCTCTCCCAAGGTTCTTAAGTCTCAGTATATTTGGACAGTTAAGACTATTGCTAAACTTTTTTACAAGGAGCCAACGAAAGCAAGTCTCAAGGCTACGGAGCGTACAATTCAATCTAGCTGTATTAATTTTTCTACTCTCAATGAATTTATAATTACCGACGAGCACTCACGCCCTGCTAAACGCCTAGTTCTTGAGCAATTGATAGAATTTTCTCGTAAAAAAAGAAAATTAATACTTTTTGTCCAGGATCTTGCAATTGAAGATGGCCAAAGATTTCTTGCATTAAACGATGCACGCG
Organism: SAR116 cluster bacterium AG-426-A06; assembly: GCA_003210115.1. Classification (GTDB taxonomy): domain Bacteria; phylum Pseudomonadota; class Alphaproteobacteria; order Puniceispirillales; family Marisalimonadaceae; genus TMED54. Next base: position 80,991 of record QCNM01000001.1, on the reverse strand, counting down.
GAGGACGCAAATGGCTTCGCCTTAATCCAGATCTTAAAACTATTAATGCACTTGAAAGTGCTCTAATCACTTTATCTAATTGTGTAAAGAAAAATATAGTAGTGATACCATCTGGATCTATAGTTATACCATTTCGTAATTTTGTAAAAAACTATCGTAGCCATCGGTTAGTGAATAAAAATGTAGGTACAGTTAAAATTGCACTAGAAGTATACTCACATGGCAAGAGTGAAATTTTAGAAAAGACTCATTCTAGACATCGTCAACATTCACGAAATGACATAACACATTTAGATAGACTGGAATCTGAGTCAATTCACATTATCAGGGAAGTAATGGCTGAAGCAAAGAATCCAGTGATGCTATATTCTATTGGTAAAGATTCATCTGTTATGCTCCATTTGGCACGTAAAGCGTTCTTCCCAAGCCGACCTCCCTTTCCTTTGTTGCACATCGATACGTGCTGGAAATTTCAAGCAATGTATGATTTCCGTGACTATATGGCTTCTACATCAGGAATGGAGCTTTTGATACATATAAACCAAGAAGGTGTTGCACAAAATATCAACCCATTTGAATGTGGTTCAGAAAATCATACCTATATTATGAAAACACAATCCCTAAAAATGGCTCTTAATCATTACAAGTTTGACGTAGCGTTCGGTGGTGCTCGACGTGATGAAGAAAAAAGCAGAGCAAAAGAGCGTATCTTTTCATTTCGAACAGCAAATCATAGTTGGAACCCAAAAAATCAGCGTCCTGAACTTTGGAATTTATATAACGGCAAAAAAAAACCTAATGAATCCATAAGGGTCTTTCCAATTTCAAATTGGACAGAACTAGATATCTGGAACTATATCTACCGAGAACAAATCCCAATTGTTCCTCTTTATTTCGCTGCTGAACGTCCAGTCGTAGAGCGAAATGGAATGTTAATGATGGTTGATGATGATAGATTACCTCTTCGTCCAAACGAGATAATACAATTAAAAAAAATTAGATTTCGTACTCTAGGATGTTACCCCTTAACAATGGCTATTGAGTCTGATGCGGATGATATAGCTTCAATCGTTCTTGAGCTTTTAAGCACTCGAAACAGTGAACGTCATGGTCGTTCAATCGATACTGACACATTACGTTTTATTACTTGTGGTAGTGTCGATGACGGAAAGAGCACCTTAATTGGAAGAATGCTATTTGAGGCTCAAATGATATTTGAAGATCAAGTCAAATCACTACAAACTGACTCTAAAAAAATTGGAACACAAGGAGACAATATGGATTTTGCTCTTTTAGTAGATGGCTTGTCTTCTGAAAGAGAGCAAGGTATTACCATTGATGTTGCCTACCGTTTTTTAACAACAAAACACAGAAAGTTTATCATAGCAGATACACCTGGACATGAACAGTATACGCGCAATATGTTGACAGGAGCTTCTACCGCCGATGTAGCTGTTATTTTGATTGATGCACGTAAGGGTTTACTCCCACAAACACTACGACACTCAATGATTTGTTCAGTACTTAAAATACCTAAAGTGGTTGTTGCTATCAATAAAATGGATCTTATAGAATATGAACAAAAAAAGTTTAATGAAATATTTGAATCCTATAAAACGTTTGCAAACCAACTTGAATTTGAACAAATTACAGCTATACCAATATCAGCGCTTAAAGGAGATAATATTGTTCGCAAATCAAGACAAATGCATTGGTATAAGGGACCAGCACTATTAGATTTTTTAGAGACGGTTGATACGCACACCTCGAGTGTAAACTATCCTCTTAATTTTCCTATACAATGGGTAAATCGTCCCAATTTAAATTTCAGGGGTTATTCTGGAACAATTGAGTCAGGGACAGCAAAGGCAGGCCAATTAATTAAAATATTACCATCTGGTGAAACTGCAGCAATTAAAGAAATAATAATTTTTGAAGATAAATTACAAACTGCCAAAACCGGTCAAGCAGTTACTTTAAGACTCGATAAAGAGATAGATGCATCACGAGGCGATGTTATTGTTGCAAGAGATACTAACTGTGAAGTTTCAGATCAGTTCGAAGTAAACTTAGTATGGATACATCAGGACCCTGGATATCTTGGTCGAAGTTTTTGGCTAAAAATAGGTACAAATCAAGTCAGTGCTCACATCACAAATTTAAAGTATAAAGTAAATATTAATACATTTGAACACTTGTCAGTAAAACAATTAAAACTCAACGATTTAGCTGTCGTTAATATCAAAACAGACCGGAAAATTGTATTTGAACCATACAAAAAATGCAAACCTCTAGGTTCTTTTATACTAATTGATCGTATGACACATCAAACTGTTGCTGCAGGCATGATAAAATTTTCTCTACATCGCGCATCCAATCTACATAGACAAAAACTAAATATTACTAAAGAAAATCGACGACAGCTAAATGGTCATAGTAGCCGTGTACTCTGGTTCACTGGTCTATCAGGGTCTGGCAAATCGACATTGGCAAACGCTCTTGAAAAAAAACTTCATGATCGTGGTATTCATACATATCTTCTAGACGGGGATAATGTGCGTCTTGGGTTAAATAATGATCTTGGTTTCACCAATGCCGATCGTATCGAAAATATTCGTAGAATTGGTGAAGTAGCAAAGTTAATGGTTGATGCAGGTATTGTTGTTCTAACTGCATTTATTTCGCCTTTCAGAGCTGAACGGGAAATGGTTCGTGAATTATTTGAAGAGGGTGAATTTTTTGAAATCTTTGTAGACACACCACTCTACATTGCAGAACAAAGAGATCCTAAGGGCCTTTATAAAAAGGCTCGTCGTGGAGAAATTTCTAATTTTACTGGTATTGGAAGCCCATATGAGGCACCGTTAAAACCAAATATTCACATTAAAACTTCCAAACATTCAGTATCAGAAATCATTGAACAATTACTATTAAAGTTAAATCTTTAATGACAAGTAACTCAATTTAATAATTTTATAAACGAAAAAAGATTAACACCAACAGATTTTACTATATTTAAAATACGTTTATTTAAAGCAGAAACAACAAGATTTTTTCTTTTGCCGATCTTACAACAATTTTATATTTTGATATGCTTTAAAAATATTTAAGGTTATTAAGTCATACTTTATGAGAACTTATCTTTATTTATTTAAATTAACTTAAATTATATTAAACTTTAATATCTATAAATTAAAAAAGGGAGATGAACCTGACAAACATTTATCATCCTGTGATCCTTATCAGGCTTCAAACACAAAAAAGCTATTAAAACCGAAGTCTTTAGAGTACGTCAAAGTTATAATTTTATTGATAAAGTTGTTTTTGGGGGGTAGGTTTTGAAACTAAGACCTCCAAGTTATGAGCTTGATGAGCTAACAGGCTACTCCTCCCCACGTCATTCTTTTCAAAATAATTATAATGCTAAAAGGTCTGGCAATGACGCCATATATAAAAATTATGTTATACTTTGTCATAAACCTTATATGGGTCTAAATTTATTGACAAGAGTTTTTCAAGCTATTTGATGATAAAGCTTCATAAATTAAGTCTAATTATAGAATAATTTTTGTACTGGAGATGACATGAATAAATTTAATTAAAAACTACTTATCAACCAAATTTACCTGATGTAATATTAGATTTTATAATTATTATTGCTCTATTTTCTATTTATATTAAATTAAAATTTGTCAAATAGAAATTTTATTAAAGATACATGTTTGAATTAAATCTACTTATTATTTAATTGATTTATCCATTGAGATGCTAATGATGAGGAATTTCTTTTATCAAAGCTAGTGAGACAATAATGAACTAAGTCAGGACTGTCATAAATTGAAGAAAGTAAACTTAGTTTCAATAGTTTATCGTCTTCAAGTTTAGGTATAGTTTGTATATCACGTATAAACACTGCATCTGTCCAAAAATGTTGTGAAGCAATATTGGGATTGTTGTTCAAAGTAATAGGTTTTAAACAACGACCAGCAAGACCTAAAAACTTATTAAACATAATGCCATAATCATTGAGAAAATTACAAACATCCCCAAAAAGAGGTTGGTTCTTGTAAATAGGAATGAATTCAACTTCGCAAATAATTTTTAAAATATCTTTTAAGATTTTTTTCCCCCCTTTAAAAACATCCAATTCAGCACCTTGTACGTCAATTTTAATAAAATCTAATGATTTTATATTATTTATTTTTAAGAAGTGGTCTAAGGATATTGTTTCTAGTGTTGATTTTGACTTTAAATATGCAACCTCTAAATTATTATACAATGAAATTAATTTTTCGTTTGGTTCATATAGACTGCTGCACATAGGATGATTAGTAATATATAATTTTCTCTTTTCATTAAATTCTCCTAGAGCGTGAGGATAATATTTTATTCCTTCGGGAGCATTTACGTTCAAATCGTCGCAGACCTTTTTATCTAATTCAAATCCTATAATTTTAGAAGAAGGAAAATAATCAAGTAACTGGTAAAAAGGTTCTTTATCTTGATGAATTTGAGCGGCACCTACCTCAAGTAATGTGAAACTAAGATTTTTTTTTATATTTTTAATAACATCAACGGTTGCTTTTAACATATCATTATTTTTATTATTCATTTAATTTTAACAATCCAATCTTTTAAAATTTTAAATTTATTCCCATTCATCAATACAATCATTATAAAAGATTGTTTATATTATCTTTTTTTTAAGTTTGAAACCACTTTAAAATCAAGTATTCATACATCGATTTTTTCTATAAAAAAAATTAAATTGTAGTTCATTATAATTATATCTAATGAATAGTGAAAAAGATTTGATTTAGACAAATTCTAGATTGAACAATTAGAAATCTATAAAATATTAAATCAGATGATAAAAATGGAATAACAAGAGGATTATCTTCGCCATTAAGACAATTACTTCAAAACATTCTGTGTTTGATGAGCAGTAAATATGAATTATTCTTAAAAGATACAGAAAAAGTTAAAAACATTTGGATTACTAAAGAATTAAATTTGGTATTATGTCTTAATGAAGAAATTACTCATAAGTCTTATAATAATTCCGGTTTTAGTAATAATTACCTATTTCTTTTCAGCTCTTTATTCAACACATCAAATTCATAAAGGTATTTATTACAATGATAAGGCACTACTCAAAGAATATATTGAATGGAAAAAGTTAAGAGAAAACCTTAAAAATTACTTGAATGTTAATTTACTAAAGGAATCTCAAAAAGATGAAGATTTCAAAAATTTAGGTGGTATAAGTGTTTTAATTACAGGTTTTGTGTCAAAAATCGTAGATAGTATTCTAGACACATACGTTAATTCAGAAGGTTTAAATATGTTGTTACAAGAAAATCAAATGGCAAGAAAACTTCCAAAACCTAATTTAAAAACATTATTAGGTGGAATAAAAATAATGGAGTTTAAAAACCACAATTCTTTTAGAATAAAGCATATGGTAGATGAGCAAGAAATATATTTATTATTTCAGCGAATAGGTATTGATTGGAAAATTACTGCAATAGAGTTGCCAAAGGGTTTCTTAAATGAATTTAAAAAATCTAAACTAAATAAAATCAAATCTATTTCTTAGCTCATAAGTATTTTATATATTTTTCATTAAATAACACCTCTTAACATGGAAAGGTATGGAATTACTTTAGAAATAATAGTTTGAAATAGAACCAAAGGATTAAGTCCAAACCTTGGTAAAATAAAAAAGATAACCCCTACAATTATTAATATAAATGCAATAGGTATAATCAACTTTAAACGACCACTTTTTCTTTTGTACATGATAAAATTTGTAACTAAATAAATAATAGTAAAAATAAGAACTAAAAAAATAATAATTTTTAACATTTAATAATTTATTCTGATTGTTTTAAATTTTAGATTTTTGAGGAAAATATTTTGTATATTGTTTGGTCAAATAATTCTTAATTCTTGAATAATTATAAATTACAATGACAAATGATAGTGATAATAAGAATGTTGAGAGGATACTTGTTGAACCAATACACATATCTAATTTTTAATATTATTCTTTCTTAATTTCAAGATCTAAATAAGAAAGAAATACTCATCTATTTTTAATTTTTTTAGATCTGAAAATGGAAAATATTTTTTTTATTTTTCACACATTCTAAAAACAAATTTAGACTATAAAACTATTAGTATATGAAAAATAAGTAAATCAGATGATTAAAATGGAAAAAAATGAGTTTATCTCACCAATTTTATTTGTAATTTAATAAAGCAAAATATTTGTACTTAATTAATAAACTTGTTTTTGTTGTATATTTATTTTCTAATAATCATATGAATATATAACATAAAAGTTAGAATATTTAATTTGATCGATTTAATTAGTTTTAGAAGAGTTATTTTTTATGAAGTTTATATCTGCAAAATTACCAGATAATGAAGAAAGAAGAGCTGAAGCAGTTGAAAGAACTGGTCTGATAGATTCTAATCAAGCAAGTCTTTTTAATATCTATTGTGAGTTAGCTAAAGATATTACTGGTTATGAAGCCGTTTTGTTTCAGTTATTTGATAGTAAAGAACGATGTTACTTAGCTGAAAGTTGGTCTAAAGAAGAAAAAATTAAAAATTTAAATACCCGGCGACCTAAAGACGGAAGCGTCTGTTCTCATGTTTTACTAGACACTAAACCATTAATTGCTTTTGATGTTACAAAACACGAAATTACTAAAACGCATAATAATGAGAAAGGTGTAAAAAGTTATATAGGATTTCCTATCATTGACAAAAATAACTATGCGCTTGGCATGGTTTGTATGATGACATTTTCTAAAATAAAAGAATTATCACAAGATAAAATTGACTTAGTTGAAAAGCTTATTAAAAAAGCCGCCCATCAAATAGATTTAATGAGTGACCAAAAACAATTAACTTCAGATAGATTAATAAATGCTTTAGATATTTTTAATCAAGAAACAAGTATAAAAGACATGATTTTTTTTAAAAATTTTATTTATGCATGTAACAGAATGGAGATATCAAAAGATTTTGAAGAAATACTCATTGAAAATAATCTATGTAGGATTAATGCAAAATCAAAGTTAGAATTAACGGATAAAGGAAAAAAAATTCAAGATAAAATGGGGCTACATACAAAAATAATGAATAATATCACACTTGAAGGTAAACAAGCTAATGACCTTATAGAAGGAATGCTAGACGAGCTTTAATAGGTAATATATGTACGCAAAAGTTTTCCAATATAAATTTCCATCAATAACTGAAGCTAAAGTTGCTGCATCATTTTGTTCTGACAATCTTGGAAAACAGATAATTAAATTCAATTTTCAATCACTTAATATATTGATAGGTAAAGAAGGCGACCTTTCAATTTTTATTAAATTTAACACTATAGATAAATTAAAAAAGTTTGAAAATGAGTCAAATCAATTTATTGAAGACTTAAAAAAAACCTTTGTATTTAAAGAAAACCAATATGCAGGTGTTTTTGTATATAACTATGAATCTGAAGCAACATCTGCTCAAATCAAAATTACTGCACCCGTTTAATAAAGCTTAAATGAAAAACTAAATTTTTTTCATTATCTCCCTAAAATTCTACAAAGAGATTCTTTTTTTATACTAGTTGATTTTGGCGATAGTTTCTTTCTATATGGTTTAATAATTTTATTACCTATTTTTTCTAAAATATCAAAATGCTTATAATCTTTTAAAGTCCAGATTACAGAAATAATATTTGGTGATTCTATCGATCTAGTAATTTCTAATTCACTATCGGGTAATTTAGTTATATGTTTTGCTACTGTTGTTTCAGAACCATAATAAACATTTCACAATCTTCATCTGATAAAAAAGTATTGGTAATTACTCTTCTGAATCTTTTTTTAGCTTCGTATTCTTCCCATTACATTAAATACTCTTTTATAATTAATAATTACTTTATGATTATTAAAGATAACAATTTTTAAAAAAAATTGAAATAAGCTTAGATGCATCTGACAACAAAGTATTTAGATGACGAATGCGAATTTAAATTATAAATTTAAAAAAAATCTTCTAATGGAAAATTTAAATAAAGTTAAGTTAACATAAATTAAAAATTATTTTTAAAATCGTCAGATATGACAATTTCTGATTCTCCGCCTACCGCTGTAATAATCGCGCCCATATCATTAAATTCTCTAGATGTTTTTTGCCAATTTTTTCTACCTTTATCAAAATGTTTTTTTGATATCCAATACTTTACATAGACAATACTTGTTTCAGATGCATCAACAGTAGTTTGTTTTAAAAGACCAACTTTCATTTGCTCTTCTGTAACTTCTTTATTAAGTAACTTAAAAGCTTTTTTGGCTCTTTCATTTGGACATTTTATAGTAACTATTCTTATAAACATCTTGAAATTCAATACAACTATTTATTATTGTACATATTCATATTTTATTATTATCAATAAAAATTCAATATGATTTTCTTAATAAACTTAATTAAATTATCTAAAATCTTAGATCAAATTGTAGACTGAATAATTATTATTCTATAAAATTTAAGTAAATCAGATGATTAAGATGAAATAGCGAAGGTGTTTTTATGTCAATAATTAGACTTACCGTAAGAACTTTTCAAAGTGTTGAACATGCAAATATGTTCATTGTAATGTCAGAAAAGATAGCAAATGAATCAACTAATTCTAATTTAAAAATTAACATGAAAGTGATACAAAATGTTGATCAAAAAAATCAAGTTACAAGTATATGGGAATATGAAAACGAAAAACACATGAAAAAGTTAAGAAATTATCTTTCTCAATTTAATAGTATTCCAAATTCTTTGTCACCTAAGGAAATTGCTTACGAAGGTGTAGTTAAAGTTTCAGCAAATAATAAAGATTAAATTTTACAAAAGTTATTATCAAGACGATCAAAATGAATAATTTAAGAATAATTATTTGTAGACTAGATTGCAGAGTGAAATTTGAATTGTTTAAATTAACTAATTTGAAATAAAGAATTAATTGGGTGATTAATATCTATTTCTTTAACATTTTTGAAACCAGCATTAAAGCAAAGCTCTTCAACTTTTTTTAGGGGTAACCCTACAGTTCCTAGGCCTATACCCTCATATGCTAAAGAAGTTGTCATACAAAAATGTAAGCTTGCACCAAATTTGAATAAAGCCATGGGATCATCATTGTCAATCGGGTCATCAGTACATTTAATATCCATTAGTAAAAAGATACCACCTGGTTTTAAAGAATTTTTGATAACATTTATACCATCTTGTGGATGAGGTAAATCATGAATTAAATCAAAAGCTCCTGCAATATCAAACTTATCATCAGGACCTCCATTGTCTACATCCCAAACCTGAAATGAAGTATTAGTCGTAACATCGCCAGCTTCAGCATTGATTTTAGCTTCCTCAATATTTGGCTTAAATTTATCAAAACCGAAGAAATTAGAATTTTTAAACCTCTTAGCTAATTCAACAGCTGACCTACCAGTGCCACACCCGAAATCAGCAAACTTTACACCTTTATCAAGTTTTTCTTTTATGTTTGGCACTTGATCAATCCACTCCGGAACAAGAAATGATCTATATCTAGAACAACCTGTAAGGTCTAAACCTTTCCAAAATTCACTATTATATTCCTCAAATTTTATACCACCACCATTTTTAAACGAACTAATTAAGTTTTCGTAGGGTAGTAGCATATTATTAATTACTTTGAAAAAACCTTTAAAAGAGTTCTTTCCACCTTCACTATTAAATAACTCACTATACTGATCGTTAATTGACGCTTTTCGGGTTTTTCTATCAAATTCTATATAACCAGTCTTTGAAATTCCATAAAGCCATTCTCTGACATATCTTTCATTATATTTTTTTCTAGATGCTATTTCTTCGCTTGATGAGGGACCATTTATTGATAAATCTTCAAAAAGGCCCAAATCAACGCCTATAGAACATAACCTAAAGGATATTGTTCTTGAAATATCACTTAATATTTCTTTTTTACAATCATCAAGTTTTTTGTTCATAACTACTATTATTAGATAACAAATTGATTTGTAAACAAAATGATTTAATTTTATTATTAATATAATGAAAAAACACTCAAATCTAAATATTAATGTAATTAAAGCATATTTAGTACATTTGTTGACTGGAACTGGTATTTTAATGAGTTTTTTTTCAATAATTTCAATATTAAATGAAGATAAACTTTTAACTTTTTTATTTCTTATAATTGCATTGTTTATAGACGTCATTGATGGAAATTTAGCTAGAAAATATAATGTAAAAAAGTTTTGTCCTAATATTGATGGTGTAATGCTAGACAGCATAGTCGATTATATAAACTACGTGTTCATACCTTGTATAATTATTTATAAATTCAATTATGTGCCTGAACAATTTGTAATTATTTTGCCGATACTGATATTAAGTATTTCTTTATTTTCATTTTCTTATTTAAAGGTAATGACTGAAAGTTATTTGTATATAGGATTTCCTTCTATTTGGAATATTATTATTATTTATTTATCGATTTTAGATTTAAACGTTTGGAATAATTTATTTATACTTGTAATTTTAATAGTATTAAAGGTAATTCCTATTAAAGTAATTCATCCTATGAGGTATAAATATCATAAAAGAAAAAACTCTATAATTGCTAATGGTTTAATATTTATATCACTTATTTTACTTTTAAATTCATTAAACATAAATTTTTTAGATGAATTTAAATCAATTTTTGAAATTATTTGGTATGTTTTAAACGCATATTTCATAATGTTTGTAATATGGATTAACTTAAATTTTAAAAAAAGATTAAGCTGACTTTAAAAACTTTTTACAGCTTTTACCATTGACTTTAATTTTTCAAATACAATGTCTTCGTCAACATTACCATAACCTGCAAAAGTACCAAAACCACAGTCTGATCCAGCTAAAACTCTTTCTTTGCCAACAATATTGACAAATTTTTCTAGTCTTTGGCAAATTAACTCTGGATGCTCAACAAAGTTACTTGTAGAATCTACTACGCCTGGTATTAAAATTTTTGTTTCAGGTATCTTACTTTTTAAGTCATTAAATATTTTCCATTCATGAGCATGTCTTGGATTAGAAGATTCAAATAAAATATAATTACCTCTAAAAGACATTATAACTTCAAAAATTTCACTGATTGAAATATCATCAATATGGGGACCTTCATAATTTCCCCAACACACATGCATTCGTAACATACTTGGATCAATTTTACGAAGACTATGATTTAAAATTTCCATATTTTCATTTGCAATTTTTATAAATTTTCTGTCACTCAATTCTGAGAAAATCATATGTCTAGACAAAGCTAAGTCTGGACAATCTAATTGTAAGTATAATCCTGAATTTGCAATAAGATTAAATTCTTTTTCCATAGCTTCAGATATAGCTACAAGATATTCAGTTCTTGTTTTGTAAAAGGAATTAGCAAGAAATAATGATATGACACCTGGTGAAGCTGAATTCATAAATCCTTTAGACAAATTATTTTTTTTCATAGCGTTTTTCAAATTTTTAATATCAGCAATAAGTTCACTGTCACCTTTAGAAGAAATTTTAGAAACACAACAAGGTCTTGAATAAGTTGGTGTTCCGCCACTTTCGGCTAATTTCTTTAAATAGCTAGGAAATCTTTTGAGATCTGATGGTGCATTTCTAGGACTATCACCTGCAAATCCATTATATCTATCTTTCACATAGGTTGCATAAGAAATTTTTGACATCTCTCCATCAGATATAATATCAATACCAACTTCTTTTTGTTTTTTTACAATGTCAAAAACTGAGTCTTTTACAACTTTATTAAATGTGTCCTCATCATAAATTTTATTATTTTCTTTTTTAAAAAGAAGGTCGGATAATTTTTTGCTTCTAGGCAATGATCCAACGTGAGTTGTTAAAATTGTCATTAAGCAGTTCTTATATGAGTTGCTCCTGCAGGATCATCTGTAGGAATTACTTGATACATTGAAGACATATATGGTTTGGTTGTTTTAAGATTGAATTGTGTATTTTTTGGAACTGAAAATGTATCACCAGGATTTAAAGTTAAATTAAACATATCTGCCTCTATGTTCCAACAACCTTCAACAGGCATTAATACAGTATCTCTATCAGAAAAATTTTTAATTTTATTTGTACATTTCTCAGATATGAAATTTACTTCAAAACCTGGTTTATCATAAATAACACCATTCTCTCCAATAACTGAAACAAAGTTTCGTTTTGATAAGGAATATAAATCGAAATATCTTGCCACATAAAATGGGGTGATTTCACTAGCATCTATTTCAGGAAATTGTGACAATTCTTTTTTCGATAAAGTGGGCATTTCTTTTTCGTAATGAGGCAAATTTTGACCTATTTTAGTATCATAAATTTTACCTTTTTCAGATAAAATTAGACCATGTTGTTTCGCGTCATTTAAAACATGTGGTGCCCAAATCACTCCCCCACCAGCATCATCCCCACCTAATACAGCCATTAGCATGCCATATGTTTCGCCTATATTCTCAAAACCTCTAAAAATACCTGTAGGAATATTAAATATATCTCCTTTTTCAAGAATAACTTCACCAGCATCACCATTAATTCCCCAAAAAAATCTCCATTTGCCAAATAAAACAAAGAATACTTCAGCTGTCTTGTGACTGTGAAGTGAATTATTACATTTAGGAGGTTGGCCAGCAGCTCCAATATTAAAACCATGAGGTATATTAATATGAACGTGTTGGTCAGGATTTTCAGAAACTCCTGCACCAATAATTGTAAAATTTTCTTTTAAATTAGATCCAGGTGTATGAGCATCAATAAAAGCAGTTTTGCAAGGTACTAATTCGCCAAATCTTACCAGTCTATCTTTAATTTTAAAGTTTTTCATTGTTAACAGTATAATTAAAGTAATATCTGTTTCCAAATAGATATTTCATCAAAAATAACATATTCCCTTATTATTCCAGTTTTTCCAAATTCAACATGAGATATGCCAGCAATTTCAATATTTTTTTGCGATGGAGATCCGTAATATCCTTTGTTCAAATGTTTTCCTTTAATTGTCCACCTTATGGCAACTCGAGGCGATAACAAAGGTTCTGTTATTCCAGAAAAAAAATGTATGATCAATTCTAACTTTTCAAAACAATTCAAAAATTCTGACCATATTTTTTTTATTTGTTCATATGAATAATTTATTTTGTTTCCTGGCCAGAAAGTTTGAGCAGATCTCTCATAGTTTTTTTTTATTAAATTGAAATCTTTATCAATTAATTTTTTAAAATTTGAGAGATATGTTTTAGTAAATTCATTAGAATTATTTTTAATAAGATACTTATAATCAAAAGCATTTGATATAGAATTCAGACTATTTTTATCAAATATCTTTTCTTTAATTTTCATTTCTACAAATTTTTTTGCTGTAAATCCTAGTTGATTTAAAATAGCACTTTCATCTCTAACTATCCATTCTTCAACAACCTCGTTATCTATAATAAAACAATCAGCAATAACTCTATAAATAATATTTTTTCCTGTTGATTTTCCATAAAAACCATTGCCTTCATGTGTTGCTGTAGATAAAATTCTATGAGAGCTTAAAATGCCGTTTTTATTATCTCCAGACCAAATGACATCTTCTCCAATTAATTGCCTGTTAGGAAATAGATTTAAAGTATCTTTTGTAGAATTGATTACGTCGTTACATTTGTACGTTGTGCTCCTAGGGGATCTAACAATAACATCTTTTTTATAGTAATCATAAATAGAATTAATCTTTTTATTTTCCCAAATTTCTTCAGTTATTCCATAAATAAATTTTTCAACTTCTAAATCTTTTCCAATTTGTAATTTATTTTTTTTTATCAAATTTCTCCCAACCCTCGCCGTTAAATATATCAAAGCCTAATTGTTTTAAAACTCCAGGAAAATCAACCATAACCCAATTATTAACTATTTTTTTGTTTTTCACATTCCAAAAATCCATATATCTAATTTCAACTTTTTTATTTGTAGGCTTTATACCCATGAATTGACCGGTATGAAATGCTTCTTGTCTACCAAAAGAAGCACCTCATTCTCCAACAACTATTCTAGCTTCATCTATACATATTTTATTAGAGAAAGCTTTTTGAAAAGGTACTTGCCAATTATTTTGAAATTCTTTTAATCCTTTTTTAGTTCCGCAACCATAATTTCCAAACCAATTAAATGTAAATGAAAAAAATTCTCCAATATCTTCTATTCTATGATTATTTAAAGCAGCAACCATTTTTTCTAGAACTTTTTCCGTTTCTTTGGTTTTAGATAGATTGTTGTTTTTAGTTAATTTTGATTGAATTATTTTTTTTTCATAATTTATTATCCTTTCACGGCACCCTGTGTAAGACCACTGACTATTTTTTTTTGAAAAAACATTACAAGTATGAAAAGTGGAACAGTAGCTGAAACAACAGCTGCAACTGCGAACATTACATTTCCTTCAGTATAAGTCGTTCCTAAAAAAGCAGCAATTTTTGGTATCATAGTTCTATTTTCATCAGATAATAACATAGCGGTTACCGCAAAATCATTATAGGCTAACAAAAAACTAAATAATCCTGTTGTTATTACACCAGGCCACATCACAGGAATAATAACATGTCTAAATGCCTGAAATTGTGAGCATCCATCTACCTTGGCACTTTCATCTAGTTCTTTGGGTATGTTTTGAAAAAAAGAATGTAACATCCAAAGTGTAAAGGGCTGATTAATTGATACGAGTACAATTATAGTTGTTGGCAATATTCCCCAGATATTCCACTCAAAAAAAGGTGGCAGGTATCCAGCCACAAGAGTAATTGGAGGCATTGCTCTAAAAATCAGTGCTGTTATTAAAAGCCAAAAAGTGTATTTATAATTTGATCTAGATAAAGCATAAGCCCCTAATGTTCCAATTGTTAAAGAAGTTAAGACAACAAAAAAACAAACTATGCCTGAGTTTACAAAAGATCTCCAAAATTCCTCTTGAACCCAAGCTCCTTCATAACCAGCTCCCGTAAACTGAGAGTTATAAGTATCTAAAGTGTTCTTTCCAGTCACTGAGTTGTACCAATTAGAGATAGAAAAAAAATCAAGTTCTACTTTGAAAGACCCCCAAAATGTCCAAAAAAAAGGGAAAGAGGCTAAAAAAAACCAAATAATGATAAATGAGTAGATTAATAATGAAAATCTATTTGAAGTAGTCTTTTTCATTTTTTAAACTTAAAATCCTTCCAGGTTCTTAGTAAAACCGGTGAAAGCAAAATAATTACGCCTATAATTGTCAATATGGAGCTTGTAGCTGCAGCTGAAAGCTGTCGTGTTTCACCACCCAAATCATTAAAAATAATCCAGCTTAATGAAGTTGCGTGCGCTTCTGCGCTAAAACCAACAATAGGTTCAAATACTCGAAAATTGTCCATTAATTGCATAAGTGTAACGAATGTAATTAAAGGCATTAAATGGGGAATAATAATATAGATTACTTCTTCAAATTTATTGGCGCCATCAATCTTTGCAGATTCAAGTTGATCTTTTGGTACAGTTTGAAGTCCTGCATAAAAAACTATGAAAGAAAATGGGATTGCGTGCCATACACCATACACGATTAACATTATCCAAGTTAATGTAGTTGAAGCTTTCAGAGATAAGTTAGGATCATCAAACAACCATTGGATTAAGTTTCCAATTATACCTCGTGAGTCAATCATCCAAAATAATATTATTGAACCTATTAGGGGAGTTACAATCATAGGTAAAAGAGAAACAAAAATTACTATACCTCTTAATTTTTTACTTATTGAATTTACACCTAAAGCAATCAATAAACCAAGTAAAAGCATTATGGGTGTAACTGTGAATGTAAAAGTTAGTGTAAAAAAAACAGCCTTATAAAATGGAAGATCACCTAAGGATTGTACAAATGAGAAAATATTTTCAGAATTTTCCCATATAAGTTTTAAATTTTCAATCGCCAGGTGTCCTCTATCAAAATAAATATCTAATCCGACAAATTTACCCAAGGGTTTGGACTGGTTCAAATTTTTTGTTGCTTCGTGGTCAATTGATGTAACTTTTTTACATCCAAAAGGGTCACAATTTTCAACGGTTATAAGTACATTTTCGTGAGGCGTGTGGACTGATTGTAAAACAACAGAAATAATTGGTAAAAAAATAAAGATCAACATTGCCAAAAATGTTGGCAATATAAACCAGAAAAAAGTTTTGTGCTTCATAATTCAAAACTAGAGAGAACATGTCTCTCTAGTTGATTGAATTTTATTTTATAAAAAACCTTTTTCTTTTGCAGCTGCACGATATGCATCCTCTATATCAGACAAAGTTTTTTTAGCGTTTTCCTTACCTTGCATAAAATCTGCAATTTCTGCACCTATAGCTGAATGCATTAGACCAGCATATGGAAGCATTGGGTAAGGTGTTGTATTCATTTTCGCTGCAGCAAAAACACCTCTAGCAGCATCTGTTGGGGTGTATCCATCTAAAAGCCAAACTGCTTGCTTTCTAACTTTATCATCCTTAATTATAGACGGGTCAATTGCATTCATCATAGCAATAAAAGTAGCTTCAGCTTCAGCGTCACTTATTTTTTTAGCAACGGTCCAACCATCCCAAAAAAGTGTAGATGCTGGTATATTGCCTCCACCAACAGTCATTGGACCAGCTATATCCATACCTTTTTTAACCGCATCAGAAACCCCGTCTGCATCAGTTAGTGTGGCAGCTCTACTACCCCACATGTTCATCAAGATAACGTTACCAGCTCTGAATTCTGCATTTGTAGCATTACTATCATGAGTTAAAAAATCTGGGTTCATATATTCAGATAAAGATTTCATCATGTTTAATGCTTTTTTACCAGCATCAGAATTAACGTTTGGTTCAGGTGTATTACCTTTGAAATGTTTTCCACCATATCCAATGAACATATTATTAAATTCCTGTGCCAAGTTCCATCCTGCTTTATAAGCTCCACCTACAGGATTTTTTGCGAGACCAGATTCCCGAATTTTTTTTGCAGCTGCTAACATCTCTTCATATGTTTTAGGAACAGAAATATTAAGTTTCTCTAAAACATCTTTTCTGTAAACTAAATGTTGAGCGTTAGCCATGAAAGCAACTGCCATCACTTTACCGTTAATAGTGATAAGTTGATTTTTCTTAAGTTTTGAGCCATGTTTTTTTATTAAATCGTCTAAGGGTCTAATTAAATCGTTGTTTAAAAGTGCAACAATGGATGTGTTTGCTACTATAGCAGACGTATATTCCGCTGGTTCACTACTCATTCCAGCTACATTAATTTTTTGATGGTCAGCTGTTAAGTTTGTTTTAACTTCGGCACCCTTACATTTTTTTGCACCTGCACCAACAGTTTGTATAGCCGGAAATTCGTTTCCAACAACACTCACCCTTGCTTTAATTTCACAGGCAAAAGAATTTATTATTAGAAAAAACAGAAAACTTGTTATCAAAAAAGTATACTTTATTAAATTCATATTTTACTCCAATCTATTTATAAATGAATTCCGGTTTTTGAATCAAAAAAATGACATAAACTATTTGGTATTTTTACTGATACAATTTCACCAATTTTCGAGAAAAAGTTATTAGAGGTTTTTATATGTAATAAATTATTTTTAATTTTGAGTGTTACTATTGTACTATCCCCTAAAAGTTCTATCGAATAAATTGGTCCAGTAAAATTACCTGTTTTCTCAATACTAGCATCTTCAGCCCTAAATCCAAGGGTATATTTTCCATCTTTGATATTAATTTTTGAAAATTTTAGATCTTGAGAAATTGATGTTTTATTTCTAATAGAAATTGGAATTAAATTCATGGGAGGGCTGCCGATAAAAGAAGCAACAAATGTATTAAATGGTCTATTATAAATTTCTTTTGGTGATCCAATTTGTTGTATTTTTCCATTATTCATTACGACAACACGATCAGCTAATGTCATTGCTTCAACTTGGTCGTGCGTTACGTAAATAGTAGTAATTTTAAGTTTGTTTTGTAGATGTTTTATTTGGGCTCGTGTCGAAACCCTCAATTTTGCATCTAAGTTTGATAAAGGTTCATCCATTAAAAATATGTTTGGATTTCTCACTAATGCTCTAGCAAGTGCAACTCTCTGTTTTTGTCCACCAGATAATTCTGCAGGTTTTCTTTTTAGAAATTTCTCCAATTCTACCATTTTTACAGCTCGCATAACCAGTTTTTCGTGGAGTGACTTTTTTATTTTTCTTATTTTAAGAGGAAATCTTATATTTTCATAAACACTCATGTTTGGATATAAACCATATGATTGAAAAACCATAGACACGTCTCTGTCTTTTGGTTCAAGATCGTTAATAATAATATCATCAATCTTTATAGTTCCAGAAGATAACTCTTCTAGTCCTGCAATCATTCTCATGGTTGTTGTTTTTCCACATCCTGATGGTCCTAATAAAACTAAAAATTCTTCATCATTTATAGTTAAATTAAAATCATCAACTGCTTTGAAATCTCCCCATGACTTAGAAACATTTTCTAATTTGACTATGGCCATCTTAAATTTGTTTTTTCTCAAAAAAATGTTTAACTTCTTCAAAAATTTTGTATGAAGATAAAATATTTTTTTTATTCACTGAATATTCGCCAGGAAATAAGATAGTTTTAATATTAGCTTTTTTTGATGAAGCATAACTAATAGGAGTATCTTCAATTGTAATTGAATTTTTTCTAGAAACGTTGAGTTTGTTAATCGCAAAATTGTATATGTCTGGATGAGGTTTCTTTTTAAAACAATCTTTTTCATATGTAATAAGATCAAAGTCATTAAAATTAATATATTTCGATAAACTATCTTTGATAATCTCAATAGTTTCTTTAGAAGTTGTTGTAATAAAACCAAGTTTTATATTATTTCTATTTGCATAGTTGATGATGTCTAAAACACCTTCCCTGGGTTTTACAAAGTTATTAGAATATTTTCTGAAATATTTAATTTTAAGATCATATATTTTTTTTACTTCATTATCTTTAAGCTTTAATTTCGAATATTCCTTAATTCTTGAAATTCCCCCAGGCTTTTGGATCATATTGATATAATTTCCAGTATTCCAGTACCAATTTAATCCAAATTCTTCAAAGGCAGTATTGAATGCTTTACGTTGAATTTCAGAAGTTTCTACCATAGTTCCTATAGAACCAAAAAAAATTGCTTGCATGTTTATTTACCTAATAATTCCATTTAATAATTTAGTATAAAAAACAATTTATTTAAATATTATTTATTAAAGGTGTATTTAAATTTTTTAATTATCTTCAAATAATATTGAGTTAATATCTAATATATTTTAAGACTTTTTTTTGACTAGAAAATATGTGATTAAAATAAAAATTTATATAAAGTAGCTATGATAATAAAAAACAAATTTTTGAAATTCATGAAATTAAGTAACGGAGAATATTATGAAAACATATAATCATTTCGTTAATGGAAAAGAAATGGAACCAAATAGTGGAGATTATTTTGATACTGAAAACCCTTATACTTGTGAAAATTGGGCAAAAGTTGCTAAAGGAAATGCATATGATGTTGATGTTGCAGTAAATATTGCAAAAGATGTTTTTGAAAATAATTGGTCTAAAACCAAACCTACTGAGAGGGGTAAATTACTTGTAAAACTTGCAGAACTTGTTGAGAGAGACGCTCAAAAACTTGGCGAAATAGAAGTGCAAGATAATGGTAAATTGATTGCTGAGATGGGGGCGCAAACAAAATATCTTGCAGAATGGTACAGATATTTTGGAGGACTTGCTGACAAAGTTGAAGGATCTGTTTTACCTTCAGATAAACCTGGAATTTTTAATTATACAAAGTATGAGCCATTTGGAGTTGTAGGAATGATTACAGCTTGGAATTCTCCCTTACTTCTTTTATCTTGGAAGCTTGCTCCAGCGTTAGCTGCTGGAAATACTGCAGTAATAAAACCATCTGAATTTACCTCGGCATCAACTTTAGAATTTGTGAAATTAGTCTCAGAAGCTGGGTTTCCAAATGGTGTTGTGAACTGTGTAACAGGAATGGGTATTGAAGTTGGTCAACCACTTGTAGAACATAAAAACGTATCAAAAATTGCATTTACTGGTTCTGATATTTCAGGTCAAAAAATATATGAATCTGCAGCAAAAAAAATAATGCCTGTTTCATTGGAACTAGGAGGAAAATCGCCAAATATCGTTTTTGAAGATGCTGATTTTGAAGCTGCTATAATGGGAGTTATTTCAGGTATATTCGCCGCAACAGGTCAGACTTGCATTGCAGGTTCTCGCTTGTTAGTACAAGAAACGATTTATGAAAAATTTGTTAAAAGACTTGTTGAAGTTGCTAGTGAAGCAAAAATCGGAGATCCAATGTCATTTGATACACATGTTGGGCCTGTCACTACTCAGCCACAATTCGAAAAGATTATGAATTACATTGATATAGCAAAATCAGAAGGTGCAAAGTGTATCTTAGGAGGAAATGCTTATTCTAGTAAAGACATAAAAGGAGACAGATTTGTTGAGCCAACAATTTTTACAGATGTTAGAAATGAAATGAGGATTGCACAAGAAGAAGTATTTGGGCCCGTATTATCTATTATTAAGTTTAAGGATGAAAAAGAAGCAATAAAGGTAGGAAATGATGTAATATTTGGTTTAGCAGCTGGAGTTTGGACTAATGATATTGGAAGAGCTTTAAGAATGTCTGACAACTTAAGAGCGGGAACAGTTTGGGTTAATACATATAGAGCTGTAAGCTTCATGTCACCATTTGGAGGGTACAAAAGATCAGGAAGAGGTAGAGAGAGCGGTCAAGAATCTATAAAAGAATTTTTGCAAACAAAATCAGTTTGGATAGCCGAACAAACATCTATTGCAAATCCATTTATTATAAGATAATTCCAAAATTTTATTGTTAAAGTTTTTTGATATTTTGATTTTTGCTTATTACATTCCTTAAACAAAGAACAACCTGACATTGTCTGAGATATGACGATATGCTAGAATTATTTTTTAATATTTTTTAATGAAAGGTTCTTGAATGTCTACTATATCACGCCCACAAAATCCTGAAGAAAATCTTCGCGTCAAATCAGTTTTTGACGATATTAGAGCTACTCGTGGAAGCGATTTTATTAATAACTTATGGTATTATCTAGCCTTTGATCCTGAGTTACTTGAAAATACTTGGCGAGATGTAAAAGAAGTAATGGCAAAACCAAGTCATCTTGATGCAGTGACAAAGGAACTTATTTATGCTGCTGTGTCTATTGCTAATAGTTGTGAATATTGTATTCATTCTCATACAGCAGCAGCCCGTGCTCAAGGAATGACTGATAAACAGTATGCTGAATTTTTATCAATTGTTTCTCTCGCTGGTCGTACAAATAATCTTTTAAATGGTATAAAAGTCCCAGTAGACAAAGAATTTGATCATGAAAAAATTATTGAAAAGTAAAAATCATATTTCAAAATTTGAACATTACCATTGATTATGTTTTAATTTAAAAATTAATATCAAAAACATTTTTATAGGTTAAATTTGGCAAATTCAGGTATATATTGGATAGATATTACTTTTGATTGGTGTGTAAATTTATTATATAAAGTTGCAGGCATACTTGGCATTAGTTACGAAGAAATTAACATTTGGTTATTTGTAATAATAGGCCCCATATTATTTTTAATGTCTATTTTGTTCAATTATTATTTTTACAAAAAAACAAATAAGTTAAAGAAAATTATTGAAATCCAAAAACAAGAAATTTCTGAAATAAATGATATTGAAGTTGAAGAAAAAAAAACAGATTATCTTAAAATTTTTGGTATTATTATTCTAATTATTTTCATTATATTCTTCTTAGAGTTAAAAAATTAAAAATTTGTTCATTTAAATAAATTAAATATTATTGTCAAAATAACACTAACTATTATGCATGTAACTATTGGGAAGAAAATAGTTGAGTTTCCTAATTTAATAATTAAGTCACCGGGTAATTGACCTAGACCTATCCTTTTTATATAGGGATATAGTAACCCAACAAATAAAACAACTAATCCAAGAATTATTAAAATTTTTTGCATTTTCTTATATAGAAAAAATTAGTAAACAAAAGTTCTATCTGCTTGCAATGACAAATTAAGCAGGGTTTTAGGAAAAACTTTTATAGAATTAGCGTCCTTTAAATCTTTTTCTGTAACACCTCTAATTTCACAAGAAATTGCCGATACATATATAGGAACATTTGCATCCACTAAAATATTGAAATGCTCGCTAAGTTTACCTGTCCCTAAGCCAACTAAACTTTCTAGAACAGGTTTTCTTATTAAACTTACAGCATCAGCATTTAAGAAAACTTGAACTTCGTGACCTTCTTCAACTGCTGTTCTTGCTAACATAAATCCTAAAGACGCTTTTGTAGGGTTATTTGTACCATTCGTAATGTTAAATAAAATTTTGGCCATTTTTAAAAACTTGTAATTAAGTACTTTTAAAGTATAGCCGTTAATAATTTTAGATACTAGGCATTTTTATAGTTGTTAAGCTTGATACAATTCTTTTTTATAATTACTGGTCCTTTGTATAAATCAATAAAATCTTTTCGCATGATTTCAGCCCTAACTGTACATTCTTTATGAGTATTTATTAGACCAACATTATCTTTAAGAAGTAAACATTCCATATTAATTAAATTACATACAGAAATAATTGCTTGAAACATATATTCACCTTTTTAAGAATACATATAACACAAACATTGGTTTTAAGTGATGAGAATTAATTAATAAAGATATTAAATTGGGCAAAATGATTAAATAAAAATCAGTATTACAATGAGGTGCATTTTAATTATGCATTTTAAATATTCTTATGTTTATTTTAGACAATTGCATTAAAGGATCATTTTCGCTTTTCTAAAATTTTAGTCTTTTTAATATGTTTTTACAAAAGTTTTTTTATTAATATAAGTATATTAAGTTTTACTATTAAATAAATATTCAAAATTTTCTGGAATATCAGTAAATTCCAAATCTCAAGCTCAATTATTTGGTGTAATGTTAACTGTTTTCTGGAAATTATTTTTTACTTTTGTAGCCTTAAAAATAATTTCTCTTTTTAATTTCTTGACGGCCAATTAGTAGAAGGAGATTGAAGGCTTAAGCTTGAGATTATTAGGTTTAACAACATATTGTAATGATTAAAATAATTTTTATTGAAAATTATTTTTAAAATAGTTTTAATTATAAATTGAATAATGAATAATTATGTATGCTATAAAAATTATACCTAATAAACGTAAAATGGATGATTGGTTTCTTTACAGAGATCCAGATGAACTTGTAGTTCAATGTTGGAGTGAAAAAGAAGATGCAGAAGATTTTATGAAAAGACTGAATTATGATTTTTGTGAAATTACTGAAGATATACCACAAAGTGCAATTCGAAGGTTTAATGAAAAAAGAAATACAGTAAAAAAAGATTAATTATTTATGGCTAGTGTTTTAAGTTCAAATCAAAAAAAAGAATTTGATCAAAAAGGCTTTATTATAATTAGAAATTTTTTTGATGAAGAAGAAACAAGTTTAATTCAGCAAGCATCCTATAAGGATACAAATATTAAAAAACATCTTTATGATAGAAAAGATTCTGAAGGATTAATAACAAAGATGGTTGCTTGGAATCATCCAGATGATAGCATCTATGGTACAGTTGCAAGATCCTATAAAATGGTTGATACAATGGAACACTTGTTAGAAGGTGAGGTATATCATTATCATTCAAAAATTACTGCAAAAGAACCATTTGAAGGTGGTGCTTGGGAATGGCATCAGGATTATGGATATTGGTATAATAATGGTTGTCTTTTCCCACATATGGCAAGTGCAATGATTGCTCTTGATAAATGTACTAAGAAAAATGGTTGTTTGCAGGTATTATCTGGTTCAAATAAAATTGGTAGAATTGATCATGCTTTATTAGAGAGTGGACAAGTTGGTGTAGACTTGAGAAGAGTTGAAGAAGCTAAAAAACATTTAGATCTAATTTACTGTGAAATGGACCCTGGAGATGTTTTATTTTTTCATTGTAATACTCTACATAGATCAGATAAAAACAATTCAGATAAAAGAAGATGGACATTATTATGTTGTTATAATTTAGCTGAAAACAATCCATTTATTGATCATCATCATCCTAGTTATACACCTATAAAAAAACTTAAAGATAATCAAATTAAAAAAGCTGGTTTAAAATTTTTAAACCCTAATGATGCTGAAGCTTTTTTGAATAGACCAACAGCTCCACCTCAATTAAAAACAAAAAGAGGTGAGTTGTTTAAAAAATAAAGTTTTCAGTTTTATTTTGAAGATATAAAGCTAGCTCTTTATCATTTAAATTTGGCAAATTTTTATTCTGGATGAAGTCACATATGTCCAGACTAATATACTTGTCTAAGCTTCTTTTAATTTCGTAAAGATATAAACTTTGCTTCATTGTTTGATTAATTCTAGAAGCTGTCTGGAAAATGTTTGAGTTGCTTCCTTTAAATTTAATTAATAAAAGATCTGCTGAAGAAGAGTTTAACAGTTTTCCTACCATGGGTTTCCAATATTCTTCTTTAACTGGTTCTCCTTTTTTCCTAGACCAAGCTACTGCGCCAGCTGGGAATATCGCAATTACACCATTATTTTTCAAAATATTTATTGCTTCTTTTCTTATATTAACATTATTTCTCATTGCATTTTTATTATTACTAAAATCAATTGGTAATATATTTGGAGCTAAAGACGGTTCTTTTTGCAATATACCATGTGCAATGACCCTAAAATTAGAATCATATCTCGAAGCTAACCACGAAAGTATCACCCCATCAGTCACACCATAAGGGTGGTTAGCTGCAATCATTAATCCTTTTTTTTTATTCTTTTTTGGCAAGTTTAAATTTGGAAATTGGACCCCTAAACTATTTAGGGCTAAATCCCAACAATCATTACCAATTTTGTTTTGAACATTTTTTGTGTAATTATCGTATCTTTTTTTTAATGCGAACCTTGCAGAGCATGTTTCAACAACTTCAATAAATAATCTATGATGAAAAGGCAACCATGGTTCAGCGTATGTGATTTTGACTGATTTTTTTAACATCTTTTAATCATCAACCTAATAATCTGGAGTAATGGGTTTAATTTCTGGAAAAAGTTTCTCTAAATCATATGCTACTTTGAATAACTGATCTTCTCTAAATTTTCTACTAATAAATTGTACACCAATAGGTATTTTGTTTTCATTGATATGATTTGAAAAACATAATCCCGGTAATCCTAGGTAAGGAGGCGCAATCTGAGGTAGCATTGATGCAAAAACATCATCAAAATCTTTTTCAGACTTTGTATCTTTAAGATCTTCAAACGGAAGATCTCCAGAAATTGGACATAATATTAAGGGGTATTTATTAAAAAAGTTTGTCCATTTTCGTCCTAAGGTAGCTCTTTGTTGTAGTGAGTCCATGAATTTTTCTATAGAAGTGTCAGGACATTTTTTTGACATTTGATTAAAGACAAATATAGCCTCTTCATCTTTTTCATCAAAAATAGCTTTGCCAGAAGATCGTCTAAATTCAGCGAGCCATAATACAGCTTGATAATGACCAATCTCTTCAAAGTTTGGCGCTTCTACTTCATCAACAATCCAACCTTCATTTTCCAATTTTTTCGCTACATTTAATAAATTTAATTTAACTTCTTCAGAAATTTTCATACCTTTAATTTCGCTAAGCAATGCAATTTTCTTATTCAATGGCGGCAAATCATTTGATAAGGGTGTCCACCACGGATCATCATAGTTTGATTGTCTCATAGCATCATAGCCTAACTGTAAATCTTTAATTGATCTTGCAAGAGGACCTGATACAGCCATTATTTGTCCACCAATATATCTATCTGGTGAGGAATAATTTATCATAGGAACTCTTCCAAGACTTGGTCTAATTCCATGAATTCCACAAGCATAAGCAGGATATCTTATTGAGCCTGCGATATCTGTACCATGTCCTATACAACCTATACCACTGGCGGTGGCTGAGGCGGCACCTCCTGAAGACCCTCCTGGTGTTATTTTATTATTATGTGGGTTAAAAGTATGGCCATGAAGTGAGTTATTAGTAAACCATCTTATGCTAAATGCAGGGGTATTAGTTCTACCAACAATTAGAGCACCTGCCCTTTCTAAGTTATCTACTACGGTACTATTTTTATGTGCGATTAAAGACTTGTTTAATCGCAAACCATTTGTTGATACATATCCAGATTGATCAGTATTGATTTTGATCGTTACAGGGACACCAGCTAAACAACCTAATGGTTTATTATTTTTTTTATTATTATCTAAAAGTTTAGCTTGTTTTCTTGCATACTCGAAAGTTGATACAGGAATTGCATTAATTTTTGGGTTTACTTGATTAAACCGTTCTTCCACAGAATAGATAATTTCATCTAAAGATATTTCATTAGAAAGATAAAGTTTTGATATTTCACTCGCTTTTAATGACCACAAATCTTCCATTTTTTACCAATTAAAAAATTATAATAAAAAAATATAGATTTAAATATAAAAATTTTTAAATTATTATTTATTAATGGAATTTATTTTATAACTATCCAATTCTCTAATTTCATTTTCTGAATTTATATTAAAAAAAGGATCAACTTCATTTTTTTTAAAATTATAATGGATATACTCAATTTTTAAATTAGATGTAAATTGATCCACTTTTCTCAATCCGTTAGTTATTTTTATACGTAAATCTTCTATCAATTTTATATTCCACAGAGATATTATATGATGTTTTTTTAGATTGGATGTTACAGATATTAAATCAAAATTTTTAGTTTTATCATCTAGGAGATTATCGGCTTTTAAAAATATATCATTTGGGAAAAAGGGTACATCACAAGGAAAAGTAAAAACCCATTTATACTTTAAACGATTTGCCCAATTTAGTGCAGAATATATTCCTGACAATGGACCTAGATGACCAACAAATTTATCTTTAATTATTTCTAATCCAAATTTAGAAAATTTATCTAAATGTTCGTTAGCATTAATCGCTATCGGTAAATTATTATTTGAAATCTTCTTAATTATTCTTGAAATTACGGTATGATTATCTATTAAAACAAATGCTTTATTGACATTGTTCATTCTTGAAGACTTTCCTCCTGCCAATATCACACAGGGATATTTAACGTTTAGTTTTTTGAATTTATTATTTATTATTTTAAAATTTCCTTAACTAAACACTCCCAATATTTAACACCAAAAGGCAAAAGTTTGTCATTAAAATCAAAATAAGGAGAATGTAACTTTTCAGAATTAGTTCCTGCGCCTAACCATATATAAGCTCCTGGTTTTTCTTTTAACATATAAGAAAAATCTTCAGAACCCATTGTAGGTGTACAATTTTCATCTATCATATCTGTTCCAAAATGCTTTTTATAAATTTCATGGGCAAAAGTTGCACTTTTTTCATCATTTACAGTTGGTGGATAACCTGGAATAATTCTAAAATCAACTTTACAATTATGTGAAATTGCAGTTTGTTCAACTAAAATTTTAATTTTGTTTAAAAGATTATTTCTATCGTGCTCATTAGTAGATCTTAATGTTCCTCCTAGATATGCACTTTCAGGTATAACATTAAAGGCTGAACCGCTGTTAATTTTTGTAATTGATAGAACAGCATTTGAAAATGGATCTAATTGTCTTGAAACAATAGTTTGAAGAGAAACAATTATAAATCCTAGAACTATTATTGGATCGTTTGAAACATTTGGTTGAGCAGCATGACCGCCTTTTCCTAATATATTGATTTCAAATATATCACCACCAGCCATAGCAAACTGTTTATGTATTACAGCTTTCCCAAGTTCAACTCCTGGCCAATTATGTATTCCCCAAACGTTATCAATTTTAAACTTTTTAAATAATCCATCATTAATCATAGATTTGGCTCCAGCTCTTCCGCCTTCTTCAGCTGGTTGAAAAATGAAATATACTTTTCCGCTAAAGTTTTTATCTTCAGATAATATTTTAGCAGCGCCTAAAAGCATTGTCACATGGCCGTCATGACCGCAAGCATGCATTTTACCTAAATTTTTTGATGAATAACTTAAATTTGTTTTTTCATCCATGGGCAATGCATCCATATCAGCTCTTAAACCTATTGATTTACTTGAATTTTTTTTGCCTTCTAAAATACCAACTAATCCTGTTTTACCAATATTTTTAACAACTTTAATTCCAAATTCCTTAAGTTTTTTTTCAATGAATTCCGCAGTTTTATACTCTTCATAAGCAATTTCTGGAAAAGAATGAATTGTTTGTCTCCACTTTTTCATTGTTGGAATTAAATCTTGTATGTTTTTATTAAATTTCATTATAATTTACTCAATAATGGTTTCAGCGTTTGATAATATATTAACAATTCTTGGGGAAGAAAACCAAACAATTCCTCTAATTTTTGATTCACCACATAGTGGAAATATTTATCCTAATGATTTTAAGCACAATACAACATTTGAAAAATTAAGACAGGCAGAAGATAGTTATGTAGATGAGCTCTACAACGAAGCCCCAGATATTGGTGCTATTTTATTAAAAGCAAATTTTCCTAGATCTTATATAGATCCAAATAGAGCGGAAACGGATTTTTCTTTAAGTGAGATTTCTGATTTTAGAAGAGATATTTTAAATATAGATTTCCAACCAACAATCAAAACAAAATTAGGAATTGGTTTGATTTGGCTTAAAGTACCACCTGATGGTGAAGATATGTATGCAAAAAAATTAACATATGATCAATTTGCGAATCGGATCTTAAATTATCACAGACCATATCATAAAAAACTTAAATTAATTTTGAAAAATACATATGATAAATATAAATGTTTCTTTCATATAAACTGTCATTCTATGCAAAATAATGCTAGTGCTATGTCTACTCAAAAAAAGGGGACACTTAGGCCAGACTTTGTTATAGGTGATAGAGATGGTACTTCTTGTAGTAAAAAGTTTACAAATCTTATTTTTAATATTCTTAAAGATTTAAATTATGATGTAGTTAAAAATGATCCTTATAAAGGTATGGAGTTAGTTTCTGCTTATAGTAATCCAACTCAAAATAAACATTCATTACAAATTGAAGTTAATCGAGGATTATATATGGATGAAAAAACTAGAATCAAAACAGATGGTTTTATTGTTTTAAAAGAACATTTGTCGTTGATGACTAGAGAGATAAAACTGTTTATAGAAGAGGAATTAAGATGAACGACCCTAGATTAAATTATGCAAATGAGTACCCAGTAGAAATTTTACCTCCTGACATATCTGGATATAAAAAAACTAACACAGGTGTAGATTATATTTTAACTTTAGATAGTGGGTTTCCAGGACCTCATGTTTTAGTAACTGCTGTTGTTCATGGTAACGAGCCTTGTGGGGCAATTGCTTTAGATTGGTATTTAAAAAATAATTTTAGACCTAAAGTAGGTAAACTCACATTTGGATTTATGAATATAGAAGCATATTTAGCTTTTGATACAGAAAATCCTAATAGAACTAGATGGGTAGATGAAGATTTTAACAGACTTTGGGCTCCTGGAGTTCTAGAAGAAAAAAATGGAAGTAAAACCTACGAATTTTTTAGAGCTAATGAAGTAAAACACATAATTTCTGATGCTGATTTTCTTTTGGATATTCATTCAATGCAAAAACCATGTGTGCCTCTAATGATGGCTGGTATGTTGGATAAAGGTATAACATTAGCTAAAAATTTAAATTATGAAATTAAAATTATTACGGATTCAGGGCATAAAGAGGGTATGAGGATGAGAGATTATGGTGATTTCTCAAATCCAGAAAGCCAAAAAAATGCTCTCTTAGTTGAATGTGGACAACACTGGGAGAAATCATCTGAAGATGTGGCTATTAAGACATTGATAAAGTTTCTTAGACATACTGGAGTTATGGATAATAATTTTGGAGAAGATATCATATCAAATGAAATTGTTTCATCAAATCAAATTGAAGTATTTAAAGTTGGTGAAATTGTGACTATTAAAACAAACAATTTTAAGTTTGAAAAAAATTGGCTAGGCTTCGATAAACTTACCAAAGGTTCAGTTATCGGAAAGGATGGAGATGAAATTATATATGCTCCTTTTGAAGAAACTATATTGATAATGCCTACGAAAAGATTATTCCCTGGTAAAACGGCAGTTAGACTTGCTTACAATATAAATTAGATTTTTATGTATATTAATTATTGAAGTCTAGGGTTAAACATGTCCCTTAAATGATCTCCAACTAAGTTTATAGATGCTACGGTTATTAAAAGAGCAATACCTGGAAATATACTAATCCAAAAATCACCGCTATACATATATTCGAAGCCATTACCAATAAGTAATCCTAAAGAGGGCTCTGTTATTGGTAATCCTAAACCTAAAAAACTTAATGTCGCTTCTAGTGAAATTGCATGCGCTGTTTGTAATGTGCCAACTACAATTAATGGAGCAAGACAATTTGGTAAAATGTGTTTAAACATTATTCTAGTATTGCTAAAGGCCAAACATCTTGCAGAGTCGATATATTCTTTGTTAATTTCTACAAGTGCTGATGCTCTTGCAGTTCTCGCATAATATGCCCATTGAACTAATATTAAAGCGATTATTGTCTTTTCAACTCCTTTTCCAAATGCTGCCAATATTATCAAAGCAACTAATATTGATGGGAAGCTAAGTTGAATATCAACAATTCTCATTATTATGGTTTCATATTTTCCTCTAAAAAAAGCTGCAGAAATTCCAAATATTGAGCCTATAATTAATGCAAAAACTCCTGACAGAACTCCAACTCCTAAACTGACTCGTAAACCATAAAATATTGCTGAAAGCATGTCTCTACCAGCTCCATCTGTTCCAAGGACATATAAATTACCAGCAAAATCTTCAGACATTGGTGGCATTCTACTATTCATTATACTTACACTATTCAAATCATATGGATCTGTTGGGGACACCAGTGGTGCAAAAATAGCTACGAATAATATAGAAAGAAAAATAAAAAGGGCAAATACGGCAATTTTGTTAACAGAAAAATCTCTCCAAAAATTTTTAAAGTTTTGGTCTCTACTGCTCATTGATTCATTCCTTTTAATCTAACTCTAGGGTCAAGAAAAGTGTATAGAATATCAACGGCAAGGTTCAAAAACACAAAAAATGTAACTATTATCATTAAATAAGCAACAATTACTGGTCTATCTAAATTATATATAGAATCGATAATTAATTTACCCATTCCTGGCCACGCAAATACAGTTTCAGTAACTGTTGAAAAAGCTATTAAAGAGCCAAATTCAAGACCTATAACTGTAACTATAGGTATTAAAATATTTTTTAAAATATGGACTAAAACTATTCGCTTTTCAGATAAACCTTTTGCTCTAGCAAAAGTTATATAATCTTGTAAGATTATTTCCCTTGTTCCAGCTCTAGTAAGTCTGATAACCGATGAAATCTTAAATAATGCTAAATTTAAAGCAGGAAGAAAAACATGAGATAGGCCATTCAGCGTGAATAGAGAACTTTCTATACCTAAAAAAGATCCAATTTCTCCTCTTCCTGTAGAAGGTAACCACCCTAAATATACAGCAAAAAACATTATGAAAATAATTCCTACCCAAAATGTAGGCATTGAAAACCCTAGAATTGATCCAGCCATAATAGTTTTACTAGCTTTACTATTAGGTTTGTAGCCAGCGTAAATACCAAGAGGAATAGCAATAATTAAGGAGATAAAAAGAGAAAACAAAGCAAGTTCAAGTGTGGCTGGCATTCTCTGTAATATTAATTTTAGTGCTGGTTCATTATAAATAAAAGAACTTCCTAAATCCCCTTCAAGTGCATTTGTAAGAAAATACCAATATTGTTCACTTACTG
Source organism: SAR116 cluster bacterium AG-426-A06 (assembly GCA_003210115.1). Classification (GTDB taxonomy): domain Bacteria; phylum Pseudomonadota; class Alphaproteobacteria; order Puniceispirillales; family Marisalimonadaceae; genus TMED54. Next base: position 48,861 of record QCNM01000001.1, on the reverse strand, counting down.
GCTTATCTAAACCAAGTTCTCTAATTACGCGTTCAACTTCAGCTTGATCTGCCTCAGGATTTATTAACATTTCAACAGGGTCGCCAACTAAATTAACGCCAACAAAAACTAATATGGACATTATAAAGAGTACTAAGAAACTCTGTCCAAATCTTTTTAAGATATATTCTAACATATAAAAATATTTTAATTATTCATTAAACCCAGAAAAAAAATTCTGGGTTTAATGTTATTTAAAATCAAACTATTTACAATTTAGGTAAGTTGCAATAGTTCTTTCATCAGTTCTAGGTGTATAAGAGCATGTAGATTTTGCTGCCCATGTATTCATTTGATAATGAACTGGAATCACACCATAATTTTTGCCTACTGCTATCTCAGTAGCCTTAGCAAGAAGCTTTCCTCGAGCATCAGAATCAACTGTTGCTAAAGCTTCTTGTATAATTTTGTCTACAGATGGGTCAGAGTGTCTGCCTCTATTAGCTCTACCCATTCCTATAGATTTGTCGTATGTATGTAACAAAGCTCTTAAAGGTGAAGATGCTTCTCCAGAACCAGCTCCCCATCCAAGAACCATGAAACTAAATTCAGGACTCTTGTTTGGACCACCTCTAGAAGCTCTTTTGAAATAAACAGCCTTTGGCATAGTTTCAACTTTAGCTTTAATTCCAATTCTTGAAAACATCTGTGCTAAAGCTTCAGCAATTTTAGCATCATTTATGTATCTATCATTTGGACCATGAATTGTCATTTCAAATCCTTTTCCATATCCAGCCTCAGCCATTAGTTTTTTTGCTGTTTCAGGATCATATGGGTCTGGTTTCATATTTGGAGACACACCATGGAAGCCTTTTGGAAGAAGTTGACCAGCTTTCACAGCGATATTTTCCATCACTTTAGATACCATTGCGTCACGATTTATTGCCAAAGATATAGCTTTTCTTACTCTAACATCCATTAAAGGATTTTTGATTTTTCCACCTCCAATAGCTTTTATATGGGGAGAGTTTTCTCTAAATTGATCCATATGCAAATAGATTACGCGATTAGATGCTCCACTATTGATTGATAAAGTTGGATTTGTTTTAAGTTTTGCAACATTTAAAGGTGGAACATTATCAATAAAATCAACATCTTTTGCAAGGAGCGCAGCAATTCGCGCAGGACCAGATTTAATCGGCTTAAACAGTACATTTTTATATTTTGGTTTACCTGTTCCAGCACCGTGATAATTTTCATTAGCCTTTAATTCAATTCTATCACCTGGAACCCATTTTACAAATTTATAAGGACCAGTTCCAATTGCAGCTTTTCCACTATTATAATCAGCTGTAGTGGCACCTTCTCCATACTTTTTTGAAATAATTTTTACCGTCATAATGTCATTAGGCATTAATGGATACGGTTTTTTTGTTTTAATATGAATTGTATGACTATCTATTTTAATAAAAGTTTTACCTTTCAAATATGTTCCAAAACCAGATGGTGATTTAGGAACGTTTGGAGCTCTTTGAGCAGTAAACATTACATCATCTGCTGTAAAATCACTGCCATCATGCCATTTCACACCTTTTCTCAGTTTAAACTCCCATGTTGTATCATCGATGGGTTTCCAAGATGTAGCTAGGTCAGGATAATGTTGCTGATTCTCATCACTTCCTACAAGAGTTCCAAAAATATGAGTTGCAAATGCATTATTAGGACCTAAATTGTGATAATGAGGGTCAATAGAACTTGGTTCTGATTTCAATCCTACTGTAAGATCTTTTGCAAATGATAAATTAGAAAATAAAATACTTACAAATAGAACTAAAAAAGTTTTAATTAATCTCATAATTATCTCCTTTAATAACTAAAATAATAACTATCAAAAACAGTGAATGAAATTAAGTAAAGAGTCAATTTAATCTATTTAAATTTATTTTTTGATGTTATGTTTGTTCATATGTCACTATCAATTATTGATGAACTTCCAAAAAATGAAATTTATAATGATGAAGCTTCTGGTTTAAAATTATCATATAGATATTTAAAAAATAAAAATAAAAAAACTATAGTTTTTTTGCACGGTTATAATGGAAATAGCAAAAGTTGGGCATATCAGTTTAAATTTTTTAAACATAATTATTCATTGGTCTCATTTGATTTTCCTGGATTTGGTGAATCTGATAATATGAAAGATCCAGATATGCTTAAAGTATCTGATTTAATAATCCGTGCATTAGAAAATTTAAAAATTAAAGAATATTATATAATTGGGCATTCAATGGGAGGCATGTTAGCTCAAATATTAAGTACAAATAACAATTCATCAGTCATCAAAATGGTACTCTCATGCACTCATAAAGGGTACTCCATGAAATACAAGAAACCCCTTAGAGAACCATACAATAAAAGACTTCAAGAAAGACGCGAACTTTCTGACGAGGAATATGGAAAATTAAGGATATCTAAAATGTTACCTGGATTACAAGATAAAGAAATTTTTGATTTTTTATGTTTAATTAGTCAAGAAACATCAAGTGAAGCAATTGTTTCTGGTGGTTCCTCTATGCAAACATTAGATACTACTGATGTGTTATCAAAAATTAAAATTCCTTGTTTAATTTTAACTGGTTCAGAAGATATTGTTGTTTCTAAGGAGAAGTCATTATTTCTTTATAATTCAATAAAAAACGCTCTTCATACTGAAGTTAAAGGTGTTGGGCATGCTCCTTATTGTGAAAATGCTATGGAGTTTAATGAAAAAATTAATTCATTTTTATTAACTTAATGACAGCTTTATCTTACAAACCATTTGCAATTTATTTTGTTTGTAACTCTCTATCGTTACTTGGTCTGTGGATGCAAAAAGTAAGTATAGGTTGGCTAGCGTGGAATTTAACTGAATCAACATTTTGGACAAGTTTTGTTGCATTATCTCTAATGGCACCAGCTGGAATTTTAGGTCCTTTCTTCGGAGTTTGGGCTGAAAAATGGGATATGAGAAAGGCTACAATTATATTAAAATTCTCAATGTTTTTTATTTCAATTATGATTTTTTATTTACAATTTATTCAAGTTCATTCAATTTTTTCACTTGCTGTCTTAACATTAATATATGGTATTTTAAGTGCTATATATCATCCTGTTAGATTAGTATTTGTCTCAATAGTAGTAAAAAAATCTTTCTTAGGAAGCGCAATAGGTTTAAATTCGGCTTCATTTAACGCCTCCAGAGTCGTAGGACCTGCTATTGCTGGTTTTCTTATGTTATATTTTGATTTACAGTTAACATTCCTTGTCTCAGCTTTGTTATATTTACCAATAATATTAATACTGTTTTTTATACCATTGGAAAAACGAGATACTAATTCTTTTAAAAAAGAGACTTTTAAAAAGGATTTTTTTGGAGGTTTACGATATTCTTTAAAAAACAAAATTATAAAAATAAATTTATACATAGTTTTTATTAATGCATTATTTGTTAGAGGAGTTTTGGAAATCCAGCCAACCATAGCAGGTGAAATTTTATCTGGAAGTAGTACAAGTTTATCGTTAATTACTGCATCTGCAGGAATTGGAGCGTTACTTGCTTCTATTTTCCTTGGCTCTAGTAAATATTTACAAAATAATTTATCTAAAATATTTTTACCTATGATAATTTTTGGATTTTTATCTTCATTATTCATTGGGATATTTAATGATATAGAAATCATTATTTTATTATTTTTATTTTTGGGTTTTTCTACAACTCTGATAGGAATTGGAACACAAACATTAATTCAATTGGAAGTTTCAGAACAATTTAGGGCTCGTGTACTGACATGGTGGTCAACAATTTCATTTGGATCTTTATCTATTGGTGGTATTTTGATTGGTTTGTTTGGTGAAATAATTCCATTAGAACTGGTTTTAATTATAACTCCAAGTGTAGGGTATTTATCATATATTTATTTTCTTAGAAGATTTAATGGATCTTTTGGTCTCTCTTCGAAAAATGTAAATGCCTGATATTGTAATAATTATTCCTCCAACAATTGTATTAGTCAATGGATAAACATTCCAAATCGCTAAATCAATAATTATTGCCCAAATAATACCTGTATAATTATAAGGGCTTACGATCGAAGCTTCTGCCTTTTGCAAAGCAAAAGTCATCAAACTTTGAGTTATAAAAGCGCATACTCCTAATAAAATTAGCAATATATAAACGTCTAAAGTTGGATCTTTCCATACATAGGGTTGAAAAAAAGAGGTGGTTATTACACTTACTAACATAAAATAAAATACTGTTTTAAATGGATTTTCAGTTTCTCCAAGTATTCGTAAAAAGATAATTGTTGTTGACCACATTAATGTAGCTATTAATGCTGTAATTGAAGCTATTTCTATATGAGTTGAAGGATCTAATGCAATCACAACGCCAGTAAATCCAAAAATTATAGCAGTCCATCTTCTCCAGCCAATTATTTCATTTAAAAAAAATATAGCAAGAATTGAACTGAAAATAGGAACAGCCATGGATATAACTGTCACATCTGCAATAGGTAATCTTTGAAAAGAATAAAAAAATAAGATATTTCCAATTACTCCTGCAATTGATCTGAAAAAATGAAGAAATGGTTTTTTTGTATAGAGGAATTTTAATCCACCTAATTTATTAATTATAGGTAATAATAAGATTATGACTATTATTCCCCTTATAAACGCAATTTGTATTGGGTTATACTCTGGTCCAATCAACTTTGCAATTGCACTCATTAAGGTAACACTTACAACAGCAATTATCATTGCGAAAATAGCAATAAAATTATTTGAAAAAATTATTTTCAAGATTTTAGTTTTCAATTCGTAATTTTAAGTTTGTCAATTTTTTAGGTTCTCTCAAAAATAAAATACAAAGAAATGAAGCTAAAAATGGATATATGGAACAAATTCTTATAGTTGAAATTGGATCTCCTAAAAAGTCAATTGCAGCTGCAAAAGGTATTGGTCCAATAGATGCTCCAACAACTAAAATCATTTGTCCTGTACCTTGTATTGATCCTACATGTAATCTTCCAAAATATCTGGCCCAAATATACCCAAATAGTGAAATACTAAAAGCATTGTTGATACCAAAAATAACAGAATATATTATTGCATTTTGTAAAGAAGATGCAAAAGTTATCATAATTAATGAGCATCCTGTTACTATTAAGGCTATTCCGATAATAATATGTGTTTGAAATTTATCTAACATTTTACCTATAATGGGTATAAATAATATCATGGCAATCATCGTTGGTATAAATAATGTAGTTGCGATTTGACTTGAAAGATTAAAATATTCGTTCAAAATTGTTACTTGAAAGAAATGTAAAGCAGTCACTAACATAGAAATAGAGAAAAAGGAAAATGCCAAAATATAAAAACATTTTTCTTTAAGGGCTTCACTAAGATTTAGACCAATAATTTTACTTTTCGTATTTTTCTCATTTGTAATTTTTTCAGCTCCATCAGGTAACATGTTTACATCTTCTGGTTTATTTACTGCTAAAAATATCAATGGAGGCAACATAATTATCCAAGTTGAAAAACCAATAATGACCCATCCCGTTCTCCACCCATAAACCTCTATGAGGTAATTCGAAATAGGAGGATGCAAACCCATAGATATTGCAAATCCAAGCCCCATTAATCCAAGGGCAAATCCTCTTTTTTTGTCGAACCATTGTGTTACTATGTTGGACGAACAAAGCATAAGAGAGCCTTGACCAAAAAACCTTAAAAATCCAAAACCTAGTGCCAACATTAAAAAATTTGATGCAGCTCCAAATAATAAACATCCAAAACCAAGCAAAATGATAGTCGTAATTAAAACAATTCTAGGCCCAAATTTATCAACAAATTTACCCATTCGTGGAAGCAAGAAAGCAGCAACTAAAGTTGCAATCATATAAGCTGTTGATATTGAAGTACTTGATATATTAAGTTCTTTTGTAATAATTGGAAGAAAAGCACTAAATGTATGGGATTGTCCTGCTCCACTACTGAAAATACCCAAACCACCAATTAAAACGATAATCCACCCGTAAAACATCTTTGTATTAATTTCATTTACAGTTTTAGAGTTAATTAAAAACATTATCAAATTAATTTACATGTTAATTAATTTTAAAGCAATTAATTACAAATTTAATTTTTCTTACTTGCTTTTACGAACATATTTACAGCTTCTTCAAATGTTCTGGACTCATTGAAAGTTTGTCTAGTTTCATTAGAGATTGGGGTCTTTTGAGCTAGTTTCATAATGTCAGCAGCACCTTCATGAAATTTAGGAGTCAGATTCAATGTTTTAAAAGTTTTTGCTATTTCATACATTTCACCTTCCCATCTACTTGCATCCAATGGGATTTTGGGAGTCATATTTTTCATAGCTTTTAAAATTTCAGGTTTACTAAATTCAAGCTCTTTCACGTATTCGTCAAACAACTTAGATTTTGAAGCAGCAGTTATTGCTGCGGCATGAAGTGCAAAAGTGCCTTTTGTAGCGCTAGCATAAATCATTTTAAATGCTGAGGCTTTTCCAATTTCAGAACCGAGACTTTTAACTATAATACCTTTATTATTGAAAATTTCTAATTTACTTGTATTTTTACCTGAGATATAGAGACGAGTTTTACCTTTTTCTACAATTGGATTTAAACCTACAATACCTCCGTCTAAAAATTCAAAATGTTTGTTATTAAACAGTTTTTCAATTTTTAAGCAAGTGTTTGGTGATATAGCATTACAATCAACGTATGTTATTTTTTTTTGTATATGAGATGAAAAACTAGTAACAAACTTTGCTTGATGAAATGCTTTTTCAGGTGGAATGATGGAAAATATTATATCAACTTCTTTTAAAAAATTTTCAAAATTTTCAATATTTATTAATCTTGCCTCGTTAGCAAGTTTAAGTGTTCTTTTACTTCTACCTTTTAAAAATGTTAAAACTTTAAAATTATTTTCAACTAAAACCTTTGCAATTCCATGACCCATGTCACCAGGCATTAATACGCCAATGATTGGTTTTTTTGAAATCACTGTAATTATTTATCCATAGGACCGTTATTTTTTTCCCAATCTCCAATTCCTCCAACGTTTTTTACATTACTGTAACCCATTTCGATCAGAGTTTTTCCACTCAAAGCAGCTTGTCCACCAGCACCACATACTAATATAATCTCACTATTTTTATTTAACTTTGTATTGAAATAGGGTGTCTGATCGTCTGCAGCAAATTCAATAAAACCTCGAGGGATTGTAAGTGCATCTTTAATAGTTCCAGTTTTTTGAATATCACCACTGTCACGAACATCTATAAATATTGTTTCATTAGAACCATGTTTTTTAATTGCATCTAATGTATCAATTTTTTCAACAATTTCGTTAGCTTCTTTTAAAAAATCTTGTGCTGTTTTCATATATTTCTCCTATTTTATAATAACTATATTATTGGACCTAAGTTTTGAGGTTGTGATACGCCTATAGTCATCCAACAATTAGTACATTTTTTACTTATATTACTTTTACTAAGAATCCATAAAATTTTGTATCTATTTTTATTTTTTCCATCTAAAAAAACTTGTACCTTTGCCTCAGTTTGATTTTTAGAAATTAATTTAGTTTCGAAAAACAGTGATCCTAGTAGTACATCATAAGGGTTTGATCTAATCATTGAAACAAATCTACCTAGTGGGCCTGTATATTTTTTATTTTCTGGATGGGCAAATAACCAGCACTGATAAATGCCTTTATTATCATTAGAATTACTCTGAAGTGAAGTTAATTGTATGTCTACAACTTCTAGGGGGCTGAACTTATCATTTGGTCTAATTTCAGCAAGTAAAGGACTTTTAAGATTAAAAATAAACAATGAGCACAATATGAATGTTAATGTTGTAGTTTTTAGCCTCTTTAAATAACTGGATTTATACATACTTATACCGTAATCATTATAATTATTTTTTAAAGAGGAATAAAATGTATTTTTTAAAATTATTTACTGTATCTGTTTTTTTAATTATAAATTCCAACAATGTTTTTTCGGCAGGATCAAGCTCAGATTCAAATAACGCCAAAACTAAATCATTAGCATATTTATCTGCTGAAAAACTTATAAATAAAAAACAATATTCTGATGCTATTGTAAAGTTAAATGACGCGTTGGTAACTGATAGCAAAAATGCAGATATATATAATTATTTAGGATTTTCTCATAGAAAATTAGGTAAAATGGAAGATGCTGCTTTTTTTTACAATAAAGCTCTTGAAATAAATCCTAAGCATAAAGGTGCTCTTGAGTATCAAGGAGAAATGTTTTTAACTCTAAACCAAATAGGAAAAGCTGAAGAAAATTTAAAAAAATTAGATAAAATTTGCTTTCTTGGATGCTCTGAGTTTGATAAACTTAAAAAATCAATTATGGATAAAAAATCAGGTAAAAAAAGTTCTTACTAAAAATGGTAAATTTCACGCAAATAACTGTAAAAGATATTGCTAAAGAAGTTAAGGATAATTGCTTACTTGGTATACCTGCTGATTATTCTGGTGTTCCAATGTCAGTTACAATTGAAATAATCAAAAATAAAACCAAAGGGTTGAGGTTATATTGCTTACCACTAACTACAATTCAAGGAGATATGTTAATTGGATCTGGCTGTGTAAATGAAATTGAGACTGCAGCTGTTACCTTAGGAGAGTATGGCCAAGCTCCTAGGTTTCAAAATGCAATTGAAAATAGTAAGATTAATATTAAAGATTCTACTTGTCCTGCGTTACATGCACAACTTCAAGCTACTGAAAAATCAGTTCCCTTTATGCCATTGAGAGGGATTTTAGGTTCAGATTTGTATAAGAACAGAAATGATTGGTCTGTGATTGACAATCCAATAAATAATTCTAATACCAATGATGAAAAAATTGTTATTTTACCAGCTGTACAATTAGACATTCTCATTTTTCATGCTAGTAAAGCTGATATCAATGGAAATGTACAAATTGGAAGAAGAAGAGAATTGGCTACATTGGCACATGCTTCAAAAAAAGTATATGTTACAGTGGAAGAAATTGTAGATGAAGATTTTTTTGATTCCGAACTTAAGGCTGCTGCTACTTTACCATCTTTGTATATTGACGGCATATCATTGGCTAAAAATGGTGCGTGGCCATGTGGATTAACAGACTATTATGATATAGATACTAATGAGATGAGCAAGTATGCTAAGGCAGCAAAGTACCAAGAAACATTTGATGAATATATGAGAGATTTTATTTCACAAAATAATTATTCAAATATTTGATCCAAGTGACTGAAATTTTTCAATCTGAAATTATAATAAGTGAAATATCTAATTTATTAAAAGATGACAAACATGTAGCAATTGGTGCAGCTTCTCCAATACCTGGTTCAGCGGCTCTTTTAGCTCAAGAGGAAAGAAAAAATACTAATTTAAAATTACAAGTAACAATTTTGCATTCTCAAAAATTTAATAATTTTACGGATGGCTCTAGGGAGTTGTTTGATGCAGCTGCTCAGGGAAGAATAGATACTTTTTTTTTAGGAGGAGTTCAAATAGATGGTGAAGCTAACATAAATTTAGTTGGAACTGGTCGTTACCCAAAATTAGATAAACGTTTTTCAGGGTCGTTTGGTTCAGCATTAATGTATTTTGTAGTCCCCAAAATTATTCTGTTTCGTGAAGAACATACTCCCAGAACATTAGTAAAAAAAGTTGATTTTATTTCTGCACCTGGCATTTCACCACCTAACATATATAGGCCAGGTGGTCCCAAATATTTAATCACAAATAAAGCTTTATTTAGTTTTAACAAAAAAAAGAAAAATTTTAAAATTGAAAAAATAAATCCTGAATTTACATTAGACGAGGTAATTAAAAGTACAGGTTTTGAATTTAAAACTAATAAAAATTTAAAATATTTTACTATGCCCTCTCAAAAAAGAATTGATGTTTTACGAAATTTGATTGCTCCTAAAGTATTAAATTTTTATCCACAGTTCGCAAAAAAATTATGGTTTAACTAGTTTTTCTTAAAATCATTTCCCTATAAGCGAGATAACAAGTGGAACTAAGTATAATTATTCCACCAATCCATAAAGTTATTTCAGGTGTTTCATTAAAAATTGTGTAGCTAAGTAAAGCTGACCAAATTAACCTTAAAAAATCAAATGGTAAAAGCATAGCAACCTCTGCTCTTTTAAATGAACTGTTCATTAAAGTTTGTGCAAATGTTCCTGTAAGTGAAATAAATAAAAAAAATAAAATATGTATTAATGTTGGTGAAGTCCAAACTGGCAACGCTAGAAATAACGTGGCAGGAATTAGACCAACACCAGCATATAAAGATATTGTATATACTGAATCTGTAATAGTTAATCTCTTAATAATGATGAGACAAATTGACCAAAGTAAAGATGAGAGGATTACCATTAGGGATCCTATTTCAATACTGATATCTGGTCTTAGGACTATAAGTGTTCCAATAAATCCTATTATCAAAGCTGTTATTCTTCGAGTCCTGATTATTTCTTTCAGAAATAAAACTGAAAAAATTGTTGTAAAAATTGGAACTGTAAAACCTAGAGCAGTAGTTTCTGCTAAATTAATTTTACTTAAACCATAAAAAAAACAGAGTAGCGCGATTGAATTTAATCCTATCCTATAAATTTGTAATTTTGGATTTTTAGTAATTAAAATCGATTTTCCTTGATAAAATATCATTGGACTCAAAATCACAATAACAAATGCACATCTAAAAAATGCAATTTCAAAAGGATGTATTTCCTCAGAAATATATTTGACAGCTGCATGCATTATAACAAAACAAAATCCTGACAATATCATGTAGGTTATTGCTACAAAACCATCAGATTTTGCAAATTCAAACTTACTGTTTTTCACAAAATTTTATTTATTTTGTCTATTATCAATTAAATCATTTACTACTGAAGGATCAGCTAATGTTGATGTATCACCTAAATCTTGGTATTCATTAGCAGCGATTTTTCTTAAAATTCTCCTCATTATTTTACCTGAACGAGTTTTTGGTAATTGCGGAGAGAATTGTAATAAATCTGGAGTAGCTATAGGACCAATTTCTTTTCTAACCCATTTTTTTAATTCAGCATGTAATTGATCTGACGAATCTACACCAATATTTAAAGTAACATAAGCATAAATTCCTTGTCCTTTTATATCGTGTGGATATCCAACAACTGCTGCTTCTGCAACATCAGTATGAGCAACCAAAGCTGACTCAACTTCGGCTGTACCCATTCTATGACCAGAAACGTTTATTACATCATCAACTCTTCCAGTTATCCAATAATATCCATCTTTATCTCTACGACAACCATCACCAGAAAAATATCGTCCTGGAAATGTTTTAAAATAGGTATCAATAAATCTCTGATGATCCCCATAGACTGACCTCATTTGACCAGGCCATGACATCTCAATACAAAGATTTCCCTCAGCTTCACCATTTAACTCATTATTGTCATTATCAACTAATACTGGTTTAATACCAAAAAAGGGTTTTGTTGCAGAACCCGGCTTTGCATCTATTGCTCCAGGAAGAGGAGTAATAAGTATTCCTCCAGTTTCTGTTTGCCACCATGTATCAACGATAGGACATCTTTTATCACCTACAATTTCATTATACCAATTCCATGCCTCTGGATTTATAGGCTCTCCAACTGTACCTAAAATTCTTAAACTACCTCTATTTGTTTTTTTTACTGGAGCCTCACCTTCAGCCATTAATGCTCGAAGTGCTGTAGGAGCTGTATAAAAAATATTTACTTTATGCTTATCAACAACTTCCCAAAATCTACTAGAAGTTGGATAATTTGGAACACCTTCAAACATTAGAGTGGTAGCACAATTTGATAAAGGTCCATAAATTATATATGAATGTCCAGTAACCCATCCAACATCTGCTGTACACCAGTAAACTTCATTTGGTTTATAATCAAAAATATATTCATGAGTAATAGATGTGTAAACCATATAACCGCCAGTTGTATGCATTACACCTTTTGGCTTTCCTGTAGAACCAGATGTATATAGTATAAACATTGGATCTTCAGCATTCATTTCTTCAGGTTCACAGGTTTCCGCAACTTCTTCTAACAACTCATGATACCAAAAATCTCTGTTATTAATCCAATTGATATCACCATTTGTTCTTTTAATAACAAGACATTTTTTACATGAAGATGTTTTTTTTAATGCTTCATCAGTGTTTTGTTTTAAAGGGATTGTCTTACCACCTCTAATACCTTCGTCAGCAGTTATGATCAAATTTGAATTACAATCTTCAATTCTTCCTGCAAGAGCTTCTGGTGAAAACCCTCCAAAAACAACAGAATGGATAGCTCCTATCCTAGTACAAGCTAACATAGCATAAGCTGCTTCTGGTATCATTGGCATATAGATTGTAATCCTGTCACCTTTTTTAGCGCCTAATTTTTTTAAAACATTAGCGAACTTACAAACATTTTTATATAGTTCGTTATATGTTATTGATTTTTGTTCATCTGGGTTGTCACCTTCCCATATAATTGCAGTTTTATTACCATTATTTTTTAGGTGCCTATCAATGCAATTATAGCTGGCATTTAATGTTCCATCTTCAAACCATTTTATATATAAGTTTTTTTTGTCATATGAAAAATCTCTTACTTTTTCATAATTTTTAATCCAATCAATTCGTTTTCCATGTTCACCCCAAAATTTAATAGGATTTGAAATTGATTCCTTATACATTTCTTCATATTTCAATTTATTAATGTGAGCATTTTCTACAATTTTATTACTTGGTTTATACAAATCGTCCATTGTTTTACCTTTAAAATTATTTTTCTAACTTACAGATACATTATAATATAATAAATTTTCAAACTGTTCTATTAATAATGTTTTCTGCTTCAGACAACTTGTCTATCTCGAAAACTTTTTTGGCTGTTTCATATGAAAAACCTCTTCTTGCAAGAGCCCCAAACCATTTATTTTTTAAATTACTGGCATCTATTTTATTTAAATCTTTTTGATAAAATAGACCTATTTTTTTCTTTTTTGTATAAATTAAAGCGGATTGAATTTCGTCTAATTTGTTAGAAAAAAACTTATCTGTAATCTTTTCAATAACTTCATGATCAATGCCTTTCTCATCTAATTTCAATTTAAGAAGCTTTTTTGAACCACCACTGTTAAAGATTTTTTCACCTTTAATTTCAGAATATCTTAAATCATTAACATAATTTAACTTTTTCATTTTTTCTGTAATTAAATTAATAAATTCATTTTTTTTGTATGGACTTAAATTTGGTTCGAAAACATCAATTTTTTTCTTTAAAAAAGATTTAAATTGAGATTCTGTGGTTTCAAACTTAGATAAATATCTTAATCCATATTTATTAAGAAATTCTAAAATTTCATTTTCATTGTTCATTTTAAATTTGATTTTATTCATAAATTGTTTTTAAAAATAATACTAATAACTATGAAAAATAAAAACAAATACTTAAATATAAGAAGAGACATACATATTGTAAATTGGCTTGGTCTATATACTCTCTATCTGAAAGAAGTAAAACGTTTCACTAGCGTCTTTCTTCAAACTATAACAGCTCCAATGGTTACCACATTATTGTTTGTAGTTGTATTTTCTATTGCAATTGATAGATCTGCAGGCATTAAGGGAGTTTCATATATTTCTTTTTTAATTCCTGGCCTCATGATGATGAGCGTTTTACAAAATGCTTTTGCAAACACCTCATCTGCTTTTATGACTGCTAAGGTTACAGGATCGATTGTAGATTTATTATTAGCACCTTTAGGCTCAGCAGAAATTTTTATTGCTCATAATTTGGCAGGAATTACAAGAGGTATTATAGTATTCCTTGCTTCATTTTTATTATTACTAATACTTGGAATAACAAACTTACCAACAAATTATATTTGGACATTTATATTCCTAGTATCTGGAGGATTTGCATTATCATGTATAGGCATAATTGCAGGTATTTGGGCTCAAAAATTTGATCAATTAGCGATTGTTTCAAATTTTGTGGTTCAACCTTTAGCTTTTTTATCTGGGACATTTTACTCTATTGAACGTTTACCTGAATTTTTAAAACCAATAGCGTATTCAAATCCTTTTTTTTATATAATTGACGGTTTTAGATATGGTTTTTTAGGTGTAAGTGATATATCACCTTATATTTCACTGATAATATTATTAGGTTTCAATTTTATTTTAGGCTATTCTGCTTGGTACGTGCTTAATAGCGGTTACAGATTAAAATCATAGTCGGTAGAAGAATTATAAATGGTCTTTTTAAATAATGAAAAAAATGGTGTTTTACCATCTCAATACATCAAGGAATTAATTGATAGAAACTTTATGTTTAGCAATGAGAATATCAATGAAGACCTAATTCAGCCAGCATCCATTGATCTAAGGTTAGGTTTTAAAGCCTGGCGAGTTCCTGCATCATTTTTACCTGGCAAAAATAGTACGGTTGAAGACAAGTTAAACCAGATAGCAATGCATGAATTTAGTTTATCAAATGGTGCAGTGTTAGAATGTGGTTGTGTATACATTGTAAAATTATTAGAGGGTCTGAATTTACCAAAAAATATATCTGGTATGGCTAACCCAAAAAGCTCAACAGGAAGATTAGATGTTTTTACACGTTTAATTGTTGATAGAACGCAGCAATTTGAAAATGTTCCAAAAGGTTATAAAGGTTCTTTATATTTGGAAATTTCTCCAAGAACTTTTTCAATAGTTGTAAGAACTGGTACTCGATTGAATCAATTGAGGTTTTCAGTTGGTGACACAAGTTTTACAGACAAACAAATGGCTGAACTTCAATATAAATATGATTTGATAAAAAATAATGAAACATCTGAACTATCAGATAAATTAGAAAATGGATTACCTTTATCAGTTGATTTAAAGGGTGTTGATGGTGTTGTAGGATATAAAGCAAAAAAACATTCGAAATTAATTGATTGTGACAAAGTTAAAAATTATAAGATCTCCTCTTTTTGGGAGAAGATAACGATTGATGATTTAATAATTTCTGAAGAAAATCTAAATAGATCTTTAGTTTTAAGTCCAGATGCTTTTTATATATTGTGTAGTAAGGAATCAGTTTCAGTCCCAAAAAATCTAGCTGCTGAAATGCGACCTTACGATACTAACATTGGAGAATTCAGAGCACATTATGCAGGCTTTTTTGACCCTGGATTTGGGTCTCCAGAATTAAATGCTAATAATACCAAAGCAGTACTCGAAGTAAGATCGCATGATGTCCCGTTCATAATTGAAGATGGACAAACTATTTGTCGATTAATTTATGAACCCATGTCAAATATACCAGATAAATTATATGGTGAAATAAAAGGTAAAAATAATTATCAATCCCAAGGTTTAAAATTATCTAAACATTTTGTATAAAATAGATTAATATATTTATTTTTTAATTAAGGATTTTTAAAATGGCTCTAAGCCCAGACATAATGAAAACATATGGTCGAATTGATATTGCATTTACACATGGTAAAGGAAGTTTTCTATTTTCTGAGGATGGAAGTAAATATCTAGATTATGCAACTGGCATTGCTGTAAATGCATTTGGGCATTCTCACCCAGATTTAATAAATGCATTGCAAGACCAAGCTTCTAAATTATGGCATGTATCAAACCTTTATAAAATCCCTGAACAAGATAAAGTGGCGAATTTACTGGTTAAGCATTCATGTGCAAACCAAGCTTTTTTTTGTAATTCTGGTGCTGAGGCTACTGAGGGTGCTGTTAAAGTAGCAAGAAGATATTCTTGGTCTAAAAAGGATATTGAAAGAGATGAGATTTTATGTGTTACAGGAGCATTCCACGGCAGAACATTAGCTATGCTTGCGGCAAATGATAGACCTTTATTTCGAGAAGGTTTCGGTCCTAAAGTTCCAGGATTTAGTCATGCTGAGTGGGGGAATATTGAAGATTTACAAAAAAAATTAAACAACAAAGTAGCCGCTGTATTGATCGAGCCTGTGCAAGGTGAAGGTGGCGCTAGAAAAGCACCAATTAATTATTTAAAAGAAGTTGAGAAATTAACTAAACAAAATGGATCTTTACTGATATCTGATGAAGTCCAAATTGGTATGGGTCGTTCTGGAAAGTTATTTGCTTATCAAAATGAGAATATTGAACCTGATATAATTGCACTTGCAAAAGGATTGGGAGGAGGCTTCCCAGTTGGAGCAGTTCTTGCAAAATCTGAAGTTGGTGATGCTATGGTCCCTGGAACTCATGGAAGTACCTTTGGTGGTAACCCTTTAGCAATGAGAGCTGCAGAGGTGGTAATTAATTTAATCACTGAAGACGGATTTTTAGAAACTCTTAATGAGAAAATTAAATATTTGGATAATAAAATTAACTCTCTCATTAAAGATGAAAGAAATAATTTAGATAATCACAATAAGCCTATATTTTTAAAAGAGAAGGGATACGGTTTTTTACGTGGCATAGAACTATCAGAAAAAGTTTCTGTTGCTGATTTTTCTACAGAAGCGCGAAAAAAAGGCCTTTTGTTGGTTGGTGCTGCAGAAAATACCATTAGAATTTTACCACCGCTCAATACATCATTTGAAGAGATTGATTTAGCATTTTTTAAATTAAAAGAGATATCTCAAGATTTGCATAAAAAAAATGACTAGTTTTTTTGATATAAAAGATCTTTCTAAAAAAGATCTAGAAAGAATTATTGATGATTCAATCGATATAAAAAAAAATGGATGTGACAAAATACTAAAAAATAAAAATGTTTTAATGATTTTTGAAAAACCATCTCTTAGAACAAGAATTTCGTTTGAAGTTTGTATTAATGATTTAGGTGGAAACTCTCTAATTCTAAATTCAAATGAGTTTAAATTTGGGGAAAGAGAGAGTGTTCATGATAGTACTAAAGTTCTTGATAGATACGTAGATTTTATGATTATCAGATCCTTCGAACATTCAATTTTGAAAGAAGTTGAAAGTAATTTTTCAAAACCAATTATAAATGCTTTAACAAATCATAGCCATCCTTGCCAAGTCATTGCAGATTTAGTTACTTTTAAAGAAAAGTTTGGAGATTTTAAAAATAAAAAAGTGTCTTGGTTTGGAGATTATAATAATGTAACTCAAAGTTGGGTAGAAGCAGCTGCACTTTTAGACATAAATTTTTCTATTGCTTGTCCAAGTGAAGTTTCTGTCTCAAAAAATACAATTAAATGGTTAGAAGAGCAAAACAAACATCTAATAATTTCAGATAACGTGAATGATATTGCTAAAAATTCTGATTGTATAATGACCGATACGTGGATATCTATGGGAGATAAAAAAGATAAATCTATAGATCATTTCAAACCATTCCAAGTCAATTCAAATGTAATTTTATTAGCTAAAAAAGATGTAATTTTTATGCACTGTCTTCCTGCATATAGAGGAATGGAAGTTACAGATGAAGTTATGGATTCTAAAATGTCAGTTGTTTTTGATCAGGCTGAAAATAGAGTTCATGCTCAAAAATCTATAATAAAACACTGTTGTAGAGTTAATTATTAAAAAGTTTGATGTGGTTTTAGAAAATTTAGTTATTCCTTTTCAGATTAATAATAAAATAAAAGGGACTATTGTAAGATTAAGCTCTGTAGCATCTCAAATTATCAATAATGAATATCCTAGAAACATAAATTCAATATTTGCTGATTCTATTGCTATTACTGCTTCAATTGGATCTAGAATGAAAAATGATGGTGTTTTTAGTTTTCAGGCTCATAGTGAGGGGATAATTAAAACAATTTTTGTCGACTTGAATAACAACTCATCAATTCGGGGTTATATATTAGTTAATAATTTTGAAAATATTGAAAATCTTCCTTTTGAAAAACTTATATCAAATGGAACTTTGGCTTTCAATATTAAAGAAGGTAAGTTTTCTAAAAATTACCAGGGTTTAGTTGAAATTAAAGGTAAATCTATAAAAGATGCTATAGACACCTATTTCAATTCATCTGAGCAAGTTAAATCTTTTTTTAAATTATTTAACATTTTTAATCTTACAAAATACGAACCTGAAAGCAATCATATCGCTGGTGCAATAAAATTAGAGTTAATGCCTGAGATTAACGACTTTAAAAATACCGAAAAATTAAATGAAGATTGGAAAACTATATTAATGTTTTTGGAAACCATGAATTCTGAAGAATTTCTAAATATAAACAAAACATCAAAACAAATTTTATTAAACTTATTTGGACAACACGAAATAAAAATCTTTGATGAAATAAATCTTAATAATAATTGTCAATGTTCAAATGAAAGAGTTTTAAATACATTTAAGTCAATGGATCAAAAAGAAATCGCATATTTGTTTAATGAAAAAAAATCAATTGAAGTAGTTTGTGAATTTTGTAAGACCAAAAGAGTTTATAGAGAACAAGATTTGAAATAGCTATTTTTTCCAAAATGATGCTGTAAACATTACTAAAATTGCGAATATTTCTAATCTTCCTAATATCATTCCTAAACAAAGGATTAATTTTCCTAAATTAGGTATTTCAGCATAAGTGCCGTTTGGTCCGATCATTTCACCCAATCCTGGGCCAACATTTCCTATAGCAGATGCTGCTCCAGATAAAGAAGTCATGAAATCTAATCCTAAACTTCCAAGCAGGCATGAGATAATTATAAAAACGAGTATATATAAAAAGAAAAATCCCATAACAGATTCAGTAACAGATTCTGGAATTGGTTTTTTATTATAATAAGGAATAATTACTGCATGAGGTGTTAAAAGTTTTAATACTTGTGTTTTTGCATTAGCTATCAAAACTTGAATTCTAGCCATTCTTAAACCACAAGTTGTTGAGCCCGCACACCCACCCATAAACATTAATATTAAAAGTAAAGTTGTTGCAAAACCTCCCCATTGGCTAAAATCATCAGTGCCAAAGCCTGTCCCAGTTACAATTGAAACCACGTTGAAAATTGAAACTCTTAATGATGAAAAAAAATTCTGACCATTTATATATAGGTTGAATGTGACGATTGAAATTACAAAAAATAAAATTAGTAAAAACCATTTTACTTGTTGGTCATTAATTAAATTTTTCCAGCCATTTTTGAAAATTGATAAATAATGTATAAAAGGTAAAGAACCAACTATCATTCCAAGTACAATGATCATTTCTATATTTACTGAGTTGAATGCACCTAGGGATTCTGATTTCGTTGAATATCCACCAGTAGCAAGAGTTGTCATTGCGTGTGTTATAGAGTCAAATATTTGCATTCCAGCAAGCCATAGCATGAAAGCCCATGTCGATGTTAAGACAATATAAACAATACTCATGCCACTAGCAAAAATGGCAGCTCTAGGAATAATTTTATCTGGTGTTTCGTAAGATTCAGTTTTAAAGAGTTGCATTCCTCCGATCGATAACATTGGCAAAATTGCAACAGCCATTACAATTATGCCAATTCCGCCTAGCCATTGAAGAAGAGCTCTCCATAGAAGTATCCCATAAGAAACTTGTTCAAGATTTGGTATTATAGTTGATCCTGTTGTAGTTATGCCGGATGTTGATTCAAAAAATGCGTCAATAAAATTTAAATTTAGATTTGAAAATAAAAACGGTAATGATCCAAAAAGTGAAATAGAAATCCAAGCACTATTAGTTAGTAGAAAAGCTTGTCTAAGTTCAAGGTGTTCAGGATTGCTGTCTCGCGAAGATAGATACAGCCCTGCTCCAACAAATAAAGTTATGAATGATGATACTAAAAACGCTGCCCAATCTTCGTCTCCAAGAATATAATCAACAAATCCAGGTATCAGCATAAATGCTGATAAAGTGCAAAGTAACAAGCCTATTAAATTAATGACAGGTTGAAATTTCATAATTAATTATAGGTTTAATCTTTTATAAAGTCCAAAAATCTGTTTCTTAACTTTTCATCAGTTGAAAAGGATCCCTTGAACTGTGAAGTTACCATCATAGAATTTTTTTTATGAACACCTCTTGTTTTCATACAATGGTGGTCGGCTTCTATTACTACTCCAACTCCAATTGGATTTAGATTATCATGTATTGAATTGATAATTTGAGATGTCATTATTTCTTGTGTTTGAAGACGTTTTGCAAATGTATTTACTATTCTTGCTAGTTTTGATATTCCTACAATACTTTTATTAGGCAAGTATCCGATACTTGCATTGCCAATAATTGGAAGCATATGATGTTCACAATGACTCTCAAAATCTATTTTTCTTAAAACAACAATATCGTCATAACCCTGAATTTCTTTAAAAGTCTTAGATAGAATTTCTGATGGATTTTCTTTATAACCTGCGAAATGCTCATTGAATGATTTAATAACTCTTTTAGGTGTTTCTAAAAGACCTTCTCTTTTAGGATCATCACCAATCCAAGCTATAAGTGTTTCAACTGCTTTTTCAGCTTCCTCAACTGTCACTTTTTTTTTTACATCATCACTTTTAAAAGCTTTAGTAATTGATGAATATGAAGACATAACTTTTAATCCTTTTAGTATACTTTATTTGAAACGTAACATACTCACATCCCAAAACAACTGATTTATTAGAAATTTATTTTTATGTGAATTTTGTAATGTTAAGTTCAATGGAATTATCTAAATTTTTTACTAACCTATGTGATACAATTACACAAGGAATATTGAGTTTTTTAACAAAATTAAATAAATATTTTTGAAATGACTTCATGGTTTTTTTATCTAATGATGCAAAAGGTTCGTCTAATAATAAAGCATTAGGATTTGAAATAATAGCTCTTAAACAAGCTATTCTTGATTTTTGACCTCCTGAAAGCTCAGATGGATAATGATTTGAAAATTCAACCATATTAATTTGTTCTAAATAATTCATTACTTGTTCTTTTTTGTTTTTAGTTTGTTTTGGTAAAGAAAAAATTAAATTATTTTTAACATTAAAATGAGGAAATAAAAAATAATCTTGTAGCATATATCCAATTCTTTTATTTTGAATTGAAGTATTTGTTATATCAAGTTTATTAAGGTATATTTTACCTGTCCAAATTAAATTATTGTCATGAAATCCTGAAATTAAATCTAGCAATGTAGATTTGCCAAGACCGCTATTACCGGAAATAAAAAGTATTTCCCCTTTTTTAACTTTAAAGCTTAGGTTTTTAATGAGAGGTTTTTTTTCTTTTTTATCAAAACTAAATGTAATATCTTTTACTTCTAACATTTTAGATTAAAAAGCTTTTAACATGATTTTTAACATAATTAAAAATAGTAGATTTAAATTAATAAAAAATAAAAAAAAAAATATTTCAAAGATTAAATTTGAGGAATATAAATCTGAGTTTAAAAATTTTTATGATGAGGCAAACTCAAAACTTCAACAATTTAATTTAAATGATTGGAAAGTAACTTTTGATTACGCAAAAAGAAGAGCTGGCGCTTGTGTTTATTCCAAAAAGGAACTTTCTTTTTCGATATATTTTTTAAGAAATTCGTCTTCTTTTGATACGAATGATACTTTATTACATGAAATATCGCATGCTCTTGTTGGACCTAATCAAGGTCATAATCATATCTGGAAGAAAAAAGCTCTATCAATAGGATGTACTGGTAAAGTTTACCATTCATTAAATTTTTCAAATCCAAGGTGGATAAAATATTGTTCAAATTTTTGTTGGGAACAAAAATGTTACAGAAGAAAACAGAACCTTATTTGTAAAATTTGTAGGTCTGAAGTTTTATACAAAAAGAATTACGTTTCTTCTAATTCAACTAATGTTCCAGATAAATCATTAGGGTGAATAAAAACAACGGGTTTGTCATGAGCTCCAATTTTAGGATTTCCATCACCTAAAATATTTATATTTTTATTTTTTAATGAATTTATAGTTTCTGTAATCTTTTCTACTTCGAAACAAATATGGTGCATTCCGCCTTTAGGATTTTTTTCTAAAAATTTTGAAATTGGGCTTTCATTATCAAGGGGTTCTAGCAATTCTATTTTTAAATTAGAAAACTCTAAAAAAACTACTTTTACACCGTGTTCTTCTAAAATTATTATCTCACTCTTTTTCATATTTAATGCTTGTTGCCATTTTAATGCGGCCTCTTTTATATCAGGAACTGCAATTGCGATGTGGTTAATTTTTTTATTTTCTGTTTCCATTTAATTCTTCCATTACTAATTGTAATACTTTATTTTTAATATATTTTTATACTTATCATAATTTTAATTTATTAAAGGAAAAAAAAATTAGAAAAACAAGCAAACAAATTATTGAAGAATTACAAAATAGAAGAATTGAGGCTAGAGCTGGTGGTGGTGTTGATCGAGTAAATAAACAACATGACACTGGAAAACTAACAGCACGAGAACGAATTGAAATTTTATTAGATAAAGACACTTTTGAAGAAACGGATATGTTTGTTGTTCATACGATAAAAGACTTTGGTATGGAAAATAATACCTATTCAGGTGATGGTGTAATCACAGGATCTGGAAAAGTTAATAATAGGTTAGTTTATATATATGCTCAAGACTTTACAGTATTTGGCGGGTCGTTATCGTCTGCTCATGCTTCTAAAATCGTAAAAGTTATGAAGTTAGCAATACAAAATAGAGCACCTTTGATTGGTTTGAATGATAGTGGTGGGGCAAGAATTCAAGAAGGTGTTGAATCACTTGGCGGATATGCAGATGTTTTTTTGCAAAACGCATTAGCATCGGGGGTTGTGCCACAGATTTCACTAATTATGGGACCTTGCGCTGGTGGAGCTGTTTATTCTCCAGCAATGACTGATTTTATTTTTATGGTCAAAAATACGAGTTATATGTTTGTGACTGGCCCAGATGTAGTCAAAACTGTTACCTCTGAAGAAGTAACAGCTGAAGAATTAGGTGGAGCATTAACACATACAACAAAATCATCTGTTGCAGATGGTTGTTTTGAAAACGATATTGATGCACTTTTGGAAATGAGAAGATTTTTGTCCTACTTACCTTCTTCAAATATTACCAAAGCACCTACTAGGTTTACAAGAGATAGTATTAGAAGACAGACTGCTTCGTTAGACACTCTTATTCCAGATAATCCAAATCTTCCTTATGATATAAAAGAATTAATAATCAGCATCGCTGACGAAGGTATATATTTTGAGTTACAAAAAGATTATGCAAAAAATATTTTAATTGGATTTATCAGATTGAATGGTGAGACTATAGGTGTTGTGGCTAACCAACCACTTGTCTTAGCTGGTTGTTTAGATATTGATTCTAGTAGAAAGGCAGCAAGGTTTGTTAGATTTTGTGATGCATTTAATATCCCTATACTAACTCTAGTAGATGTTCCTGGTTTTATGCCAGGTACAGCACAAGAATATGGTGGAATTATTAAAAATGGAGCAAAATTATTATTTTCTTATGCAGAAGCAACTACTCCAAAAGTAACCTTAATCACCAGAAAAGCTTATGGTGGAGCTTATGATGTCATGAGTTCAAAACATTTGAGAGGTGATGCAAATTATGCTTGGCCAACTGCAGAAATTGCAGTTATGGGCGCAAAAGGTGCAGTTGAAATCTTGCATAGAAAAAAAATTGATGACAAGAAGTTCATTGATAAAAAAACTCAAGAATATGAAGATAAGTTTGCAAATCCATTTAAAGCAGCTGAAAGAGGGTTTCTTGATGATATAATAATACCTAAAAATACTAGGTATAGAATTATTCAAGCTTTTTCAAAATTAAAAGATAAAAAATTAAAGAATCCAAATAAAAAGTTTGGAAATATACCTTTATAAGGACATAAATGATAAAAAAAATTTTAATTGCTAATAGGGGTGAAATAGCTTGTAGAATAATAAAAACGGCAAAGAAACTTAAAATTAAAACTGTTTCAATTTATTCAGATTCGGATATTAATGCTGAACATGTACTTATGTCAGATGAGAGTTATTATTTAGGTACATCAGAGGCCTCAAAGAGCTATTTAAATATATCAAAGATAATTGAAATTTGTAACAAGGCTCAAGTTGATGCCGTCCATCCAGGGTATGGTTTTTTGTCTGAAAATCCTAATTTTGTAAGAGAGCTATCTAAAAATAAAATTATATTTATTGGCCCATCTGAAAATGCGATAATTTCTATGGGTGACAAAATCAAATCAAAAATGATTGCCAAAAAAGCAAGTGTAAATGTTGTTCCAGGTTTTATCGGTGAGATAAATGATGTGGATCACGCTAAAGAAATTGCTAATAAAATTGGTTTTCCAGTAATTGTAAAAGCTAGTGCTGGTGGCGGTGGAAAAGGAATGAGAATTGTTAATAGTGAGGAAGAAGTTGAAGACGCTTTTTTAAGAGCTTCAAGTGAAGCTAAAAATAGTTTTGGAGATAAAAGATTATTTATAGAAAAATACTTGGTTGAACCCAGGCATATAGAAATACAAATAATCGCAGATAATTATGGAAATGTTGTTTCACTTGGAGAGAGAGAATGTTCAATTCAAAGAAGAAATCAAAAAGTGATTGAGGAGGCTCCATCTTCTTTTGTAGATGAAGCGCTGAGAAGAAATATGTCAAAGCAAGCCATCATGCTTGCAGAAGAAGTAGAATATTCAAGTGCTGGGACAGTTGAATTCATTGTTGATAAAGATAAAAATTTTTATTTCTTAGAAATGAATACAAGACTTCAAGTTGAACATCCCGTTACAGAAATGGTAACAGGACTTGATTTAGTACATGAAATGTTCAATGTAGCTAATAATAAAAAATTATCATTCTCTCAAAAAGACATAAAGTTGAATGGTTGGGCTTTTGAAAGTCGTATATACGCAGAAGATCCCTATAAAGGTTTTTTACCTTCTATAGGCAGATTGACAAAATATAGTCCTCCATGTGAGGATAAATCTATAGGTTTCGAAATAAGAAATGATACTGGCGTAAAAGAAGGTGACGAAATATCTATTTTCTATGATCCTATGATTGCTAAATTATCAACTTGGGGAAAAGATAGAAAAAGTGCAATTAAATATATGGAAAAAGCACTTGATCAATTTTGTATTAGTGGATTGAAAAATAATTTATCTTTTCTCTCATCAATTTATTTAAATCCTAAATTTATTGATGGTGAAATTTCAACCGCATTCATTGAAAAAGAATTTGAAAATGGATTTAAAGGTCTTCCAATAAAGCAATATAAAAGTTTATTTGAAATAATTATCCTCACTTTAAGCGCAGAAAATGACATCAGAGATCTAAATCTTAAAAAATTTCAAAAAAGAACATCTGTGGAGCTGTTTGATTTTTTTGATAACAAAAAATATTTGTCAGATGAATACATTATAAGATTAGAAAACAAAATGTTTGAAATAAGCAAATTAGATGGAAATTTAGATTTACTTTATAAAATGTATAATAAATTAAGAGTACATCATCAGATAGATTTTCAGACAAATTTAATAAATATAAATATTTATGAAGATGATCAAATATTATTAAGCACTTTTTTAAAATTAAATTATTGCTTTCCTTATTATCAGATTGATTTTAGAGGATCATCTGTAAAAGGTATTACGAGAGATACAGTTAATTTAGAATTATCTAAATTTATGAAAAAAGTTGAGGATCAAGAAAATAAAAATAATTTAATATGCCCAATGCCTGGAAAGTTGATTGAATTGTTTGTAAAAGTTGGAGATAAAATTGAGATCGGACAAAATTTGTGCATAGTTGAAGCAATGAAAATGGAAAATACGTTGGTGTCTTCTTTAAAAGGAAAGGTAAAAAAAATTAACTTTAAAGTTAACGATCTTTTGAAAGTTGATGATATAATTATTGAATTTTAGGTATGATTATCAAATTATGAGTAAGAAATATAATATTTTTGATTGGGAAAAAATTGCTTTAGACGAACTAAAAGGAATAAAAACAGATCGATTAATTAAAGAAACTCCCGAAGGCATTAAAGTTAAGCCATTATACACTAAAGATGATTTAGAAGATTTAAATCATATGAATTCTTTACCTGGTATTGAACCATTTGTAAGAGGCCCTAAGGCAACAATGTATACGTCTAGACCTTGGACTGTAAGACAATATTCAGGTTTTTCTACAGCTAAGGAATCAAATAAATTTTATAAAAAAAACATTGCAGCTGGACAAAAGGGGTTGTCTATTGCTTTTGATTTAGCAACCCATAGAGGCTACGATTCAGACAATGAAAGAGTTCGTGCTGATGTTGGTAAGGCTGGTGTAGCTATCGATACTGTTGAGGATATGAAAATTCTTTTTGACGGAATACCTCTTGACAAAATGTCTGTATCTATGACCATGAACGGAGCTGTCTTACCTGTACTCGCTAGTTTTATAGTTGCTGGTGAAGAACAAGGAGTTCCTATTGAACAATTGAGTGGAACAATTCAAAATGATATTTTAAAAGAATTCATGGTTAGGAATACTTATATCTATCCTCCTGAACCTTCAATGAGAATTGTATCAGATATTATTTCTTACACATCTGAAAAAATGCCAAAATTTAATTCAATTTCTATCTCTGGTTATCACATGCAAGAGGCTGGAGCTAATTTAGTCCAAGAATTGGCTTTTACAGTATCTGATGGTTTGGAATATATCAGAGCTGCAGTGGATAGAGGTTTGGATGTAGATAAATTTGCTCCTAGATTATCTTTCTTTTTTGCTATTGGTATGAATTTTTTTATGGAAGCTTCAAAATTAAGAGCTGCTAGATATTTATGGTCTTATTGGGTAAAAAAATTATTTAATAATCAAAACCCTAAATCACAAGTTTTAAGAACGCACTGTCAAACATCTGGAGCAAGTCTTCAAGAACAAGATCCCTATAATAATATTGTAAGAACTACAATCGAAGCATTAGCAGGTGTTCTAGGAGGAACTCAATCTTTGCATACAAACTCATTTGATGAGGCTATAGCATTACCTACTGAATTTTCTGCTAAAATCGCTAGAAATACACAGTTAATTCTTCAAAATGAAACAGGGGTGACTGATGTAGTAGATCCTTTGGCAGGAAGTTATTATGTTGAGAATTTAACAAATGAGTTAATTCAAAATGCAAATAAAATTATTGAGAAAATTAATGATATGGGTGGAATGACAAAAGCCATTGAAAGTGGTTTTCCAAAATCAGAAATAGAAAAATCAGCAACTGAGAAACAGGCAAGAATAGATTCTAAAAAAGAAATTATTGTTGGTGTTAATGAATTTAAATCAGATCATTTAGATGAAGTTAACATCCTAGATATTGACAACATTCAAGTTAGAAAAGAACAGATTGAAAAATTAGATAAAATCAAATCTGAAAGAGATAATAACCTTGTAAATCAGTCTTTAGAAAAAATTACTAATGCAGCTAAAAATAAAAATGAAAATTTGCTTTCCTTATTTGTTGAAGCTATGAGAAATAGAGCAACAGTAGGTGAAACATCTTTTGCATTAGAAAAAGTCTATACTCGCTATGAAACGAAACAATCTATAGTTACAGAAGTTTATGCAAATACTTTTGATGATCAAAATGAACTTAAAAAAATTAAAATTTCTTTAGATAAATTTAAGCAAATAGATAATGAAACTATTACTATATATATGGCTAAGTTAGGACAAGATGGACATGACAGAGGAGCTAAAGTTATCTCATCTGCTTTTTCTGATTTTGGTATAAATGTTGAAGTTGGCAATTTATTTCAATCTCCTGCTGAGGCGGTAGACGAAGCCCTTAAAAAAAATGCACATGTGATTGGTATTTCATCTCTTGCCGCAGGTCATAAAACTTTAATTCCAGATTTAATCAAAGAATTAAAAAAGAGAAAGGCAGATGATATTCTAGTCTTTTGTGGAGGTGTAATACCTAAAAAAGATTATCAATTTCTTTATGATGCTGGAGTGTCTGAGATTTTTGGACCAGGGTCCTCAGTAGTTGATGCAGCTCATAAGGTAATTGAAAATACAACTGATCATTTAAAAAGAATGCATAATTATAGAAAATCTAGGATTGTTTAGAAATGAAATATTCGGAAATTTATGAAGGATGGAAGAATAATCCAATTGAATTTTGGAAAAAAAATGCCGAAGATGTTTCCTGGATTAAATTTCCTGAAAAAATTTTAAAAAAGAAAAGTGACTATTTTTATGAATGGTTTTCAGACGGTATTTTGAACACATGTTACAATGCTGTAGATAAAAATATTTTAGAAGGAAGAGGAGATCAGGTTGCTGTTTATTACGATAGTCCAATAACTAATTCAAAATCAAAACTAACCTATAATGAATTAAAGTCCAAAGTTCAAAAATTTGCCGGTGCCTTAAAGAGATATAATATATCAAAAGGTGATAGAGTTATAGTTTATATGCCTATGATACCTGAAGCTATTATAGCTGTTTTAGCAATAGCTAGAATTGGAGCTGTACATTCTGTTGTTTTTGGAGGATTTGCAGCTAAAGAACTTGCAGTAAGAATTGATGATTGTTCACCTAAACTTATTATCTCTGCTTCTTGCGGTATTGAACCAGGCAGAATTGTAGAGTACAAACCTCTTTTGGATGAGGCAATAAAATTGTCAAATCATAAAGTTAAAAACTGTATAATTTTTCAAAGAGAACAATTAATAGTAAAATTAAATGCAGGTTTAGATATTTCTTGGGATGAGGCAATTAAAGATGTTAAGCCTGCTGCTCCAGTACCAGTAAATGGTAATGACCCATTATATATTTTATATACTTCAGGAACTACAGGACAACCTAAAGGTGTTGTAAGAGATAATGCTGGTCATCTTGTTTCATTGAAATGGTCCATGAAAAATGTTTACAATATGAATCCTGGAGAAGTTTTTTGGGCAGCTTCAGATATTGGCTGGGTTGTAGGACATTCCTATATTATATATGCTCCGTTATTTCACGGTTGTTCAACAGTTTTATTTGAAGGGAAACCTGTTGGAACTCCAGACGCAGGAACTTTTTGGAGAATTGTTAGTGAATATAAGGTAAAGTCATTTTTTACTGCTCCTACTGCTTTAAGAGCTGTAAAAAAGGAAGATAATGAAGGCAAATACATTGATAAAGAAAAGCTTAAATCATTAGAGACTTTGTTTTTAGCAGGAGAAAGAGCTGATCCAGATACTGTTCTGTGGTTAGAAAATAAATTAAATATACCAATTGTTGATCATTGGTGGCAAACAGAGACAGGTTGGCCTATTGCTGCAAATCCAACAGGTATTGAATTGCTACCAATTAAAAAAGGTTCTCCAACAGTCTCTTTGCCGGGGTATGAGATTGATATTTTAGATGATAATGGAGAAAAATTATCATCAAATGAGTTAGGATCAATATGCATAAAACTACCATTACCACCATCTTGCCTTCCAACTCTTTGGGCTGCTGATGATAGGTTTATACAATCATATTTATCTAAATTTCCAGGATATTACGAAACAGGTGATGCAGGTTATATTGACGATGATGGTTATATCTTTGTTATGTCAAGAACAGATGATGTAATAAACACTGCAGGTCACAGGCTATCTACAGGTGCAATGGAAGAAGTTATTTCAAATCACTCTGATGTTGCTGAGTGTGCTGTAGTTGGTGTTAAAGATGAATTAAAAGGAGAAGTGCCAGTAGGATTGGCTTGTTTAAATGCTGGTTGTAACAGAGAACATTCTGAAATTTGTAATGAAATTATTGATTTGGTTAGAAAAGAAATTGGTCCTGTAGCTTCTTTTAAAAAAGTAGCTGTTGTTCAAGCCCTTCCAAAAACAAGATCTGGTAAAATACTGAGAAAAACAATTAGAAGTATAATTAATAAAGATCAATGGACTATGCCACCAACAGTTGAAAATCCCAATGTGTTTGATGATTGTAAAATCGCTTTAAAAAACTTTAATATAATTTAAATTTTCAGCACAAATTTACCAACATGGTCTCCCTTTTCTAGAGCTTTATGAGCAAAAGAAACTTTAGATAAACCAAAACATTTTTGAATTATCGGTACTACTTGCCTTTTTTCTAAAAAAGGCCATACATGTTTAATTAAACTTCTTACATATGATGCCTTAATTTTATCTTCTTGAGGCCTTAAAGTTGAACCAGTAATAGTATATCTTTTTCTCATTAGATATCCAAAATTTAAGTTACCTTTTAAACCTCCTTGTACAGCTATTATTACAAGTTTCCCATCTTCTGAAAGGCATTTTAAATTTCTTTCTACATAGTCTCCAGCAACCATATCTAAGATTAAATTAACGCCCTTTTCTTTTGTTAATAAATTGATTTTTTTTTCAAAATTTTCCTTTTTATAATTGATGCATTCAATTGCACCAAGTTTTTTAACTTCAGCACATTTCTTTGCAGAACCTGCTGTTGCATATACTTTAGCTCCAAATATTTTAGCAAGTTGTATTGCTGTTGTTCCAATACCACTGGCTCCACCATGAATTAAAATACTCTCATTCTTTTTGAGCCCACCTCTCAAAAATACATTGCTCCATACTGTAATAAAAGTTTCAGGTATACAAGCTGCTTCCTCTAAACTTATTTTTTTTGGTATGGGCAAACAATGATCTTGATTAACTGCAACATACTCAGCGTAACCCCCACCATGACATAAAGCACATATTTTAGAACCTACTGGATATTTGGTAGCAGATTTTTCTCTATCTACAACTATACCAGAAACTTCTAAGCCTGGAATGTCACTTGCGGTTTTTGGAACCGGATAATTACCTTCTCTTTGAAGTATATCTGGCCTATTTACTCCAGCATAATGAACCTTTATAAGTATTTCCCCTTTTTTCAACTTAGGTATATTTCTAAGTTTTAATTTCAAATTTTCAGGTCCTCCAAACTTTACAATCTCAATAGCTTTCATTGTATCATTTAGTTTTTTTAGTTTATTCAATTTTATCTCTTTATTAATTATTAACTAACAACTTTAATATTAAATGATCTAATGTAAAGACAGAATTAATAGTCAAAAAAATGCCTGATTTGATCAAATTATGGTCGTCTTAATATATAATATTTAGATTACATTAAAAGGAGAATTAAATGGAAGCAGGTATTTTATTACTATACTCATTATTTGCTATAAATGACAAAAATGTAAAAAACTTTCTAGTTGAAGCTAACAAACATAATAAGATTGAATATCAATTTGTAAAAGCAACATCATGTCAATCAGGTCCATATAATAAAAGCTATGTATTAGCTCCGACTGGTAAAGTTATACTTAAACAAAAGTCAAACGATGGTTCCATTGGAGAAATATGTAGTAATTAAAATTTATTTTTGTTTAATATTATTCATCATGAGTCTGAGGGCGTTTAATTTAATAAAGCCTTCAGCGTCATGATGGTTATAATTAAATGAACCATCTTCAAATGTCACCAAGTCTTCATCATAAAGAGAGTTTGGCGATTTCCTTCCTGTAATTATAACATTTCCTTTATATAATTTTGCTCTAACAACTCCATTAACGTTTTTTTGACTTTCATCAATCGCTTTTTGAAGCATTTGTCTTTCTGGAGAAAACCAAAATCCATTATAAATCAATTCTGCGTATTTAGGCATTAACTCATCCTTTAGATGAGATGCGCCTTTATCTAAAGTAATTGATTCAATCGCTCTTCTCATATGAAATAAAATAGTACCCCCAGGAGTTTCATAAACACCTCTAGATTTCATTCCAACAAACCGGTTTTCTACAATATCAATTCTTCCTATACCATTTTCACCACCCAGAATGTTTAATTGATGTAGCATTTCAGCAGGAGATAAGTTTTTTCCATTTAATTCCACAGGATCTCCCTTATCAAATCTAAGGTGGATTTCAGAGACTTCATCTTTAGCATCTATAGGTGACTTAGTGCGTGAAAATACTAATTCACTTGGTTCTATCCATGGATCCTCTAAAATTTTTCCTTCAGCTGAGATATGTAATAAATTAGCGTCAATACTAAATGGAGCCTCACCTCTTTTATCCTTTGGAACTACAATTTGATTTTTTTCAGCATATTCTATTAATTTAGTTCTACTTGAAAGATCCCACTCTCTCCAAGGTGCAATAATTTTAATATTTGGATTTAAACTTAAGTAAGCGAGCTCAAATCTTACTTGGTCATTTCCTTTTCCGGTTGCGCCATGAGATACAGCCTCAGCATTAACTTCTTTGGCAATTTCAATTTGTCGTTTGGCAATTAAAGGTCTTGCAATAGATGTTCCTAATAAGTAGACGCCTTCGTATAAAGCATTAGCTCTAAACATTGGAAAAACATAATTTTTAACAAAATCTTCTTTAAGATTTTCTATGAAAATTTGTTTAACACCATGTTGCTTTGCCTTCTGTCTTGCAGGTTCAACTTCTTCACCCTGCCCAATATCAGCTGTAAAAGTGATTACCTCACAATTATATTTTTCTTTTAGCCATTTTAATATAACAGAAGTATCTAATCCTCCTGAATAAGCTAGTACGACTTTTTTAATATTCATATTTATATCTTTAGTTGATAAGAACTAAATTATAAAGTTTTTTTATAAGTGAAAAATTAAAATTTTCAAAAAATCCCAAAATTATTAGTGTTTGTCCAAGTAAAAAATGTTCTACTATTACCACTAACAAAGATTTATTTTGCATATAATTAAACGTGAATAATAAGTTACCAAAAAAAGAGAATAATAATATATAGATATCAAAATATATTAAATGGCAAAAAGAAAATACTAAGGAGTTAAGTAATAGGATTTCGAATTTATTGAAATAATCTTTGTATTTATAAAAAAATAAAAATCTGAAAATTATTTCTTGAGGTATAACAGAAAATAATAAGTAAAATAGAAGCAAAACTGATGTAAAATAATATTTTTTTAAATCAAGATTGCTTAGAAGAAATTCATCTCCAAATAATTTAATCATTGAGATGATTAAGAAAATGTCAAAAAAAATGAAATATAAAAAGTGTTTATTTTTTGGAAGAATAATTTCTATTATATCATTTTTGAAGCATAAACTTATTGTTAAGCTTGCCACTAAAAGTATTACTATAACAAAAGTTTGTAGTTGAAATAATATAATAAAAATGAAGAAAAAAAATGTAATAAAAAATATTTCTATTAATTTTTGTTTTTTTCTGTTCATTTTAACTATCTTTTAATATTAGTACGTTTAAATGAAAAATTTAATTCATAAAAATAATAAGTACATTTTTATAATCATTGGTCTGCTTGGCCTTATACCTTATGGACTTCCAATAATGGAAAAAAATGGTTTAGTAGATTTTTTTGAAATTAAAACTATAGATCTCACTATTTGGTATGGAATAACGATATTGTGTTTCTTAAGTGGTGTTTACTGGGGCTTATCAATTAATATCCATATTAAAAATAATTCAAAATTAAATTATCTATTGCCAGCATTATCAATTATTCCTTTTATGTTTGCTATCATAGCGGTAATAGTTTCAAATTATTTAAATATTATATTTCTTGTTGTAGGTTTTTTAATTTGTCAAATCTTAGATGAGATATTATTTCAATATAAAGTTTATTTAAATTGGTATATTCTACTTAGAAGATTTTTGACTGTAGTGGTTGTAACATTCATGATTTATTATTATATTAATCTTAGTAATGTTTAATCAGCTAATCAAAATATTATTTACCCTAATCTTGATAATACCATTTGCGACTAATACTTCAGCAAAAACTAAATTTATTGGCACACATAAAGACTGGACAGCCTACTCAAATAAAGAAAAAAATGGAAAAACTTGTTTTATAGCTTCTGAACCACTTAAGTCTTATGGAAAATATAATAAAAGTAATAGAGGTAAAACTTATGTCTTTGTAACTAACGTAAAAAATGGAACAAATCATGAGATTTCAGTTGTCGCAGGTTTTAATTATAAAAAGAATTCTAAGGTCAAATTTACTATAGATAGAAATACTACTTTATTATTTCCAATTGACGACAGAGCATGGTCAGAATCTCCTAAAATTGACAAAATATTAGTCAGAAAAATGAAAAAAGGAAATAAATTGATTATTGAAGGGACATCATCTCCTGGTAATGTAGTTACAGATCATTATTCCTTAAGTGGTTTTACAAAAGCGCTATCTCTAATAGACAAAAATTGTTCGTAATTTTTTCATGCAAAGACAAAACATTATTGATTTATCTCTAATTGAATTAGAAGAGTTTTGTTTAGAATTAGGATTAAAACCCTTTAAAGCTAAACAAATTTGGAATTGGATATACTGTTTTGGAAAAATTAATTTTCAAGAAATGACAAATCTAGATAAAAAAACTAGAGAATTGCTAAATGAATGTTCATTCATATTTAGGCCGAAAATAAATAGTGTTCATAAAAGTAAAGATGGAACAATAAAATGGTTATTAGAGATGGATGATAAAAGTTTAATCGAAACTGTTTTTATTCCACAAGGTAAGCGAGGAACAATTTGTATTTCTAGCCAAGTTGGGTGCACATTGAGTTGTACATTTTGTAATACTGGCACTCAAAAATTAGTTAGAAACCTATCTACTTACGAAATTTTAGGACAAATTTTTACTGTTATTGACCATTTAAATGATTGGCCAATGGGTAAGACAAATAGAAAAGTTACTAATCTAGTTATGATGGGGATGGGTGAACCTTTACTGAATTACGAAAATGTTAAAAAAGCGCTAAAGATAGTTATGTCTTCAAGCGGTTTATGTATTTCAAAAAGAAGGATAACAATGTCTACGTCAGGGATTGTGCCAATGATTGAGCAATGTGGAAAAGATCTTGATGTTAATTTAGCAATTTCTCTTCATGCTGTTGATGACAAGCTTAGAAATGAATTAGTACCAATAAATAAAAAATACAATATTTCAACTCTTTTACAAGCGTGTAAAAAATACCCAAGTTTATCTAATTCTAGAAGAATAACCTGGGAATATGTAATGTTAAAAGATGTTAATGATAGAAAAGAGGATGCTATCAATTTGTTAGATTTAATTAAAGGAATACCCTCAAAAATTAATTTGATACCTTTTAATCCTTGGCCTGGGACTTTTTATGAAACTTCTACTTCAGAACAAATTAAACTTTTTTCTAATATTATTATGAAAGCAGGCTATCCTACTCCAATAAGATCAACAAGAGGTGATGATATATTGGCTGCTTGTGGTCAACTTAAATCAAAAACTGAAAAAAGAAAAAAATCTCTATTATACTCTATTCAATAATATTTATTATGAATTTATCAATATTTTTAGCGCATGATGTTCTTGCTTTCATAATCTTTAATAACTATATTAATAAAAAAACAAACAAAAAGGATAAATTATGAATGATAATCGTTTCATGTCGAGTTCTCATGCGCAAGCTGCTCAGATTGATGTTGGTCTAAGATCATACATGCTAGGCGTGTATAATCATATGACTACAGCACTTGCATTAACTGGTTTATTGGCATTAGGATTAAATTTTCTATCAGTTTCTAATGGTCAGTTGACCCCAATAGGAGAACTTTTCTTCTTAAGCCCTCTTAAGTGGGTGGTTATATTAGCACCTTTAGGAATGGTATTTTACATTTCAGCTAAATTGCAAAGTATTAGCTCACAAAAAGCTAGAAACCTTTTTTATATATATGCAGGTCTGATGGGCTTGTCTCTTTCATCACTTTTATTAGTCTACACTGGTGAATCAGTTGTAAGGGTATTCTTTATAACTGCAGCATCTTTTGCTGGATTGTCAATATATGGGTATACTACAAAAAAGTCCTTAAGTGGACTTGGATCATTTCTTATTATGGGCGTTTTTGGGCTTATAATAGCACAAATTGTCAATATTTTCTTAGCATCATCAGGTCTAGACTTTATGATTTCGGTCATAGGGGTATTAATTTTTGCTGGCCTTACAGCTTATGATACTCAGAAGATTAAGAATATGTATTATGCCGCTGACGATAATGAAACAGCAGGTAAAAAATCTATAATAAGTGCCTTAACTTTATACTTAGATTTTATTTTGATGTTTCAGTTTTTATTATCATTACTTGGTAATCGTGAGTAATTAATTTAAAAATAAAACTCATCCTATATCGATGGGTTTTATTTTACATTATTTTTTTTAGTTCATTTAAAAATTTTTCTGAAGAAGGTTTAGTTACACTAGAAAACCAAGATGATAACTTCCCATCTTTACTTATCAAATACTTATAAAAGTTCCATTTTGGCAGTGATAAATATCCAGCTTCCCTTTCAACCCACTTAAAAAAAGGATGTCGGTTTTTTCCTTTAACTCTAGTAATAGTAGTAATATGAAAAGAAATATTAAAATTTACTTCACAGAATTCTTTTACCTTTTTGTTATCTTTAAATTCCTGTCCTCCAAAATCATTAGATGGAATTGCTATTACAACAAGTTCCTTTTTTTTAAATTTTTGATAAAGGTTTTCTAATTGTTCATATTGATAAGTAAAACCACAAAATGAGGCTGAATTTACAATTATTATTGGTTTGTTTTTAAAATCTTTTAACGAAATAATGTTTCCATCAATACCTTCAAAATTTAAATCAAAAAAATCAGACTTTGCAGAAAAAGAAATACTCATAAAAAGAGTAAATATCATAATTAAAAAACTTTTACTAATCATACCAAACTTTTTTTAAAAAATCAGACATTAGTTTACCTGAAAAATTAGAAACTAAACTATCTCTTATTTTTGTAAAGCTATTCATTCCAAAAGATCTTCCAACTATATTTGAGATAGATTTTAGCTCACTCTTCTTTTTAAAAGTATCTCTGCAAAAATTTTCAAAAATTTCATCATATGAATTAGTATTTTCTACTAAGAATTTTAGATAATTTGCATCTTCAATTATATTATTACCTACTTGAGCTAAATGGGGTTCAAAAGAAAATCCAGCGTCTCCAAATAGCAAAACATTATTTTTATGAATTGTTTGAATTTCATCTTCATAAAAATAATAATGACCTTCATTCCAATCTATTGGCAAAAATTTTGAAATATTTTTTAGTTTATCTAATATCTCATTTGAGTTTTGAAAAAGTTTATTAGGGATAAAAACATAATTAATACATGTTTTGTTATTGTTAATAAACGGATAAGAAATAAAATGTCCATAATTTGAAAAACTTAATTCAAGTGTTTTTTGTTTTAATAATATTTGTTTTCTATCATTTGATGTTCCTCGAAAAACTTGTTTTTTGACTATTTTAGTAGTGCCACATACATATTTTCTTGTAATACCTTTTACACCATCGCAACCAATTATTATGTCAGCTGATATGAATTCCTTATTATCCATCAAAACTTCAAGCTTTCCTGGTTCTCTTTGAATAATGCCAACACAGGATTTGTTTATTTCATTTATTTGAATGTTGTTCTTTACATTTTTAATCAAAAAATTAATTAGCATTTCTCTGCTTACAGAAAAATATTTTAAATCAAATTCATTAAAATAAAAATTTTTCAGCATTCTAGTTTCATTATTATTGTGACTATTTATTTGAAACTTAATTATTTCATAAACAATGTTTTTGACATCATCATTTTTAATTAATTTTTTTAGTGCGCTGAAACCGTTAGGAGATAATTGTTGTGCTCCAAATGTATTATTCTTATTTCCAATTATTGTAATATTAACTTTTTTATTTGTAAATGCACTAGCAACAGACCACGCAGATAAACTATTTCCGATTATTAAAATCTTCTTCATTTAACTAATTTAATTAATTAATTTAAAATAAACATAAAAAAGTTGAAATTTTTTAATTTTTTTCTTGGCAATAAATAAATAGTTGTTAAATTATTTTTTTTTAATCTGTTACACATTGTTACAAATACAAAGAATGATTTCTGATCAACTTAAAAAAATAGGTATAAACGACCCTCTTGAAATAATTTATAATCCTTCATTTGATAAATTATATGAAGAGGAATTACTTTCAGAATTAACTGGTTACGAAAAATCTCAAAAAACAGAATATGGAGCATTGAATGTTAAAACTGGTATATATACTGGTAGATCTCCTAAGGATAAATATATAGTCAAAGATAAAACCACAGAAGATAATTTTTGGTGGACTACAAGTGATAGAAAAAATGATAATAAACCAATTTCACAAGAAGTTTGGAAAGATTTAAAACTTAATGTAACAAAACAATTATCAAATAAAAAATTATATATAATTGATGCGTTTTGTGGAGCTAACAAAGAC
Organism: SAR116 cluster bacterium AG-426-A06; assembly: GCA_003210115.1. Taxonomy (GTDB): domain Bacteria; phylum Pseudomonadota; class Alphaproteobacteria; order Puniceispirillales; family Marisalimonadaceae; genus TMED54. The sequence continues at coordinate 10,498 of QCNM01000001.1, read as the reverse complement.
ACATGCTTAAAAGTTAGATTTGTGATGGAAGTAGCTTGGCAAGCTCATTTTGTAAAAAATATGTTTATTAGACCTTCCGAAGAAGAACTTAAGAATTTTGTTCCAGATTTCCATGTAATTAATGGATCTAAGACTAGTAACAAAGAATATAAGAAACATAATATGAATTCTGAAACATTTATAGCCTTCAACCTAACTGAAAGAATACAACTTATCGGAGGTACTTGGTATGGAGGTGAGATGAAAAAGGGTATGTTTGCCGTTATGAATTATTTGTTACCTCAAAAAGGTATTGCTTCAATGCATTGTTCTGCGAATAAAGGTATTAACGACGATACAGTTGCATTATTTTTTGGATTGTCTGGAACTGGAAAAACAACGTTATCTACAGACCCTAAAAGAAGTTTAATTGGCGATGATGAACATGGTTGGGATGATGATGGGATATTTAATTTTGAAGGGGGCTGTTATGCTAAAACAGTTAATTTAGATCCTAAGAAAGAACCTGATATTTTTAAAGCCATAAAAAAAGATGCTCTTTTAGAAAATGTAATTGTCGATGATAATGGTAAAGTAGACTATGATGATATATCTCTGACTGAAAATACAAGAGTATCCTATCCGATTTATCATATAGATAATATTGTTCAACCAATTTCAAAAGGTGGTCACGCTAATAAAGTTATTTTCTTAACTGCAGATGCTTTTGGCGTTTTGCCAGCTGTATCTATACTGAGTAATGAAGAAGCTCAATATCATTTCTTATCGGGCTTTACAGCAAAATTAGCTGGTACTGAAAGAGGTGTAGATAGACCGACTCCAACTTTTTCTGCTTGTTTTGGAGCTGCCTTTTTAACTTTACATCCAACTAAATATGCTGAAGTACTATCAAAAAGAATGAAAATGAATAATTCCAAAGCTTATCTTGTTAATACTGGTTGGAATGGTAGAGGTGAGAGAATTTCTTTAAAAAATACTCGATTAATAATTGATAACATTTTAAATGACAAAATTGATAATGTACCGACAACTAATATTCCAATTTTTAATTTAGAAGTTCCAACGCAATTAAATAATATTGATTCTGAGATATTTGATCCTAGAAAAAGTTGGGATTCAAATATAGCCTGGGAAAATAAAGCTACAGAATTAGCAAAATTATTTATTGCCAATTTTAATCAATTTTGTGATAGCGAAAATGGCAAAAATTTAGTAAAATTTGGTCCACAAGTTTAACTTACATATCTACTATTTATGAAGATTATTTTATTTGTTTTACTATTAATTAGTGCACAAATTGAAGTATATGCTCAACAAAAACAGTCAAAAAAAAGTTGGGGCAGTAGAGCTGTGCCTGTTGAAGTTATCGAAGCTAAAAAAACCAAATTATACAGTTTGACACCATCTTATGGAAGAATTATTTCTTTAGAACCGTATTCAATTATTTCAAAAATCAATGAAGAGGTAAAAAAAATACACGTACTAGAAGGCGCTGAAGTTGTAAAAGGTCAGAAACTAATTGAGTTGGAGAACAAAAATATAAATAGGCTAATTGCTAGATATGAAACTGAAATTTTATACAGCAAAGATAATCTAAAATTCTTAAATGAAGAATTATCTATTATTAATGATAAACTAAAAAGATTCTTAAATTTAAAAGAAAATAAAGTCATTTCGAATGATTTATTTGATGATCTGAGAATTAAGAAAATAAATTTGAATAAACAAATTTCAAAAGTTGAATTTGATTTAAAAAGATTATCTTATCTCCTTTTATCAAGTAAAGATGATTTAAATAATACTGTAATTAAATCACCTATAAATGGTAATCTTATTAAATTTGATGTTAAATTGGGTTCTGTTTTAAACAAAGGAGTAAATATTGGTTTAATTTTAGATCCTACAAATAATGAAATAGAGACATCTTTAAGATCTGATTTAGCCTCAAAGTTAAAACCAGAGTTTCCTGTACAAATTATAATTGATGGTAAAATTTTAAATTCTAAAATAAGAGCTATAATTGCATCAGAAAATATAAAAACCGGATCTAGATTCTTAAAAATTAAATTACCAAAATCTCTTCCAATAGAATTTAATTTTCCAAACAAAAGGATTGAATTAAAAGTTCCGATAAATGATGGTAAATCTAGATTAATTATACCTAAAGATGGCTTAATTGCAGATGGCATTGAAAAATTAGTTTACATAGTTGAGAAAAATAAAGTTAAAAGAAAAACGGTTATTCTAGGACAATCATTTAAAGATCAAATTGAAATAAAATCTGGAATAAATGAAGGTGACTTAGTTATTATCAAAGGTAATGAAAACATTAGACCTAATCAATCTGTAAAAATTAAGAAAAATAAAAAATGAAAGACTTTATAAGGTTTTGTATACTTAACCCTGTAGCAATTTTAGCTCTAGTTATGTTAACCATAGTTTTTGGTGTTGTTGCTTTTAAAAATATCCCAATACAAATGACACCAGACATAGATAAACCTATTCTTCAAGTTCGCGTGTCCTGGCCTGGTGCTTCACCTGATGATGTTGAAAGAGAAATAATTACAAGATTAGAAAGATCAATAAGTTCTTTATCAGCCGTTGAAAAGATAGAATCAGATAGTAGATACGGTTCAGGCAGAATCACTTTAACATATAATATTGGCGAAAATATAGATAATGCTACAATTAAATTGTTGAATAGAATTTCAACAATTAACGGACTTCCCGAAGAAGCCTCAAAACCAGTAGTTAGGACATCTAATTCAGAAGACAGCCCTATATCAAGATTAGTTTTAATTAAAACAAAAGACTCTAAAATTGGTGAGATGACCACTTTAGGTGATTTAGTTGAATTTGAAATAATAGAAAATTTATCAAGAATTGATGGTGTTTCCGAAGTTACATTTAGAGGAGGTAGTAAAAAAGAATTAAAAATTAGTGTAGATATGCAAAAGCTTGCTAATTTTGGCATTAATATCAATAGTTTGGTTAATTCTCTTAAAAATAGCTCTGCCCAACTAACGGCAGGAGAATTAATTGAGGGTAAAAGAACATATACTCTTAGAGCTGAATCAATTGCTTATACTCCTGAAAGTGCTCAAAATATAATTATAAAAACTGATAATTCATCTAGCGCTAGCAGTACTTCAGTGAAATTAGGTGATGTTGCTAATATTTTTATTTCTTACAAAGACCCAACTAGTTTTAGAAGAATTAATGGTGAAGATGCAATAACCTTTGCGGTTTTAAGAGAAGCAGGAGCTAATGTTGTCAAAACTATGGAATTATTAAATAAGGAAATAGAAAGTTTAAACAAGACAAACTTAAACAATAAAGGTTTAGAATTATATAATGTATATGATGAAACCGTTTACATTAACAACGCAATAGATTTAGTTCAACAAAACATAATCATTGGAGGAATTCTAGCTATTTGTGTTTTGATGATTTTCTTAAGAAATTTTAGACCTACACTTATAATTATGTTTGCTATTCCAGTTTCAGTTGTCGGAACGTTTGTAATGATTTCTTCTTTAGGGCTTTCAATAAATGTCATTTCTTTAGCAGGTTTAGCTTTTGCTGTTGGCATGGTTGTTGACGCTTCTATTGTTAGTCAAGAAAACATATATAGACTCAATCAATCTGGTTTAAATTCAGAAAAAGCGTCATTAAATGGTGCTTTGCAAGTATGGAAACCTATTTTAGGTTCTGCGTTAACCACTGTGGTTGTTTTTATACCAGTTATGATGGTTGATCTTCCTATAGGACAGTTATTTCGAGATATTGCTGTTGCCATATCTGTTTCTGTAATTATCTCTGTTTTAGTATCATTAACGTTAATACCTACAATGGCTAATATTTCATTAAGAAGGAATAAACTTAATCAAGACAAAATGTTTAAGATACCTGTTATTGACAACTTAGCTAATAATTTTAAAACATGGATATTAAAGTATATTGAATGGTCCCTTGAAACATCAAAAAGAGGTTTAACAGTAATATTTAGCATTATTTTAATATCGTTTATTTTTGTTTTTTTCATTTATCCCTCCTTTGGATTATTTACCAGATGGAAACAGAAACTTTGTATTTGCAAGAATTATTGTTCCTCCAGGGTATAATAAAGAGGCTACATTAGAAATTGCACGAGCTATGGAAAAATCAGCTCAACCATTGTGGGAAAAGAAAACTGATGTTGAAGGTGAAAAGCCAAAAATATCCAGGTTCTTTTTTGTGGCATATTCAGGAGGTGCTTTTGCTGGTGCTACGACCGAAAATGCTAAACGAGTAAAAGAAATTTTACCAATTTTAACTAATCCTGTTAGAGCTCAACCTGGTGCAAGGGCATTTGCTCAACAAGCATCACTTTTTGGAAGATCTGTTGGAGGGTCTCGATCAATAAGAGTTAATATTACAGGACCTTCACTAAAACAGATAAAAACAGTTGCACAAAATTTATTTAGAGTTATTAGAAAGGAATTTCCTCCATCAGATGGTCATCAGGTGCGTTCCATACCAACTTTAAATAATGATGTTCCTCAGGTGATAATAAAGCCAAATAACTTGAAATTGTCAGAGTATGGTATTTCAGCTAGAGAATTTGCAACTGTTTTGGATGTTTACAATGATGGTTTAAGAGTTTCTGAAGTTCCTTTTGAAGGAAGGTTAATAGATATGACATTATTATCTAGCAAAAGAAATTTTAATAAAATTGACGACCTAGAGAATTTTTCTTTTGTAACAAATAGTGGAGAAAATATAACGCTGTCTCAGGTTGCTGATTTAGAAATAGTAGGTCTTCCTAATCAAATAAAACGCCTTTCAGGTAAAAGAGTTTTGTCTATACAATTAAGACCTAATGAAGACATTTCATTAGAGGAATCAATTAAAGTCTTAAATGATAAATTAATTAAGCCCTTAAATGATAAACTTCCTAAAGGTGTATTTGTAAATATATCTGGAGCTGCAAGTGAATTAGAAAGAACATGGAATAGTATGCAGCAAAATGTCTTAATTGCAATTTTTGTAATATTTATTCTTTTAACAATTTTAATGAAATCATTTACACTACCCTTAATAGTTTTAGTTATTGTTCCTTCTGCAGCAGTAGGTGGAATTATGGCATTAATTATTATAAACTTGTTTATTAAACAACCTTTAGACATGTTAACTATGCTAGGCTTCATAATATTAACAGGCGTAGTTGTTAATAATTCAATTTTAATGGTGGAGCAAACCGTTTGGCATAAAAAACATGAAAACTTAACACTTAAAAATTGTATAATAGAATCTACTAAGAATAGAATTAGACCTATATTTATGTCTACACTAACTAGTTTGTTCGGCTTAACGCCATTACTTCTTTTTCCAGGAGCTGGTTCTGAGCTTTATAGAGGTATTGGCGCGGTTATTTTTGGAGGTTTAACAATGTCAACATTACTTACTTTTTTTATGATCCCTCCATTATTAATGATAGCCTTAAGATATCAAAAAAGTAATTAAATTTAACAATTTAATTTTTTATTTAATAGTTTTGCTTTTAACAACTCATATTTTGTATCTATGTCAAAAATAGTACCATAGCCACATGGCACGTGAATAAAATCTTTAGATGGTAAAACTTTTCTAGCACCTTCATCTTTTTTTAGGTTTTTTAACAAATTAAAATAGATCTTTGGAATTATTAAAGGATTACCAATTTTCTCTTTGTAACATGGGGAGATGATTTTATTTTGTTTTTGAAAAAAAGTATTAATTAGTTTTTTAAAATCTTTTATAGAAATTAAAGGCATATCTCCTGGAATAAACATTATGCCATTTTTACTTATTTTTTTTTTTAAAAATAAATGATACTGAACTCCCTAAACCATTTTTATAATTTTTGTTGTAAAAAAGTTTTACATCATATTTATTCAATGTTTTTTTTAAAGAATTATAATTATATCCACCAATTACTACTATATTATTTTTATTTGAATCAATTTGAATTAGTCGATCTAAAATAATTTCAATAAGAGTTTTTCCATTAATTTTTTCTAAGATTTTATTTTTAAATCCATATCTTTTGCTTAATCCAGCAGCTAAAACAACTTTTATGATCTTATTATTATTCAAAAACTTCTTCTTACTTGTGTAATTTCAGCCATAATAGAAAGGGCAATTTCTTGTGGTGTTTTAGATGAAATATTTAATCCAATTGGCGCATGAATTTTATTAATGTCCTCTAAACTATAACCTTCACCTTTAAGTCTCTCAATTCTACTAGCATGAGTTTTTCTGCTTCCAAGGGAACCAATATAACCAGCTTTAGAATTTAAAGCTATTTTTAATGCAAGATCGTCTATTTTAGGATCATGAGTTAGTGTAACTATGTTGTCTAAAAAATTAAAATTATAATTTTTTAATGCAACATCTGGCCATTCGCTAATTATTAAATCATTTGGGAATCTTTTTTTATTTGCAAAATATTCTCTTGGGTCAATTATTATTACTTCATATTCACATATATTTGCTAATGAAGAAAGTGCTTGAGATAGATGAACTCCTCCTATTATAAAAAGACGTGGTTTTGGATCGATTATATGATAAAAAACATTCTCATTATGATCAAAGTAACTAGTCTTATTTTGTTCTTGATCTAATTTTGAAATAATTTCTCTTTTTCCAGTTTTACAATCTGCTTTAATTATAACTCTTTCCCTTTTTTGAATCATATTTTTTGTTTTGATAATAATTTTGTCATTATCTTCTAACGGGTTTATTAATATTTTTAAATTACCACCGCATGCTAATCCAACTTCCCATGCTAAATCATTTGTGATTCCATAATCCTTAATTCTATGTTTTTTATCTTTTAATGAAGCAAGAGCTTCTGTTATTACAGAGTTCTCTACGCATCCTCCAGATACAGAACCTATAATTTCACCAGCCTCGTTAATAGCCATTTGACCACCAACTTGTCTAGGAGCACTCCCCCATGTAGAAATAACAGTTGCAATTGCAACTTTATTTTTTTCTTTTAACCAGTTAAAGGTTGGTGTGATAATATCATCTAAATTATTCATATTTTATTTTCATTTATTATTTTGTTATATTATATTAATAATATCACTAAACATTAGATACAAACAAGGTCGTTTATAAATGTTAAACAGAACAAATGTTATGAATACTGAAACTTGGGTTGGAAATCTTATAGGTAAGAATACTGACAATATAAATATAAAAATTCTCTTTTCAATAATTACTGTTTTTTTAGGTAGTTTGTTATTAATTGCATCCGCAAAAATTAAAGTTCCTCTTTATCCTGTTCCAATGACTTTGCAACCTTTAGTCGTATTGATGATAGCAATGTTGTTTGGAAGAAAACTAGCAACTCTCACGGTCGGATTATATATTTTTAAAGGTATCATCGGACTTCCAGTTTTTGCGTTTGGGGGAGGTCTTATGTATTTAATGGGTCCAACTGGAGGGTTTATTTTAGGTTTTTTTGTAAGTGCTTTTATAGTAGGTTATCTAGCTGATCGTGGTTGGGGGAAAAATATCTCACTGTCAATAATTTCAATGTTGATAGGTATGGTAATAATTTATACTTTAGGGATTTTTCAATTAGCACTTTTAAAAGGGTTTGATTTTGCTTTGTTAAAAGGTTTTTATCCTTTTTTATTAGGTGATTTTTATAAATTGCTTTTAGCTGGAATTGTTACTCCCTACATTTGGAAAATATCTAAATAAATTAAATTAATATTTTGAAACCTATTAACATTAGAGCAATAGACGCTTTTGATTTTCTATCAAAAAAAGTTGATTCTCATTTAATTGATACTCGATCAGATATAGAGTGGGAAAGCACAGGAATACCAGATTTATCATCAATAAATAAAGAAACTTATTTAATAAATTGGGAACCAGTTATAGATCAAACTTTTTTTGAAAAATATAAAAAATTTCTTTTAAATAATTTTAATCAAAAAGACACTCTATTTTTTATATGTAGATCTGGTTCAAGATCACTTATGGCTGCGAAATTTGCTATTGAATATGGTTTTCAAGATTGTTTTAATATATATGACGGATTTCATAATGAAAATAACCAAAACTGGCAAAAAAACTTGCCTGTAAAAATTATTTAAGCATCATTTACAAAATTTTTGGAATTTTTGGAATTATCGATTTGAGAATTGTCAATCAAATCTTCCAATGCATCTTCAAAAGCAACAAGCTCAATATTTTTGTTATATTCAATACTATCAATTAATAAGTCTTCAGGTGAGGCATCTTCTGAATGTTGTACGTTTACAGCAATTATAGCGGCAATAGTAGATGTTATTTGCCTATTTTTTCTCTTAAAATCATTGAAATTAATAATGTTTGAATTTGTTTTTTTATCTTCAGTTTTGGCTGTCATCTAATTTCCTAATTACTAATAACACATAATTTAATTTGATTACAATGATAATTATAGTTTTATCAATAAATTATTGTCCAACTCTGCGAATAATTATTCTTCCTGAAGGTCTATTGTTAACATTTTCAACAGTCCTGGTTGCAAGGCTATAAAGATTTGTTTCAATACCAAAATTATCAACTACAGCAACCCTTGTTCTTATTTGAAATCCAACTAAATTTTGATTAAGATTAAGTGACGGACCACTCAGACTATTGAGAGCTATCCAATTACGTCCATCTTTTGATTTTTCCCAGCTAATATTAATAGAAGCTATACCATCTTCATCAGACAATGAATTTGAAATTGCTTTTAGAATTGAACCTTCCTTAGGTAATCCATTTATAGTGACATCACCTTGAACAGGATCATCTAAATTGTCTATAGATTCTGATGGACTTGTATACAAGACTTCTCTAGTCCCATGGCTATCAACATATGAAACTACGGCTCTAAAAGAATAATTCACATGTTCTTGTTGTAGCCTAAGGACTTCACCTGTTCCTGAAGGGAAAGCCTCCCAATCTGATTGTGATGAAGAACGTTGCCAAGAAATTTCAAAACCACCTATACCATCTTCATCAGAAATACTAGATGTATCAACTACAAGAGCACTATCTTCTACTGGTGTCCCGATAAGTCTAGCGGAACCAGTAGGTTTGTCATTAACATTTTTAACAGTAGACGAAGGTGGGCTAATTAATGTTTCTAAATTCCCTTGTCCATCTACGTATGAAATTACTACTCTTAATTTTTTACCTACGTGAATTTCTCTTGGAGTAAATGATTGACTTACTTCTTTACTTATATTTTTCCAATTATTTCCAGTATCTGATATTTGCCATTGAACACTTACTTGTCCCATTCCGTCTGAGTCAACGACGGATGATAAATCAACAATTAAAGGCTCATCTTCGACTGCAGAAAATCCAGAAACAGTTGATTCTTCATTTTTGTTAGTTTTTTCTAAATTTGAAGTAGTTTTGCTTTTCTTCAAATTTTCTTTTTTATTTTGTGTTTTGTAAGTTTTACTATGATCATGTTGTTTAATATTAGATTTAGTTTGGTACACTTTCTTGTCTTTAATGGTAGGATCCCCACCTGCAAATGAAACATTTAAATTTGTAGTTCCAATAATTACAATTGCTGCTAATGAAGTGCATCTCCATAATTTAGCTAATAATGTACACATTAAAATCTCCAAATTTCTAATATAAACAATTTTATATTAATCTCTAAAATAAGATATTTTTATTTTTTATCAACAAAATATTTATTTATCAAAGCTTTTAATTATATTATCGATTTCTTTGATTTGTTGGTTAAGATGTAACTTGATTTTATTTAAACTAAAGATTATATCACTTTTACCATGATCTTCAGAGGAATTTTTATCTTTGGAAACAATATTTGTTAAAATCATTCGATCTTCATCTTTGGAATTTAAATCTAGATTTTTTGCAAATTTTTCTATATTTAATAGCTCTTGTTCTAATTTATCAAGCTTGTATTCTTCAGATTTAAACATTATAATACTCTTCATCAATATTCATAGGTTTTAAAAAAAATGTCAATATTAGATTCAATTAAAAAAAGTATATTTGTTCCAATTCATCCATCTGGATTGCCTTTTATAATTATATTTTGTTTAATAACTTTGATAATTGGTTGGATTTGGTCTCCTTTGTTTTTTATTGGGCTGATTTTAACGCTATGGTGCATATATTTTTTTAGAAATCCTGAGAGAATTATCCCAGAAAATATCGATAATAGTTTAGTTATAGCTCCAGCTGATGGTAAAATTATTGAGATAGAGGATATTATTCCAGATGGTGAAATAGGCTTATCTAAAAATAAATATACAAAGATTGGAATATTTATGAATGTTTTCAATGTTCATGTAAATAGATCTCCTATGTCCGGAACTATTTCTAAGAGAAATTATGTGCCAGGCTTATTTTTTAACGCTAGTTTAGACAAAGCATCTAAAGAAAATGAAAGATTATCTTTGGTAATGAATGTTAATAATAAAATTAAAATAGCTTTTGT